>DASYNW010000128.1:0-14399 GCA_036008325.1 Allostellaceae bacterium
CTCAAGGTCGACGGCACCAACGTGACCGACACCGGGCAGCGCCTGAAGCTGCCGGGCCACCCCGCTTCGATGAGGAGCGGGCCGCAGTGACGCAGCGCTAACCCAGCGACATGAGGCAGGCGCGGGCGGCGGCGTCGAGGATCGCCTCGGCGTCGATGCCGTAGGCATGGCACAGATCGGGGATGTCGCCCGATTGGCCAAAGCGCTCGACCCCGAGCGGGACGATCGGATGGTGGGCGACGGCGCCGAGCCACGACAGGGTCGCCGGGTGGAAATCGCCGACCGTGACCAGCGCTGCATCCGGCCGCAGCCGCGCCAGCAGCCGTCCGACCGCACTCGATCCACCGCCGGCGCGCGCGGCCCGCCAATCGCGGTGCAGGCGGTCGGGCGAGGTGATCGCGAGCAAGCCGGCGCCGGGGATGTCCTCGGCCAGCTCGCGGTGGGCGGCGAGCGCCTCGGGGGCGACGGCGCCGCAATAGGCGATCGCCAGCTCGGCGCCGGGTTCGGGCTCGCGCAGCCAATAGGCGCCGGCGACGATCGCCTCGGCCAGGTCCGCGTCCAGCACGCGCTTCGGCTGGTCGAGGGGCCGGGTCGACAGCCGGAAATAGACCGATTCGCCGCCCTCGCGCTGGATTTCGGCAAACGCCCAGCGCAGCAGCACCGCGAGCTCGTCGGCAAAGGCCGGCTCGAAACCGGCGAGGCCGGGCTGGGCCATCCCGATCAGCGGCTCGCCGATCGACTGGTGCGCACCGCCTTCCGGCGCGAGCGTGATCCCCGACGGGGTGGCCACCACGATAAAGCGCGCATCCTGGTAGCAGGCATAATTGAGCGCATCGAGCCCGCGCTTGATGAACGGGTCGTACAAGGTGCCGATCGGCAGCAGCCTGGTGCCGAACAGCGGCGCCGCGAGGCCCAGCGCCGCCAACAGCAGGAACAGATTGCTCTCGGCGATGCCGAGCTCGATGTGCTGGCCCTTGGGCGACATCGCCCAGCGCTGCGCCGAGACCACTTTTTCCTCGCGAAAGGTGTCGGCCCGCTCGGCCCGGTCGAAGATCCCGCGACGGTTGACCCAGGGCCCCAGATTGGTCGAGACGGTGACGTCGGGCGAGGTCGTCACGATCCGTTGGGCGAGTTCGCTGTCGCCGGCGGCGAGGTCGCCCAACAGCCGGCCGAAGGCCTCCTGGGTCGACTGGCGCTCGCCACGCGGCACCGGCAGGCTCGCCGGCACCGCTACCGCGGCGGCATCGTGGCGGCGCACCGCGGGCCCGGCCAGCGCCACTCCGTCGAGAAATACCGAGAGCCGTTCGGCCGGCAGGTCGAGCCCGGCGAACAAATCCCATTCCGCGCCTTCAGGCACCGCCATGCCGCGCTGGAACGCGGCCATCTGGTCCGGGTTCATCAACCCGGCATGATTGTCCTTGTGCCCGGCAAAGGGCAGCCCATAGCCCTTGATCGTATAGGCGATAAAGCAGGTCGGCCGGTCGTCGGCGATGGCGTGGAAGGCGTCGAGGATCGCTTCCAGATCGTGGCCGCCGAGATTGGTCATCAGCCGCTGCAGCGCCGGGTCGTCGTGATCGTCGAGGATCGCGCGGATCCCCGGATAGCGGTTGAGGTCGCGCTGCAGATGCTCGCGCCAGCCCTCGCCGCCCTTGTAGACCAGGGCCGAATAGAGCGAGTTCGGGCAGCCGTCGATCCACTCGCGCAGATGATGCCCGTCGGGCCGGGCGAAGGCCGCCTCCAAGAGCCGGCCGTATTTCAGGGTGACGACGCGCCAGCCCATCATCTCGAACATCGCATCGATCCGCCCGAACAGCCGGTCGGAGACCACCGCGTCGAGGCTCTGGCGGTTGTAGTCGATGACCCACCACAGATTGCGCACGTCGTGCTTCCAGCCTTCGAGCAAAGCCTCGAAGATGTTGCCTTCGTCGAGCTCGGCGTCGCCGGCGAGCGCGATCATCCGGCCCGGCGGCGCATCGGTCGGGACCAGCTCCTTCAACCGCAGATAATCCTGCGCGATCGAGCCGAACAAGGTCATGCCGACGCCGAGGCCGACCGAGCCGGTCGAGAAATCGACGATGTCGCCGCCGTCCTTGGTGCGCGAGGGATAGGATTGGGCGCCGCCATAGGCACGGAAGCGCTCGAGCTTGTCGCGCGTCTGCTGGCCGAGTAGGTACTGGATCGCATGGAACACCGGCGAGGCGTGCGGCTTGACCGCGACCCGGTCCTGCGGCCGCAGCACGTCGAAATAGAGTGCGGTCATCAACGTCGCCACCGAGGCGCTCGAGGCCTGATGCCCGCCGACCTTGAGCCCGTCGCGATTGGGCCGCAGATGGTTGGCGTTGTGGATCATCCAGGTCGACAGCCACAGCACCTTGCGCTCCAGCGCCGAGAGGCAGGCGAGCTTGTCATCTGCCCGCACCGGCTGCTCGGTCAAGGCAAGGCCGCTGGTCATGGCGCTCAGCATCATTCAACTCCCGCTCCGAGCGGCCAACCTAGCCGATCCTCGGGAAAAAATCTTTAGCGAGGCCGGCCGCGCCATCGCCCTTTGACCTGGCGGGCGCCGATGCTTACATCTCACTGACAAATCGCCGGGTGCGAGCCGGCCAGCTTGGGAATGTCACGCACATGGCACAGAGCATCGACCAGATCGAGGAGCGCCGGGTCATCGTGACCGAGAGTGCCGCCCGCCGCATCGCCCTATTGCGGGATCAGGAGCAGGCGGAGAACGCCTTTCTGCGGATTGCGGTTTCGGGCGGCGGCTGCTCCGGCTTCCAATATGGCTTTACCTTCGACGATCAGAGGAACGACGACGATGTCGTCTTCGAGCGCGACGGCGTCGCCATCGTGGTCGACGGCGTGTCGCTGGATCTATTGGGCGGGGCCGAGGTCGATTTCGTCGAGGATCTGATGGGCGCCTCGTTCCAGATCCGCAACCCGAACGCCGCCTCGTCCTGCGGCTGCGGCAATTCGTTTTCGATCGGCTGACCGCCGCCCGTCTATCCGCCCGTGAAGATCGCCAGCTGGAACGTCAACTCCGTCAAGGCGCGGCTGCCGCACCTACTTGCTTTTCTCGGCGATGCGCAGCCCGATGTGCTGTGCCTGCAAGAAACCAAATGCCCGGAAGCTGACTTCCCCACCCTCGAAATCCGGGCGCTCGGCTATCACGTCGAGACCGTCGGCCAGCGTTCCTATAACGGCGTGGCGTTGGTCTCGAAGCTGCCTGCCGAAGAAATCGTCCGCGGGCTCCCCGGCATGGCCGGGGACGAGCAGGCACGCTATATCGAGGCGACTTTCGGCGCGGTCCGCGTGGCCTCGATCTACCTGCCCAACGGCAACCCGGTCGGGACCGACAAATTCACCTACAAGCTCGCCTGGATGGAACAGCTGGCCGGCCGTGCGCGCGAATTGCTGCGGTTCGAAATCCCGTTCGTGCTGGCCGGCGACTACAACATCTGCCCCGCCGATGACGATGTGTACGACCCGGTGGCCTGGCGCGACGACGCGCTGTGCCGCCTCGAATCGCGCGCGCGGTTCCGGGCGCTGATGTATCAGGGGCTCACCGACGCCTATCGCGTCTTTCACCGCGAGCCGCACCGCTACACCTTCTGGGACTATCAGGCCGGGCGCTGGCATCGCGACGAGGGGCTGCGGATCGACCATCTGCTGCTCTCGCCGCACGCCGCCGACCGGGTCGCCGCCTGCGAGATCGACAAAAGCCCACGGGCCAAGGAGCGCGCCTCGGACCACACGCCGATCTGGTGCGAGCTGGCGGTCTAGAGCGCGATCCTCATTTGTCCGAAATCTCGGGGTCGGGCGGGTAGGCATGACGGCCGCCGGCGCCGTCCTCGACGGTCCACCCGCCGGACGAGGGGTCCGGGGTGGCGGCGCATGATGCGAGCGGCACCTTGCCCCATCCGCCGGGGATATCGAGCACATAGGCCGGCTGGCACAGCCCGGAGGCGCCGGCGCGCAACCGGCGCACCAGCCGCTGGCCCTCGGCGATGCCGGTGCGGAAATGCGCGGTGCCGCGGGCGAGATCGGCATGATGCAGATAATAGGGCTTGACCCGCATCGCGACGAGGCCACGGAACAAGGCTTCGAGCACCGCGGCGTCGTCATTGACGCCGCGCAGCAGCACGGTCTGCGACAACAGCGGAATGCCGGCGCGGACCAGCCGGGTCACCGCTTCCTTCGCGGCAGCGGTCAGCTCGCGCGGGTGGTTCGCGTGAACCACGACATAGACCGCCTTTTCGGCCGAGAGCGCCTCGACCAGCGCCAGGGTCACCCGCCCCGGCTCGACCACCGGGACCCGCGTGTGAAAGCGGATCACGCCCAGATGCGGGATTTCGTCGAGGGCGCGCACGATCAGGGCGATGCGGCGCGGCGCTAGCACGAACGGGTCGCCGCCGGTGACGATGACCTCCCAGATTTGGGGCCGCTCGCGAACATAGGCGAAGGCGCGATCGAGCGCCGCCCGGCCCAGCATCGCCGGCGCCTTGCCGACGGCCTCGCGGCGAAAGCAGAAGCGGCAATAGACCGGGCATAGGAGGGTCGGCTTCAGCAAGGCCCGGTCGGGGTGACGGTGGACGATGCCGGGGACCGGCGACCAGCGCTGGTCGCCGATCGGGTCGGCCAGCTCCTCGTCGCCGACCGCGAGCTCCGCTTGGTCGGGCACGAACTGCGCCGCGATCGGGTCGTTCGGTTCGCCGCGCTCGATCAGCGCCGCCATGTCCGCGGTCACGGCGACGGCGAACTCTTCGGCCACCCGCCGAATCTGGTCGAGCCGCTCCGGCGCGACGAGGCCGGCGGAGACGAGGTCTTCGACCCGGGTCAAACGCAAACGTTCCTGATGATCGCCATGGCCATTCGAGGGTGAAATGGTCGCGTGCAGTCGCAAGCCAAGAATAACTTAGCCGCAGGCGCCGGCGTCGGCCAGCATGCCCCTCATCGAGCCGGGCGAACCGACCGGGCACCAGAACCGCCGGCGATTGCGCTACCCTACCCGTCGATGGACGAGGCCGGAGGGCTATGTTATAGCGCGCGTCGGCGGCGGGCCTGAGCCCCGTCGCCGGCGGGCGCAGGCGGGAACGGTCGAAAAAGGCGGTTATGCGGGACAAACGGAATCAGCGGTGGCTGGCTTGACGGATCTCTCATCTGTTTCCGTTCCCCGAACCGGCAGCGTCGTAGAGTTCCCGGAGCTTCCAACCCGGCTCGGCTGCGCCGCGAGCGACATTGTCGAGGGCCTGGGCCGGTACTGGCTGTGGACCCGGCTGGCGCATCAGGATATGCGGCTGCGCTACCGCGGTTCGATTCTGGGCCCCTTCTGGCAAACCATCACGACCGCCATCATGATCGGGTCGATGGGGTTCATTTACGCCCGGCTGTTCCACGTAGAGCTTGAAAACTACCTGCCGATGCTGAGCGTCGGCTTGATCCTGTGGCAGTTTACCTCGGGAATGATCAATGAAGGCTGCGGCACGTTCGAGGCGGTGCAGGGCGTCATTCAGCAGGTGAAGCTGCCGTTCTCGCTGCACGCCTATCGTCTGGTCTATCGCAACCTGCTGGTTCTGGCGCACAATTTCGTCATCGTTCCGGTCGTGCTGCTGATCTTTCCGCATCCGATCGACTGGCTGCGTCTGTTGGTGCTGATCCCGGCTCTCGTCCTGATCGTGATCAACGGGATCGCGGTCAGCACCCTGCTCGGCATGATTTGCGCGCGCTTTCGCGACGTGCCGCCGATCGTCGGCAGCATCGTCCAGGTGCTGTTCTTCGTCACCCCGATCTTTTGGCTGGCGAGCTCGCTCGGCCCGCATGGCCGATGGCTGGTGCTGAACCCGCTATACTGCGCGATCGACGTGATGCGCAGCCCGCTCCTCGGACAGCCGACTTCGCCTCACTCTTGGACGATCCTGATCGCAGTGACCGTGCTTACCAGCGTGGCAAGCTTCCTGTTCTTTGCCCGTTTTCGTTCGCGCATCGCCTTTTGGGTGTGAGTCCGGTGTCGTTCCTGCGCCTGCGCGATGTCACGCTCGATTTTCCGATCTACCAGGGCAGCAGCCGATCCTTGAAAAAGGCGCTGCTGGCCTCCTCGACCCGCGGCAATCTGGGGCGGGACGCCGCCGAGCGGGTCAACGTGCGCGCGCTGAGCGAGGTCAGCTTCGAGATCGGCAATGGCGACCGGCTGGCGCTGATCGGCGCCAATGGCGCGGGCAAGACCACCCTCTTGAAGGTGCTCGCCGGCGTCTACGAGCCGACCCAGGGGCGCTTTTTCTGCTCTGGGCGGGTCTCGTCGCTGCTGGATACCAGCGTCGGTCTCAACCCCGACGCCACCGGGTGGGAGAACATCATCCTGCGCGGTATGTATATGGGCATCCATCCGGGCGAGATGCGGGCGCTCGCCGGCGGCATCGCCGAATTCACCGAATTGGGCGACTATCTCGACATGCCGGTGCGGACCTATTCGGCCGGCATGATGATCCGGCTCGCCTTTTCGATTTCGACCTGCGTCCCACCCGACATCCTGATCATGGACGAGTGGCTGTCGGCCGGCGACGCGCAGTTCCTCGGCAAGGCGCAGCGGCGCATCGAGGAGTTCGTGCGCCGCTCGAGCATCCTGGTGCTCGCCTCGCATTCGCTCGAGCTGGTCGAGCAATGGTGCAACCGCGGGCTGCTGCTGCATCATGGGCGGGTGGTGACGATCGGCCCGGTCAAGGAGGTCGTCGCCGCCTATCGCCAGCTGATGGACATTGCGACGCCGCCCGATCTGACCGCGATCGCGACGGCGGTATAGGTTTGGGCCGGGTCGCTCGGCGCTCACCGGGGCTGTTGACGAGGAGCGTCGAAGACAAACCGCGGGTGCCTGCCAGAGTTGACAACACAGACCCGCTATCGAATAAAGAACGCGACGGCGCCGTTGTCGATCGTGGTGCTCCGGGGGGCGCGTTTCCGTGAAAGCTGTGATATTGGCAGGGGGCCTGGGCACCCGGCTGTCGGAAGAGACCGAGCATAGGCCAAAGCCGATGGTCGAGATCGGCGGCAAGCCGATTTTATGGCATATAATGAAGATATATTCGACGCATGGAATCGAAGACTTTATTATCTGTCTTGGCTATAAGGGCTACATCATCAAGGAGTGGTTCGCGAATTACTTTCTGCATAATTCCGACGTCACCATCGACATGCGCGACAATTCGATGAATATTCATCAGGCCTCGGTCGAGCCGTGGCGGGTGACCCTGATCGACACCGGCGACGGGACGATGATCGGCGGCCGCATCAAGCGCATCCTGCGTTATATCGACGACGACCCGGAATTCTGCCTGACCTATGGCGACGGCGTCGGCGATGTCGACATCGCCAAGGCGGTGGCGCTCCATCGCCGCGAAGGGCGCCTGGCCACGGTGACCGCCACCCAGCCGCCCGGGCGGTTCGGCTCGCTGCGCTTCGACAGCGATCGGGTGGTCGGGTTCCAGGAAAAGCCGGTCGGCGACGGCGGCTGGATCAATGGCGGCTTCTTCGTGCTGTCGCCGAAAGTGGGCGACTACATCGACGGCGATGCGTCGGTATGGGAGCGCGAGCCGATGGAGCGGCTGGCGGCCGACAATCAGCTGTCGGTCTATTTCCATCACGGCTTCTGGCAACCGATGGATACCTTGCGCGACAAGCGATACCTGGAGGAGCTATGGGCCGGCGGTCGAGCGCCGTGGAAAAGCTGGTAGCGGTAGCGGCCCGTCCGATGCGCATCCTGATCACCGGCAATTGCGGATATGTCGGCTCGACCCTGGTGCGCCATCTGCGTCAGGTCATGCCGGCGGCTGAAATAATCGGCTACGACGCCGGCTGGTTTGCGCATTGCCTGACCGACGTCAGGGTATTGCCCGAGACCTTGCTCGCCCGCCAGCACTACGGCGACGTGCGCGATTTCCCGCCGGCGCTACTCGACGGGGTCGACGCGGTCGTGCATCTGGCGGCGGTGTCGAACGACCCGATGGGCAACCGGTTTGAGCAGGTAACCGACGAGATCAATGCGCAGGCGAGTGTGCGGCTGGCCCGGCTCGCCGGCGAAGCCGGGGTTCGCTCGTTTGTCTTCGCGTCGTCGTGCTCGATCTATGGTTTTGCCGAAGGCGGGCCGCGCCGCGAGAGCGACGCGGTCAATCCGCTGACCGCTTATGCGCGATCCAAGGTGGCGACCGAGCGCGCGCTCGCCGGCATGAACGCCGACGGCATGGCCGTCACCTGCCTGCGCTTCGCCACCGCCTGCGGCATGAGCGACCGTCTGCGGCTCGACCTCGTCCTCAACGACTTTGTCGCCTGCGCGCTCGCCACCGGCGAAATCACCGTGCTCTCCGACGGCACGCCGTGGCGCCCGCTGATCGATGTCAGCGACATGGCCCGCGCCATCGAATGGGCGATCGCCCGCGAGACATCATCGGGGGGCACGGTGCTGTCGGTCAATGCCGGCTCGGATGCCTGGAATTACCAGGTCAAGGACCTGGCCCAGGCGGTGGCGGCGGCAGTGCCGGGAACGCAGGTTTCGATCAATCGCGAAGCGCCGCCCGACAAGCGCTCCTACCGCGTCGATTTTTCGCTGTTTCGTGAGCTGGCCCCGCAGCATCAGCCGCTCAGCACCCTCGCCGACAGCGTCGGTCGCCTGCGGCGCGGTCTGGCCGGCATGAATTTTGCCGACACCGATTTCCGGAACTCCTCGCTGATCCGGCTGAAGGCTCTCGATCGGCTGATCGCCGAGGGGCTGCTCTCGCCGTCCTTGCGCTGGCGGCGCGACCCGTCGAAGGGCTTGGCCGCGTGAAGTTCGTTCCGACCCCGCTCGAAGGCGCCTATCTGATCGAGCTCGAACAGCGCGGCGACCATCGCGGCTTTTTCGCGCGGCTCTTTTGCGAGCAGGAATTCGCGGCGGCCGGGCTCGAAACCCGGTTCGTCCAGGTCAACAACTCGCTGACCGCCGGCCGCGGCACCCTGCGCGGCATGCATCTTCAATTGCCGCCGGCGGCCGAGGTCAAGCTGGTGCGCTGCATCCGCGGCGCGTTGCATGATGTGATCGTCGATCTGCGGCCCGACAGCCCGACCTACCTGAAATGGTACGGCGCCGATCTCACCGCCGACAACCGGGTCATGATGTATGTGCCGCGGGGCTTTGCCCACGGCTTCATCACCCTTACCGACGACGCCGAGGCGCTCTATCTGGTCAGCGCGTTCTACGCGCCGCAATGCGAACGCGGCGTTCGCTTCGACGATCCAAGCTTCGGCATTGAGTGGCCGCTGGCCCCTATCGAGATGTCGGCGAAGGATCGCGAATGGCCCGACTATGACCCGGCCGGCCCCGATGCGGCGGCGTTGCGGGGCTGCTCGTGAAAATTCTGCTGACCGGGGCGAGCTCGTTTACCGGTCTGTGGTTTGCCCGCGCATTGCATATGGTTGGGCATCAGGTGACCGCCGCGCTGCGCCAGTCGCGCGAGGATTATCGCGACGGTCCGCGCGCGGCGCGGGTGATCGAGCTCGGCGATGTTGCCGAATGCGCCTTTGGCCTGAGTTTTGGCGACGACAGGTTTCTCGACCTCTGCCGCTCCGGCAGCTGGGACCTCTTATGCCACCACGCAGCGCAGGTCGGCGACTATCGCTCGGCCGCGTTCGACGTGGCCGGCGCGCTCGCCGCCAACACGCGCAACTTTGCCGAGGTGCTGCGGGCGATGCGCGGGCTGAGCGGCGTCGTCTCGACCGGCAGCGTCTTCGAGGCCGACGAAGGGGCCGGGACGGCCCCGCTGCGCGCGTTCTCTCCCTATGGAATGTCGAAGAGCCTGACCGCCCAGCTGGTCCGATTCTGGTGCGAGGGGGCCGGCATCGCGATCGGGAAATTCGTCATCTCCAACCCATTCGGCCCGTTCGAGGAGCCGCGCTTCTGCGCCTATCTGATGCGCCAGTGGAACGCCGGGCAGGTGGCCGAGGTGCGAACCCCGGCCTATGTGCGCGACAACATCCATGTCGATCTGCTGGCCAGCGCCTATGCGGCTTTTGTCGACCGGGTCGCGGCCGGTCGGGGGTTTGCGCGGGCCAACCCGAGCGGCTATGTCGAAACGCAGGGCGCCTTCGCCGAGCGTTTCGCGCGGGAGATCGGGCAGCGCACCGGCCTCGACTGCCGCCTATCGCTGCCGCAGCAGACCGATTTTTCCGAGCCGCTGGTGCGGATCAACACCGAGCCGGCGCAGGTTGCGGGCTGGAGCGAGACCGCCGCGTGGGACGGCATCGCCGAACATTATAGTTCGCAAATTGGCATGCGGACAACTGACCGAGGCGGCCGCGGAGGTCACAACAGAAAATGAAAGCCGAAAGCGACCTAACCGCAGCCGCTAGGATATGGAACGATCCTAGCGAGACCTTGGAGGACGTCAACCGTCGTATCCATGATGGCGTTCCTGCTGGGTCACTCGCGGCTCGCGGCCAGTCCTACGTCGATCAAATCTTCGATTTGTTTCCCTACGCACGCCCGAAGGAGGGTGCGTCGATTATGGAGATCGGCAGCGGGATGGGATACATCATGGAGGCGATGGAAAGGGGATGCCGCGCCCGTGAAATCACACCCGATCAGATAATCGGCCTGGACATTGCTGAGCATATGATTGCGCGGGCGAAACCACGACTTCTCGGGAATCCCATATTTTCTTTTCTTCATTACGACGGAATTCATGTGCCGCTGCCTGACCGCTCGCTTGATGTTATTTATAGTGTTGCCTCTCTCCAACATGTTCCGAGACCATTCGTCTTTAACTTATTTTTTGAAATACTTCGACTATTAAGATCGGACGGATACGCTGTCATTCACCTCCTAGGCGTGAAGCATTTACGGCGCCACACGGAGACAACGGCCACTTGGCAGCAGGAGGTCAAAAAGCAAATAAACCAAGGCGTCGGGCACTGGCATCACTTTTATAGTGTGGAAGATCTTGAAGCTGTGTTCTACGCGACCGGGTTTGGACATTTCGACGTACGAGATGGTGACAGTATCTGGTCACTTGTGCAACCTTCCAAGTTGGCGGTGCCTACCGAGTTTGATCCCGCGGCGTACCTTTCACTGAACCCCGACATCGCCAATACTGGTGCGAACCCGGAAGCGCACTGGTTAGAGCACGGTTATCGCGAGGGCCGAAAATGGAGGGCTGGCTACCGAGAGACCCGCGGGGGTCCAGCCCGGCGGAATTGGTGGCGTCGTTTGGGAGGGCGGTAACCGGCGAGGGCGGCCCGGGTGCGAATCCCGGCCCAAGCGCACGACAACACCCTCGATCTGCTGGCCGGCAACCGACACCATCGGCGGCGCTGACCCTCCGATCGCCGACCAGCGCGTCTCCCGATCTTCGCGCCGCCCCCTCAGAGGCCTTCGAATAGCGCGGTCGAGAGATACCGCTCGGCGAAATCCGGCAGCACCACGACGATCGTCTTGCCGGCCATCTCGGGGCGCTTGCCGACCTCCAGAGCCGCGGCGAGTGCCGCACCCGACGAGATCCCGACGGTCAGCGCATCGAGCCGGGCCGCCTCGCGCGCGGTGCGCATCGCGGTGTCGTTGCCGATGCGTATGACCTCGTCGATCAGGCTGGTGTCGAGAATATCCGGAATAAATCCGGCGCCCAGCCCCTGGATTCGGTGCGGCCCCGGCGCCCCGCCCGACAGCACGGCGCTGTCCTCGGGCTCGACCGCGATCATCTTGAGCGCAGGCTTGCGCGGCTTCAGAACCGAGCCGACGCCGGTCAGGGTCCCGCCGGTGCCGACGCCGCTGACCACCACGTCGACCTTGCCGCCGGTGTCCTTCCAGATCTCCTCGGCGGTGGTGCGGCGATGGATCTCCGGATTTGCCGGGTTCTGGAATTGCTGCGGGATAAAGGCGTCTGGCAGGGACCCGGCGATCTCCTCGGCCCTGGCGATGGCGCCCTTCATGCCCTTTGCCGCCGGGGTCAGCTCGAGTTCGGCGCCGAGCAGCAACAGCATCTTGCGCCGCTCCACCGACATGCTGTCGGGCATGGTCAGGATCAGCCGGTAGCCCTTGGCGGCGCAGACAAAGGCCAGCGCGATCCCGGTATTGCCCGAAGTCGGCTCGACCAGCACGGTGCCGGGCTTGATTTTCCCGGCGGCTTCGGCGGCGGCGACCATCGACACGCCGATGCGGTCCTTGACCGAGGCGAGCGGGTTGAAGAACTCGCATTTGGCGAGAATGTCGGCCTTGGCTCCGGCCTGCTGCGCCAGCCGGTGGACGCGGACCAGCGGGGTCGCGCCGACCGTCTCGACGATGCTGTCATAGATGCGGCCGCGAAACTCCGCGCTGCGGGAATTTGTCATGCTGGCGGTGTCCATTAGGCCATTCTCCCATAAAGCCTGCGTGGTTCATGTAGGCGCGCCGGCTTTACGCTGCAACGAGCCGGGCTCTGCAACGAGCCGGCGGGTCGGCTCAAATCTCGAAATCGCTGAACTGGGTCGCCCGGCCGGCGATGCCGGCATGATGCGCCCGGCCGCACAGATCATCGAGGGTCAGCGCGTCGAGCCGCCGCATCATCTCCTCCTGCAATTCGAGCCATAATGGGCGCACGACCCGATGGCCCAGCGCGCTGCCGGCCGGATCGCTGATCGGGTCCTCGGCGGTCTCGAGCCCGCGCACCGTGCGCACGATGTCGCCGAGGCTGACGAGGCGCCGCTCGCGAGCCAGGCGATAGCCGCCGCTTGGCCCGCGAATCCCGAGCAGAATCCCGTGCCGCACCAGCTCCTGCAATACCGGCTCGAGATAGCGGCGCGGGATGCCCTGGCGCTCGGTGATCTCGACCGAGCGCACCGGCGCCGGCCCGCCATTATAGGCGATGTCGAGCACCGCCTCGATCGCGAACAAGAGCTTCTTGGTCAGCCGAACCATGTCAGGCGGCCCGCGGCCAAAGGTTCATCGGATCTTCAGGGTGAGTGTCGCCGCGCCGGGGGTTGCGGACAAGCGGCCTCGATACCGGTCGGCGGCGACGCCGTCAGGCGCCCCGCCGTCATCGCGACACGCTAGAGAGCGCCGTGGCGATCCTGTCGACGAGGCGGGCGGCGACCCCGCGCTTGGTCATCGCCGGCCAGTCCTCGACGCCGTCATCGTCGACCAGATGGATCGTGTTGCGCTCGCCGCCAAAGGTGCCGGTGCCGGGCGAGACGTCGTTGGCGAGGATCCAGTCGCAGCGTTTGCGGGCGCGCTTGACCTGGGCATTGGCGACGATGTCGTCGGTCTCGGCGGCAAAGCCGACGACCAGTGTCGGCCGGTCGTTGGCGCGCTGGGCGATCCGGGCCAGGATGTCGGGGTTCTCGGCGAGCCGCAGCAATGGCGGCCCGCCGCCGTCTTTTTTGAGCTTGTGCGCGGCCACCTTCTCGACCCGCCAGTCGGCCACCGCCGCTGCCATTACCGCGACATCGACCGGCAAGGCCGCCTCGCAGGCGGCCAGCATCTGAGCTGCGGTCTCGACCGGGACCACCTTGACCCCGGCCGGCGCCGGCTCCTGGGTCGGCCCACTGACCAGCACCGTCTCGGCGCCGCGCGCCGCGAGGGCGGCCGCGATCGCATGGCCCTGCTTGCCCGAGGAGTGGTTCGAGAGGTAGCGCACCGGGTCGATCGGCTCGCGGGTCGGGCCGCTCGTCACCAACGCCCGCCGCCCGGCGAGCCGCCGGTCGGGCCCCGACAGCATTCCTTCGCCCGACAGCATCCCCTCGATCGCGGCGACGATCTCCAGCGGCTCGGCCATGCGGCCGAACCCCACCTCGCCATCGGCCAGATAGCCCGAATTGGGCCCGACTTGACGGACACCTCGCGCTATGAGCGTCGCGAGATTGGCCTGGGTCGCCGGGTGCGCCCACATCATCACGTTCATCGTCGGCGCAATGAGGACCGGCTTGTCCGAGGCGAGCAAGGTCGTTGCCGCGAGATCGCCGGACATCCCCGCCGCCATGCGCGCGATCAGATCGGCGGTCGCCGGCGCGACAACGAGAAGATCGGCTTCGCGCGACAGTCGGATATGCCCCATCTCGCTCTCATCGGTCAGCGAAAAGAGGTCGCTGTAAACCTTGTCCTCGCTGAGCGCGGCGACCGAGAGCGGCGTCACGAACTCCGCCGCGGCCTTGGTCATCACGCAGCGCACCGCCGCGCCGCGATCGCGCAGCCGGCGGATCAGTTCGAGGCTCTTGTAGGCCGCGATGCCGCCCGCGATGATGAGGAGTATCCGCTTGCCTTGCAGCAACGCCGCCTCCGTACCTGCTCGCGGAATATGATATGACAACGCAGGAAAGCGAGCGCCGAGGCATAATACAGCAGCGGAGAGGAGAATGCCCGCGTCTTTGCTCGACGACCCGATCCTGAACCGCTTCGCAAGTGAAGTCCGCCGCGT
>DASYNW010000129.1:0-1631 GCA_036008325.1 Allostellaceae bacterium
ACATAACGATCGATCCTGACCTGACAGGTTTTCGGGTCGACCTCGACGATCGCGATATGCGTCGCCGATGTCGTCGTGCCGAACACGGGATCGTATATTTTGGTAACCTCCAATTCCTCGCGCGCCTCCGGCGGCAGGCGGCCCATCTCCGAGTACACAGCCTTGGCCAGTTCCCGGAACGTCAGCGAGCGGTCGGTGCCGCGGACGAACACGCGCCCCTCCGCCGCGGCGATATCCTCGGCCGCCGCTTCGAGCAGATGCGAAGCGGCGCGGATCAATCGTTCCTTAAGCAGCCGCGATGCGGCTGTCGCCGCACCGCCGGCGAGAACCGCGCTGCGGCTCGCATAGGTGCCGGTGCCGTGCGCCACGGCGGCGCTGTCGCCCTGCACAATCCGGATGTCGTCCATCCGCGCCCCCAGCTCGTCGGCGATGACCTGGGCGAGCGTCGTCTCGAGCCCCTGCCCGTGCGAGGCGATCCCGAAACTGGCGGTCACGGCGCCGGTCGGGTCGAGCCGGATCGTCGCGGTTTCGGTGCCGGTATTGATCGGCATACCGGGCGCGGCAGAGATGCGCGAGCCGATCCCGGTCAATTCGGCATAGCTGGCGATGCCGATCCCCACCAAGCGACCGGCTTCGCGAGCACTCGCCTGCGCCTCGCGCGCTCGCTCGTACCCGACTGCGGCGCAGGCGCTGTCCAGGCATTCGATGAAACCAGAACGGTCCCAGACAATGCCGGAAGCGACCCGGTACGGGAACTCGTCGGTCCGCACCAGATTGCTCCGACGCAGCTCGATCGGATCGATCGCAAGCCGCCGCGCCGCCATGTCGATCAGCCGTTCCATGACAAAGGTCGAGACCGGCCGGCCGACCCCTCTGTAGGGCCCCATCGGCGTCTTGTTTGTCGCGACGGCGCGCACATGTCCGCGGTACGCCGGCACGCGGTACGGACCGGGCAGGAAGCTGACGACCTGCACAGGCTCGAGCGCTGCGGTCCAGGGATAGATCGAATACGCGCCGACGTCGCCGATCACTTCGGCGGATAGCGCAAGAATTCTGCCGTCGCTGTCGAGCCCGAGTTCGGCATCGGCGATCTCGTCGAAGCCCTGGGTCGTCGAGGCGAAGTCTTCGAGTCGATCGCCGGTCCAGCGCACCGAACGTCCGAGCCGGCGCGCCAGAACGGCGACCAAGATCTCCTCAGGATAGACCGAGGCCTTGCCGCCGAACCCGCCGCCGACGTCCAAAGCCATCACACGGATACTGTGCCCCGGCATCTGCAATAGGTCGGCGAGAGCATCACGGACGACCCCGGGAACCTGCGTCGATGAGGTCAGGGTCAGCGTGCGGCGGCCGCGGTCGTATTCGGCGATGCAGGCGCGGTTTTCGAGTGCAACTGGCGCCTTTCGACGAAATCTGAAGCGGCCGCCGACCCGGATCGGCGCTCTCGCCAGCTCCGCATCGACATCGCCCCGGGAAAACTCCCGCTCGACCAAAGTGTTGGTGCCGGCCTCGTCGTGCAGGAGCGGCGCGTCGGCTTGCGCCGCCAGCTCAGGGTCGATCACGGTGGGCAGCGGCTCGTACACAATTTCGATGAGGTCGAGCGCGTCCTCGGCGACATACCGGCTCTCGGCGAG
>DASYNW010000130.1:0-24400 GCA_036008325.1 Allostellaceae bacterium
ACCGCCGCATCGATGTCGTGGACATGCACCGCGGCGGCGATGGTCAGCGCCCCGCCCATGCAGAAGCCCATCACCGCGACCTTGTCGCTCTGTTTCTTCAATTCGAGTGCCGCGCCGCGCAGATTCTCGTGCGTGGCGTCGGCAAAATCGAGGCCGGTCATCAGGTGGTTGGCTTCGTCCGGGGTGGTGGTGACCTTGCCCTGGTAGAGATCGGGCGCCAGCGCGTTGTAGCCGGCGCGGGCGAAGCGGTCGGCCACCCCGCAGATCTGATCGTTGAGGCCCCACCACTCCTGAATGACGATGATGCCGGGCCGCCCGTGGCCGGACATCGCCAGATAGCCCTTGGCCGCCACCCCGTCGGCGCGGGCGAAATCGGTCATGATACCCATGTGAGTTGTCCTCCTAAACGCGCCGAGTTAGCCGCTCCCACCCATTCCCTCCCCCGCATGCGGGGAAGGGCTAGCGAGGGGTCAGGCGTCGGCAAAAGCCGGCATCACCTCGTCGGTAAACAGCGCGATCGAGCGCATGGCCTCGTCATGGCTGATCGTGCCGAAGGCAAAATCGCAGACATAGTAGTTGACCCCGGTCGCCGCGATCTCGCCGGCGATATAGTCGCGCACCTGGGCGGGGGTGCCGGCGATCGCGTCGCCATGCCGCTGCAACAGGCTCCAATCCTCGGGCAGGGCCGCTTCGAGGGGGAACGGCACGTTGTACTTGTGCCACAGCTGCCCCATGTGATGCCGCCACGCCGGATAGCCGCGCCGGGCGGTGTCGAGCGCGTCCGCCTCGGTATCGGCGATGATGATGTGCCGGTTAACGCCCAGCAGCGGCAATTCGTCGTCGGTTCGCCCGAGCTTCCTCCATTCGGCACGGTAGGCCTCGACGATGGCGCGGACCTGCTCGGGCGGGCGGCGGGCGACGATGTTGGCGGCGTTGGCGACGGCCCACGGCACGCTCTCCGGCCGGCCGATCCCGTACCACAGCTCCGGATAGGGACGCTGCACCGGCTTCATGACCATCGGCACATGGTCGAAATCGTAGAACTCGCCGTGGTAGGTCAGCTCGTCCTCGGTCAGCCCGCGCCGGATCACCTCGAACGCTTCGCGGAACTGCGCCGCCCCCTTGGCGAAATCGATGCCGTAAAACCCGACCTCGACCGGCGAGATGCCGCGCCCGACCCCGTAGAGGAACCGCCCGTTGCTCAACTGGTCGAGCATGCAGATCTCGTCGATCAGCCGCAGCGGATGGTAGAGCGGCAATAGATAGACCATCGGCCCGAAGCGCAGCTGCCGGGTGCGCTGCGCCACCGCCGACAGAAAGATGCCGGGCGACGGCGCATAGCCCAAGGGCGTGTTGTGGTGCTCGGCCAAGTGGTAACCGTAGAACCCGGCGCGGTCATAGGCCTCGGCGAGCTTGAGCCGGTCCTCGAAATGCCGGGTCAGCGGCTGGCCGCTGTCGTCCAGATGGTCGAAGATCCCAAATTGCATGTCGCTCCCCAATCTCTTCAGATCGATTTAGATGGTCGCCGCCGCGCCTATTCCGTCATTCCCGCGAAAGCGAAGACTCAGAGCCTGCCCTTGGCACGAACAGGGCGCAAGCGACGGAGCGCTTGGCCCTGGATTCCCGCTTCGCGCGGGAATTACGGAAGGTTTTGCAATTAATTTTGACCAACTCAGTTCGCGCTAACCATCGCGTCGCTGATCTTTTCGGCGGTCATCAGCGTCGGGAAATTGGTGTTGGCGCAGGGCACCACCGGGAACAAGGAGGCGTCGACGACGCGCAAGCCCCCGACCCCGCGCACCCGGCCCTGATTGTCGGCCACCGCCATCGGGTCGTCCTCGGCGCCCATGCGGCAGGTGCAGGTGGCGTGCCACACCCCGATCGCGGCCTTGCGGATAAAGTCTTCGAGCGCCTCGTCATCGCGCATCAGCTGGTCGAAGCGATAGCCCTCGACGATGACCTTTTCGATCACATAACGGCGCAGCCAGGAGGGGCCGTCGAGCAATTTGGCGATGACGTCGGTGATCCGCTTGTTCCTGGCATTGACGACGCCGATCTTGCGCACCCGCTCGGTATAGCTCGCCGGGAACGGATCGCTGGTCGCCTCGCTCAATGCCGCGCTCACTTGCATCGCCCCCAGCCGGCGGAACGCGTCCATCAGCCGTTCGAGGTCGCGCCGGTCGGAAAGGAGGTTGAATTCGACGATCGGCTCGGCCCGCCAGTCGCGCGAGGCGAGCTTGACCTGGCCGGTCTCGGAAAACGTCTTGTAGACCGCCGCCAGCAACGAGCCGATCTGCTCGCCGACCGCGTGCCAGGCCGATTTCGAAACCCCAGCGACAAACATGTCCCCGGCCGGTGCGCCGCCAATCCCCGACGAATAGCGCAACGCCAACAGGATATGCCGCCGGGTCAGCTCGTTGAGCCGCGCTTGCGGCTTGATGAACGACGACACCGAGATCGACGGGTGGTCCATCAGCCGCTGGCCGACCCCCGGCACGTTGGCGACGATTTCGATGCCGAGATCGCGCAGATCGCCGGCTGGGCCGATGCCGGCGCGCAACAGATGGGCCGGCGAGTGGATCGCCCCCGACGAGACGATGACCTCGCCACGGGCCTCGCCGACGCGGAACTCGGTCTCTCTGCCGCCGACCCGCGCCTTGACCCCGACGCAGCGCGCGCCCTCGAACAGCAGGCCCATAACCTCGGTCTCGGCCGAGACCGTCAGATTGTCGCGCAGCCGGGTCCCCGGGTCGAGATAGCCGATCGCCGCCGACACCCGGCGGTCGTACAGATTCGAGATCGTGATCGGGAAATAGCCGTCCGCGAACGCGCCGTTCTGGTCCTGGATATAGGGGAACCCAGCGTCTTCAAAGGCTTTGGCGACTGCCTTGGCGTGGCCGTTCCACATGTCGGGAAAGATCCGGCGCACCGGGATGCGGCCATCCTTGCCGTGCCACGGCCCGTCGAAATCCATGTCGCGCTCGACCTTTTTGAAAAAGGGCAAGACCGCGTCCCAGCCCCAGCCGGCCGCACCGCGCGCCTCCCACTCGTCGTAATCGGAGGGCGCGCCGCGGTTGGCGAGCTGGCCGTTGATCGACGAGCCGCCGCCCAGCACCCGCGCCTGCTCGTATTTGCGCAACGGCGGGCGGTCCACTTCGGGCCGATTGTGGGACACGATCTCGGTGTGGACCTTCAATTCGGTCCAGTGAAAGCGCGGGTCGAAATAGGCGGTGCCGGGATAGCTGTCGAGGATCTCGGGCGGCACCTTGCCGTGCGGCGTGTCCTGGCCAGCCTCGCACAACAATACCCGGTTGGCGCTCTTGGCCGACAGCCGGTTGGCCAGGACCGAGCCCGCCGACCCGCCGCCAACGATGATGTAATCGTAGTTCATCTCCTCCCCTTTGCGTCGTCCCTGAAGTCCACCCTCGGTTCGTCATGCGCGGGCTCGACCCGCGTATCCACGACTTTTCTCCGCGGTTGATGTAATGCAGTCGTGGACGGCCGGGTCAAGCCCGCCCGTGACCGAACTATGACGAGTTGCCGATGACCCCGACCGAGTTCGCAGCACCGATCGAAGACCGGTATTTCGAGGATTATGTCCCGGGCGCGGTCTACGAGTTCGGTCATTGCGAGGTCACCGAGGCCGATATCATCGACTTCGCCCGCCGCTTCGACCCGCAGCCGATGCATGTCGACCCCGAAGCCGCGGCGCAGGGCCATTTCGGCGGCCTGATCGCCAGCGGCTGGCATACCGCTGGGATGATGATGCGGCTCTTTGTCGATCATTTTCTGCCCGGACACGCGAGCCTCGCCTCGCCCGGCATCGATGAGCTGCGCTGGACCCGGCCGGTGCGGCCCGGCGACGTGCTGCATCTGCGCGTGACCGTGCTTGAGGCAACGCGCTCGCGCTCCAAGCCCGACCGCGGCATGGTGCGCACCCTGATCGAGGTGCTGAACCAGGACAGCGAAGTCGTGATGAGCCTGAAGCCGATGAACCTGCTGCGCTGCCGCGGCCCTCTCCGATCCCCTCCCCCGCGGGCGGGGGAGGGTCAGGGCGGGGGCGAGTCTTGAGGATCGGCATCGTCTCCGATCTGCACTGCAACCATCAGGGGCTGCTGCGGGCGTTGGACATAATCGGCGATGTCGACGAGCTCTTCTGCCTCGGCGACAGCATCTACGAATACCGCTTTTCGAACGAGGTCTTGCGCATCCTCAAAGACCGCGGCGCACAGGTGATCCTCGGCAACCACGAAGAGGGGTTTCTCGGGCCCCAGGGGGTGCGCGCACGCCAGCCCGAATGGATCGACCGTAATTTGCTCGATTGGCTCGCCCGACGGCCGCACCGGATCGAGCTCCCGGTCGCCGGGAAAAAGCTGCTCGCGGTGCACTCGACCCCGTGGGAGCCGCGCGGCGTCTATGTCTATCCGCACAGCTCGCTGTTGGAGCGGTTTGCCGAGGCCGACGCTGATTTCGTGCTCTATGGCCACACCCATCACCAGCTGGTGCGCCGGGTCGGCCGGGTGCTGGTGATCAACCCGGGCTCGGCCGGCGAGGCGCGCGACAGCGGCAACGGCCGGCAGCTCTCCTGCGCGGTCCTCGATACCGCCAACGAGGAAGTGGTGGTAACCGACTACCCGGATCGCTGAGCGCAGCAGCGCCGAGCGCTCCGCTCCGCCGGTCTGGCCAGCGGGGCATCCGTGTGATACGAAATATTTCGTCCGCGGCAACGCCAAGGGAGCTTGGACACGCGCCAACGCACATACACGGCATCGGGCGAGCCGCGCGCGCGACGCCGGTTGAGCGCAGTCGGGTCGGATGTCCCAAGCCTGACCGCGATCGCGATCAATCCCTTAAACCTTCACTTAAACCTTCGGCATATCCTGCCTCTCCACGCGCCCGGCACGACGCCCGGATGCCGGGGCTGCAGGCGAGGCTTGGTCAACGGCAAACATGAAATCCCCAAGGCTTTGGTACGGATCGGCCGGGAAATTCGCAACTGGGTACTTGATCCTGCTCGGTGTGGCGATCGCCGGGCAGTCTCTGACCCACGTCTATCGCAGCGATCTCAACTGGGCCGACGAGGGCAGCCACTATGTCAGCGGATTGATGGTTCACGACTACATCGCCGATAAGCTTCCCGGCAGCCCGATTGCTTATGCCACTCGATATTATATTCATTATCCGAAGGTCGGGATCGGCCACTGGCCGCCATTATATTACCTCGTCGAAGCCGTTGGCTTTTTTTTGACGGGCCCGAGCATCCGCACCGCGCTGTTTCTCGAAGCCGTCTTTGCCGCGGGGTTGGCGGCGACGGTCGGTTGGGTCGTCTATCGGATCGGCGGCCGGATCGGTGGCTGGATCCCGGCCGTGGCGGCAAGCCTGGCGACCCTGGCGGCGCCCGAGGTCTTCCTCGGCATGCAAGGCGACATGCTCGATGTCCCGATCGCCTTTGCGGCGCTGCTGGCGATGCTCGCCTGGGCGCGATTTCTGTTCGACGAGGATTGGCGGTGGTCCGTCGTCTTCGCCCTGGCCGCGTCGGCGGCAATAATGATCAAAGGCAACGGCGTCGCCCTGGCTTTGGTGCCTCCGTTTTCGATAGCTCTATTGAACCGGTTCCAGTTGCTGCGCAATTGGCGGTTCTGGCTGCCCGCCGCGATCGTCGCAGTGCTGACCGTTCCTTGGTATTTGCTGACCTACAAGATTACGGCTAAGGGATTTGACTATAGCTGGGGCTTCCATTATATTGCAAGGGCAGCTCCCGCCTATGGCTGGCTGGTGGTCGACGAGATCGGCATCGTCGGCCTGCTGCTGGCAATGCTCGGCGCGTTCAGCGCCTTGCGGTCTCGCGAATGGAGCTGGCGGCGGGCATTGGCCGGGTCGGCGCTCGGCTTTGTCATTGCCGGCTTCATCTTCCACTCGGTGGTGCCGGCCGACATCGATGGCAGATATCTGACGCCGCTCGCACCGGCGCTGGTCATTCTCGCGTATTTAGGCATCGAACGTCTGGTCACATCGCGACGGCCGCCGGCGCGGGCATTGCTGACGGTGCTTTGCTTTCTCGCCGTAATCGCCACAGAGAGCAGTTTCCACGACAAGCCGACCCGCGCGATGAACGCTGCCGCTAATCTGATTTTTTCGGCGCCGCACGCCAGCCGTTTCATGCTGGTCGGCTCGACACCGGGCGGCGAGGGCGCCTTTACCGCCGAGGCCGCGACCTTGGACCGAAAGCGCGCCAGCTATGTCGTGCGCGGCTTTCAGGTCCTCGGATCCGGCAACTTCAACGGCACCGACTATGCCCCGCGTTTCGGGAGTCCCGAGCAGATGGCGCAGTGGATCGAGGGGCACGGCATCGGCTGGGTCGTCATCGACGCCTCGCCGCAAAGTCTTTTGTGGAAGCACAACGCGCAGCTGCAGAAAATTGCCGAGAACGGTCGCCAGGGATGGAGCGCGGCCGGCCGTTTCCCGAGCTCATTCGGCCAGACCCTGGTCTACCGGGTGTCGCCGCCGGCCGGACAAAAGATCGACCACGCCGGTCTGCTGTCGGAGCTCGCTCCGAGAAACGTGATCGGACGGCATGTGGATCGCTAGCCGGGCTGACAAGCGGGGCCGCGAGCGCTCGACAATGACGATTTTCCAACTGCGCCGACTGGGATGCGGGGCCGGGCGGACTCGGCGGCGGACTCGCATTTTCGCAGCGGGCGCCCGCTGATGCCTCCGGATTCCGCTGCACTACGAGCGGCGCCAGCGCTGTCGATCGTCATTCCCTGCTACAACGAGGCGCGCACGATCGCGCGGGTCCTGATCGAAGTCGTCGACGCGCTGCCCGGCGTAACCAAGCAAATTATCGTCGTCGATGATTGCTCCAGCGACGGCACGTCCGAATGGCTGAGGCGAAACCTTGGAAATTCGGAAGCGGTCTGGGCCGAGGTGTCGCTCTCTGTCGCCGGCGATCTCTACCTGGCCGAGGAGGGCCAGCAGGATGAAGCCGGCTTCTCCTTTACGGTTCTGTTTCATGAGCGCAACCGCGGCAAGGGCGCCGCGGTCAGGACCGGGCTCGCCAGCGCGACTGGCGCGGTCATTGTGATCCAGGACGCCGATCTTGAATACGATCCCCGCGACTGGGGGCGGATGCTGCCGCTGATCGCCGACCGAAAGGTCGCCGATGTCGTCTATGGATCGAGATTCTCCGGTCAGCCGCATCGCGCGTTGTATTTCCACCATTACATGGGCAACCGGTTAATCTCGTTCTTGTATAATCTCCTCTACGACCAGATGCTGTCCGATATCGAAGTGTGCTATAAGATGTTCACCCAGGAGGTGTTGCAGCATTTGCGGCTGACGGCCGACGATTTCGGCATCGAAATCGAGATCAGCGCGCAAATCGCGCGGGCCAGACGGTGGCGGATCTATGAGGTCGGCATCAGCTATTACGGCCGCACCTACCTCGAGGGGAAGAAAATTACCTGGCGCGATGGTATCAAGGCGCTTGTGTACCTGTTTAAGTTTAGATTTCGTCGGTTATGAGACGGCGCATGTCCCGCCCGCTCCTAAAGACTTACCTGAAAGGCGCGCTCGGGCTGATCCTGGGCGCGGCATTCTCGTTTCTGGCCATCCGACAGACCAATTTCGCCGAAGTCAAAGGCGTGATCGAGGGGATCAGCCCGCGCTGGCTGCTCGTCGGGCTCGGCTGTTATGTGCTCGATCTCGGACTGCGAACCTTGCGATGGGGAATTCTGGTGCGGCGCGTGCTGAGCGTCGGCTACGCCGTCGTCGGCGAAGTTCTGCTCGTCGGCTACGCCGTCAACAACATTCTCCCGGCCCGGCTCGGGGAGCTGTTCCGCGCGGACTACATGAGCCGTCAGACCGATGCGTCGCGATCGGCCGTGCTCGGCACAATCGTGATCGAGCGCTTGCTCGATGCCTCGATGGTGGTGCTGGGCTTGGGCATCGGCTTGCTCGCCTTGAACGTCGGGGGCGGCCGGACCGCAGCCGGTTTGCGGCATCCGGTGTTGATCCTGGGCATTGGCGCGAGCATGCTAGCGGCTGCCGGCATCGCTCTTGCCGCACTCGGTCGCCTCCGGCGCGCTCCGGCAGGGCGGCGACATTGGCTCGCTCTCGCCGCCGGCAATTTCGCCACCGGGCTCCGGTCGCTCGACGCGTCCAATTTGGCGATTTCGATTGTTCTGTCTATCGGAATCTGGATCGCGGAGGGTGCGGCAATCTGGTGCATGGTCAGATCGATCGGCGCGGTCCTCAGCCCCGGCGATACGATGGTGCTCTTGAGCATAGCGAGCCTCAGCACCCTGCTTCCGACCGCGCCCGGCTATGTCGGCAGCTATCAGTTGGCGTTTGCCATCAGTTTTTCGCTGTTCGGTGCAGCGCAGGCGCAAGGGGTCGCGGCCGCGACCGTCACCCAGGCCGTTCTCTTCGGATCGGTGACCGTGGCCGGATTGTCGGCGTATATGGGCCGCGCGGCGCAGCGGATGTTTGCGAGGCAGCATGGATGAAGCGGCGCAAGATTTCTGGCTCGCGAGCTTGGGGCGGGCCGAGCGTTTCAATTCGTGGGTCGCCGGCCTCGTCGCGCCGGCGGTGAGCGGGCGCGTCTTGGAGATCGGTTGCGGCACCGGCAATTTTACCGGGCTGCTCGCCGGCCGTGCGACCTCGGTGACCGCGGTCGATTTGAACCCCGAATACGTCGAGGCGGCGCGCCGACGCTGGGGCGACGACCCCCGCCTCAGCTTTCGCTGCTGCGACGCGACTACGGCCGACTGGAATTCGGAGTTCGATACCGTCGTTCTGCTCGATGTGCTCGAGCACATCGAGAACGATGCAGGATTTCTCAGCGCGCTGCACCGGGCGCTGCGCCCCGGTGGGGCATTGATCCTGAAAGTTCCCTCGGGCGAGTGGCTTTACGGGTCGTTGGACCGGGCGATCGGCCACTACCGGCGCTATACCACAGCAAGCTTGGGCCGGGCGCTGCGCAACGCCGGCTACCTCGATCCCGATTGCCTCTATTTCAACTGGCTCGGCATCTTGGGATGGTGGCTCAACGGCCGGCTTCTCGGTCGAACCACACCGCCCTCAGCGCAAGTCGGAATGATCGAGTTGCTCGTTCCTCTGCTGCGGCGATTGGAGCGAGCGGTTCCGCTGCCCCTCGGTCTATCCTTGATCGCGATCAGCCGCCGCCCTGCGGCTGCCGCTGCCGAGCACGGATAGAGACGCGACACGCCTCGACATCAGCGATCCGCCCGCCGCCCCGCCGTATGGGTGGAACCAGAAACGCCGGGGCAACTGCGCGCTGCCGCGGCGTTCAGCTCGCCGGCCCCTTGCGGCTGAGGAAGTCCTTGAAGCCGTCGCGCGGATGGCCGGCTTCGAGCCACGAGGCGCGCGCATCCTCCTCGCTGGCGTAGCGGTCGCGCCAACCGTCGCCGATCTGCTCGTGCAGCAGCCGCTTGATGCCCTGGACCATGCGCGCATCGTTTTTCGCGATCATCTGCCCAATCTCGACCGCGGTTTCGATCAGCTTCCCCGCCGGCACGACCTGGTTCAACAGCCCGATGCGCAGCGCCTCGTCGGCGGCGACGACGCGGCCGGTGTACAACAGCTCCTTGGCTTTCGGCAGGCCGACCAGCAACGGCAGCGACCAGGTCGAATTGACCCGTCCATAGCTCGCCGCCAGAAAGCGGAACTGGCTGCGTTCGCAGCCGATCCGCAGATCGAGGGTCGAGGACAACAGCGCAGCACCGCCATAGGCGAGCCCGTTGATGGCGCCGATCAAGGGTTTGGCAAAACTCGCGACATGCCAGGTTGCCTCGCTGCGAAACGCCTGGCGCTGGGCCAATTCCTCTCCGGACAGCCCGGCCATCTCGTGGATGTCGGCGCCGGCGGAAAACGCCCGCTCCCCGGCCCCGGTCAGGATCACCGCCTTGATCGTGTCGTCCTTCTCGTACTCGCTCAGCGCCTCGTCGAGTTCGCGCGCCAGGCCAAAGCTCAAGGCATTGAGCTTTTCCGGACGGTTTAGGGTGATCACCGCGACGCCGTCGAGGGTCTCGGTCAGAATGAATTCGTAGGCCATGGCTCGCTCTCCTGCGCGGCTTGCGCTTTGACACTATGCGCTAGCCGGTGTTAGCTCAACCTCGAGCCCGGATCGGGGCGGCGCAATGGCAAACGGAGGTGGCGATGGGCGGGGCTCTCGAAGGCATCCGGGTGCTCGAGCTGGCGCGCTATCAGGCCGGCCCGCGCGGCGGCATGATCCTCTCCGACCTCGGCGCCGAGGTCATCAAGATCGAAAAGCTGGGCGGCGAGGAGACCCGCCAATCGCCGCCCCTGGTGCGCGGCCAGAGCGTCTATTTCTCAGTCTACAATCGCGGCAAGAAGAGCCTCTGCCTCGACCTGCGCGCGCCCCGCGGCAAGGAGGTTTTCGCCGCATTGGTCAAGACCGCCGACATCGTATTGCAGAATTTCCGCCCCGGGGTCATGGACAAGATGGGCTTCGGCTATGACCGGCTGTGCCAATTGAAGCCGGACATCATCCTCGGCTCGGTCTCGGGCTTCGGCCAGTACGGCCCCTATCGCGACCGCCCGGCCTTCGACCCGTTGGGCCAGGCGATGAGCGGGTTGATGCATTTGACCGGGACCCCGGTCGGCCAGCCGCTCGGCACCGCATCCTCGATCGTCGACCGCTACACCTCGCTGCATGCGACGATCGCCATGCTTGCGGCCCTCCATCACCGCGACCGCACCGGCGAGGGCCAGGTGGTCGATGTCTGCCTGATGGATTCGGCGCTGACCATGGTCGAGATCCCGACATCATACTATCTCGCCACCGGCGAGGAGGGCGGCGAAGGCGGCCGTCCGCCCTATCAAGCCAAGGACGGGCACGTCGTGATCTCGGCCTCCGGACGCGTGATGGGCTCCAAACTCCTGCAGATCGCCACCGGCAACTCGGAAGCGGTCGCCAACACCGGCGCCTTCACCGGGCGGATGAGCCTCGGCGATTCGCCGCGCCAGGCGGTGGCGGCCTGGTGCCTCGCGCATACGGTGGAGGAGATCGTCGGCGCCCTGGTCGAGGCCGACATCCCGGTGGCGCCGGTCAAGACTATCCCCCAGGTCGCGGAAGACCCGCATCTGTGGGAGCGCGAAATGCTGGTCAAGATGGAAGACCCGGTCGCCGGCGAGATGTACCTGCCGGGCGCCACGATCAAGATGTCGAAGACCCCCGGCCGGATCGGCCCGGTGCCAACTCCCGGCCAGCACACCGACGAGGTGCTCTCGCAAATCCTCGGCTATGACGGCGCAATGTTGGCGCAGCTGCGGCAAGAAAAGGTGATCGCATAGGCCAAACAACGCGGTTGCGGTTGTTGATTCAAGACGGCAGCGGCCAGCCGAGCCAGTCGCAGATGCCACGGCCCATCACCCATTCCTGGTCGGCCGGCGTGAGCCAGGGCAATTCCCCGGTGAACAAGGTGATCGCCTGGCGATAGGTGCAGGGCAGCCGGGTCAGGTCGGTGCCCCAGAACACCCGGTGCCGGCCGAACGCGTCGAACACGCGACGCAGATATGGGTGCAAATTGTAATAGGGGTAATCCTGGCTCGAATAGGCCGGCAGGGCCGAGGCCTTGACCGCGACATTGGGCAGCCTGGCCAGACGCAACAGGTATGGCAGGTCGTCGAAGGCGGCGTTGTCCTTGGCCCGAAGCAGCGCCAGGTGATCGACGACCAGCCTGAGGCTGGGATGGGCCGCGGCGATGCGATCCACTTGCGGCAGCAGGCCCGACGGCGAGACCATGACCGGCAGCCCGGCGCGCTCGGCCTCGTTCCACACCCAGCCCGTGGGATCGTCGAACATGGCGCGCGCCTCAGCCGTGTTGGCGGTCACCCTGAGCCCGAGCATGCCCGGCTGATCGCGCCAGTCGTCGAGCGGGCGCGGCGCGGCCGGCGGGCGTCCCATCACCGCAAAGCGGTCGGGATGCAGCCGCGCTGCTTCCAAGGCTAGATCGTTGCGGTCGCCCTCCCAGGAGGGCGGCACGATCACCACCCGCGCCACCCCGGCCGCATTCATCTCCTGCAGCAGATCGTCCTTGGAAAAGGGCTGCGCCCGGTGCGGTGCAGCGCGCCCCTTGGGCCACGGCCGCTCCGACGTGTCGGCCCCCCAGATGTGAACCTGTGCGTCGACGATCAGCATCAGCGCGCTCCTTTATCCGGATGCCGCTGCGGCTCGACTGTCTGGATCACCTCGAACCCTTCGAATTCGGGATGTCCCAGATAGAGCGGCCGGTTCTGGCCGGCGTCGCGATGGGCGGCGCGGAACGCCTCCGACCGGGTCCACGCCTCGAAATCCTCGCGGCTGCGCCACAGGGTGTGCGACGAATAGAGCACATGATCCTGGTATTCCGGCCCGCGCAGCAGGTGAAACGCGATAAACCCCGGAACCTCGTGAAGACGGCTGTCGCGGCTGGTCCATACCTGCTCGAAATCGGCCTGCGACCCGGGGGCGACCTTAAAGCGGTTCATTGCAATGAACATGAGCTCACCTCCCGGCGTGCAGCTGATCGGGTCCGATACTGCTCATAAGAGGGCGCTATCCGGCAAGCAGATTGGCATTCGCATTCTACACAACTGCTTTCCGTGCTCCCTCTCCTGCTCTACGATCGGCAGGGCACCGGCCAATGAGAAGCGGGTATCGGGATGAGCGACGCCACCGACGACATCATTGTCGATACCGCGACCCGGATTTTTCAGGATTTGTGCCTGCCGGCCACGATCAACGACGCCGAAAAAGGGGTTTGGCCGAAGGCGCTGTGGGATGCGCTCGAGGCATCGGGGCTGACCGTCGCCTGGGTCGCGGAGGATCTCGGCGGCGCCGGCGCGGCGATGGCCGACGGCTTCGCCGTGCTGCGCGCGGCCGGCCGATTCGCCGCCCCGGTGCCGCTCGCCGAGACCTTGATGGCCGGCTGGCTGCTGGCGCGGGCCGGCATCCCAGCGCCGGGCGGGCCGCTGACAATCGCCCCGGTGCATGCCGACGGTGATATCGCGCTCGGCGGCGACGGCCGGCTCGCCGGTCGCGCCCGCCGGGTGCCGTTCGCCCGCAACGCCGCGCATATCGCCGTGCTGGTCCGCCGCGGCGACGAGCGGGCGGTGGCGCTGGTCGCGGCCTCGGGCCTGCCGATCAGCCATGACCAGAGCCTCGCCGGCGAGCCGCGCGACACCGTCTCGTTCGACGGGGCGACCCCCGAAACGGTCAAACCCACCGACATCAACCTCGACATGCTCCAGCGTCTGGGCGCCGCGGTGCGCTCGCAGCAGATCGCCGGCGCCCTCGAAAAGATCCTCGAACAGTCGGTGCAGTACGCGCTCGACCGCTCGCAGTTCGGCCGCCCGATCGCCAAATTCCAGGCGGTCCAGCACAATCTCGCGACGCTCGCCGGCGAAGTCGCCGCGGCGGGTGCGGCCGCCGACCTTGCCGCCGAAGCCTGCGCCGGCACCGATTTCGGCATCGCCGAGATCGCGATCGCCAAGGTGCGCGCCGGCGAAGCCGCCGGCAATGGTGCGGCGATCGCTCATCAGGTGCATGGCGCGATGGGCTTCACCTACGAGCACACGCTACACCACGCGACGCGCCGGCTGTGGTCGTGGCGCGAGGAGTTCGGCAACGAGGCGGTGTGGGCGACCCGGCTCGGCCAGCTGGTCGCCGCCGAGGGCGCCGACCGGCTCTGGCCCTTTGTCACCCAACACACATAAGCCCGTAGCGACACTCGCAAGCCCCTAGGATCGCGAGGCCAAGATGACCACCAGCTTTCGTTTCGACCCGGCCGAATTGCCACCCGAAGCTAGGGAATTGCGCCAGGAGGTCCGCGCCTTTCTGGCCGCCGAGGCCGAGGCCGGCACATTCTCTCCGCATCGCGGCAAGGGCGGGTTCTCGCGCGAGTTCAGCCGCAAGCTCGGCGCCCGGGGCTGGATCGGCATGACCTGGCCCAAGAAATATGGCGGCCACGAGCGCTCGCAGCTCGAACGCTATGTGGTGACCGAGGAGTTGCTCGCGGCGCACGCGCCGACCCGCGCCCACTCGACGGCCGATCGCCAATCGGGTCCGGTTATTCTGCGCTACGGCCAGGAGGAGATCCGGCAACAGATTCTGCCGCGCATCGCCGCCGGCGAATTGTGCTTCTGCATCGGCCTCTCCGAGCCCAATTCGGGGTCCGACGTGTTCGCGGCCTCGACCAGGGCGACCAAGACCGATGGCGGGTGGCTCGTCAACGGGCGCAAGATCTGGACCTCGAACGCCCACGAAGCCGATTACATGATCGCGCTGTTGCGCACCTCGCCCTCGACCAAGGAAAACCGCCGGCACGGGCTGACCCAGTTTCTGGTCGAGATGAAAACCCCCGGCATCGCCACCCGCCCGATCATCAACCTGACCGGCGGTCATGATTTCAACGAGGTCGTGTTCGACGACGCGTTTCTGCCCGACTCACACCTGATCGGCGAGGTCGACATGGCCTGGAAGCAGGCGACCGACGAACTCGCCTATGAGCGGAGCGGGCCCGACCGCTGGATCGAAACCCTGTCCGCGTTGACCGAACTGGTCCGGGTCGCGGGCGACGAGCCGAGCGAGCACCTGGCCGAGGGCATTGGCCGCCAGATCGCCCATCTCGCCACCTTGCGCCGCATGTCCTTGTCGGTCGCCGGCATGCTGCAGGCGGGCAAGACGCCAGCGGTCGAATCGGCAGTCGTGAAGGACCTCGGCACCAACTTCGAGCAGGCCTTGCCGGACAAGGTGCGCCTATTGGCGCCGCCGCCGGGCGACGCGCAGCCCGACGGCAACGACGACCGGTTCGAGGAGGCATTGCGCTACACCACCCTGATCGCCCCCAAGCTGACGATCCAGGGCGGCACCCGCGAGGTGCTGCGGGGAATCATCGCCCGCGGCCTGGGGTTGCGGTGAGATGTGTACGAGCGCGAGGGCATCCGCCGCATGCTCCCTCTCCGCCCGCTTGCGGGGGGAGAGGGTTGGGGTGAGGTGGGTGGTGATGCCATGCGCCGGAGCCGCCCACCTCACCCTCCCCGCCGCTGCGCGACGGGTCCCCTCCCTCTCCCCCCTTAAGGGCGGAGAGGGCAATTGGGGTCTCGCCAGTGGCTGACCTTCGCCCCCTGCTGTCGCCCGCGAGCATCGCCGTGATCGGCGCCTCGGCCGACGACCACACCTTGCGCGGCCGGCTGACCCATGCCCTGATCGGCCATGGCTATGCCGGGCCAATTTATCCGGTGACCCGCGGCCCCGGCGAGGTTTTGGGCCTGCGCGCCTATCCCTCGGTCGCCGATCTGCCCGAGGCCGCCGATCTCGCGGTCATCGTCGTGCCGGCGGCGGTGGTGCCGCGCACCCTGGACGAATGCGGCCGGCGCGGCATCCGCGCCGCAATCGTGATCAGCTCGGGCTTTGCCGAGGAAAGCGGCGAGGCCGCGCACGCCCGCGATCTCGAATTGCGCCAAATCGCCGAACGGCACGGCATGCTGATCTGCGGCCCCAATTCGGAGGGCCTGGTCAACCCGCTGCAGCGGGTCGTCGCCACCTTCAGCCCGGTGTTTCACGATCCGGCGCGCAGCCTGTTGCCGGCGACCGCGCACGGCCGGCCGATCGCGGTCAGCTGTCAGAGTGGGGCGTTGACCTTCGCTTTTCTCAATCGCGGCCGCGACCGGCAATTGCGCTTTACCTATCAAATCAGCGCCGGCAATCAGACGATCCTCGAGGCGCACGACTATGTCGACTGGGCGCTCGACCATGGCGGCGCCGACATCTTTTTGCTCTACCTCGAAGCGATCGCCCGCCCCGACCGTTTCCGCGCCGTCGCCGACAAGGCGGCCGCTGCCGGCAAGCCGCTGATCGTCGCCAAGGTCGGGCGCTCCGATGCCGGGCGCCGTGCGGCGGCCTCGCACACCGGCTCGCTCGCCCATGCCGGGGTCGTCGACGACGCGATCTTCCACCATCACGGGATTATTCGCGGCGAGGACCTCGACCACATGCTCGACGTCGCCGCCGCTTTTTCGTTTTGCCCGCTGCCGCGCGGCAACCGGATCGCGGTGATCACCGGCTCGGGCGGCAGTGCGGTGTGGATGGCGGACATCCTGTCGGCGCACGGGCTCGAGCTGCCGGTGCTGGAGGACGAGATCCAGCGGCGCATTCTCGCCTTGCTGCCGTCCTACGCCTCGGCGCAGAACCCGGTCGACGCGACCGCTCAGGCGATCCACGAGGTCGGCTATGCGCGCCTCGTCGAGATCGTGCGCGAGTCGCAGCGGATCGACACGATCCTGTTGATCGGCTCACTCGCCAACGACGCCACCGCGGCCGAGCGCGCCGCCGAGCTGGCGGCGATGGCCGGGCCGCGCGACAAGCCGATCGTGCTGTCGACCTATACCAGCGCTTCGCCGGCCGCGATGGCCGCCTTCGCCGAGGCCGGCATCCCGTGCTACACCTCGATGCCGAGCTGCGCTCGCGCGATCCGGGCGCTCGTCGATTACGCCCGGTTTCAGGCGCGGCTGCACCGGCCGCCGCCACCCGCGACAACGCCTTCGGTCCACGCAGAGGCCGCGCGCGCGCTCGCGGCCGCCGGCACGGTGTTGACCGAGAACGAAGCCAAGGCGCTGCTCGCCGGCTACGGCATTCCGCGCCCGCCCGAGGAGCTGGCGACTTCGGCAAACGACGCCGTCACAGCAGCCACTCGCATCGGCGGCGCTGTGGCGCTCAAAGTGCAGTCGCCGGACATTACCCATAAGACCGAAGCCGGCGGCGTCGCACTCGGCCTCGACGGCGAGACGGCGGTACGCGAGGCCTATGCCAGGATCATCGCCAATGCGGCGGCGGCCCATCCCGCCGCCCGCATCGATGGCGTGCTGGTGCAGCAGATGGCGCGTCCCGGCATCGAGATCATCCTCGGGGTCAGCCGCGATCCCGATTTCGGCCCGATGGTGATGGTCGGGCTCGGCGGCATCCATGTCGAGGTGCTGCGCGACGTCGCCTTCGGGCCGGTGCCGATCGGCCCCGACGAGGCGATGTCGCTGCTCGGCGAACTCAAGGGTGCCACCCTGCTCGACGGCGTGCGCGGCGCGCCCCCAGCCGATCGCGCCGCCCTGGCCGAATTGATCGCGGCCTTGTCGCGCTTTGCCGCTGATCATGCCGATCAAATCGAAGAAATCGACCTGAACCCGGTCATCGTCCTCCCGCAGGGCCAGGGCCTGAGCGTGGTCGATGCGCTGATTGTCAAGCGCCGGGATTGACAACAGCTATCGCTTTGCCCTCACCCGCCTCGCGATGCTCGGCGCCCTCTCCCGCAGTGCGGGAGAGGGGGGACCCAGCCGGCAGGGTTGGGTGGGTGAGGGCCTTCGAGGAGATTGTCTTATGAGCGAAACCCACTCCTACCGCGAGATCGGCGTCAGCCGCGATGGCCATGTGGCCACGGTCGAGATGCGCCGCCCGCCGCACAATTTCTTCGACAGCGCGCTCGTGGCCGAGCTCGGCGAGGCCTTCGAGCGGCTCGACGCCGATCCCGATTGCCGCGCCATCGTCTTTGCCGCCGAGGGGCGCTCGTTCTGCGCCGGCGCCGATTTTTCCAAGCGCATGGATACCGGCACGGTGTCCGAGGGCGCCCGCAGCGGCGCCGGCAAGCATCTCTACAAGGAAGCGGCACGGCTGTTCCGCGCCAAGAAGCCGATCGTCGCCGCGATCCACGGTGCGGCGGTCGGCGGTGGGCTCGGCCTTGCCCTCGTCGCCGATTTTCGGGTGACCTGCCCCGAGGCGCGGTTCAGCGCCAATTTCAATCGCCTCGGCTTTCACCCGGGCTTTGGCCTGACCGTGACCCTGCCGCGGCTGGTCGGCGCCCAGCAGGCGGCGCTGTTGTTCTATACCGGCCGGCGCATTCCCGGCGACGAGGCGGTGCGCATTGGGCTTGCTGATTTGTTGGCGCCGCAGGCCGAGATTCGCGCCGCGGCAGAGAAGCTCGCTCTCGAAATCGCCCAATCGGGGCCGCTCGCCGTCGTTTCGACACGCGAAACCATGCGCCGCGGGCTGCTCGACGCGATCGAGGCCGCGACCGAACGCGAGCTGGTCGAGCAGGATTGGCTGCGCCGCACCGAGGATTTCGCCGAGGGCGTGAAGGCGATGGCCGACCGCCGCCTCCCCGATTTCCGCGGCCGCTAATCAATTCTTAATCCCAGCGCGACCATAAAGGCTGGCCCAGCCGCATGTTGTGAGCCGCATACCGCAGACGATCCCGCCGTAAGAACATTATGCTGTTCAATTCGTATAAATTTATACTTTTGTTTTTTCCGATATCTGTCGTTGCGTATTACGCGATCGGCGGCCTCGGATCGCGGGTGCAGAATGCGGCGCTGGTCGCGGCCTCGCTCGCCTTCTACGCGTCGTGGGATGTGCGTTTCGTCCCGCTGCTGCTCGGTTCGATCATCGTCAATTTTGCCGCGGGCCGAGCGATTTCGGCCTGCGCCGCGCGACACCGGAAAGCCGCAGCCCGCGTGATCCTCGCCGGCGCCATCGCCGCCAATCTGCTGAGCATCGCGATATTCAAATATGCTCATTTCTTTGTCGACAATTTTAATTTCGCCACCGGGGACGACTACGCGCTCGGCGCCATCATCCTGCCGCTCGGCATTTCCTTTTTCACCTTTGAGCAGATCGGCTTTCTCGTTGATGTCCATCGGGGCGAGATCTTGGCGCCGGACCTGCTGGATTATTCGCTTTTTGTGACGTTTTTTCCGCGTCTCGTCGCCGGCCCGATCCTGCGCTTTCACGAAATCAGGCCGCAGCTGAGCGCCGCCCGCGGCGGCCCGTCGACCGCAGAGGACCTCGCCGTCGGACTGACCATCTTCATCATCGGGCTGGTCAAAAAGACCATTCTCGCCGACGGCATAGCGCCATATGCGACCGCCGCTTTCGCCGGCGCCGCGCGCGGCCGACCGATCGATCTGTTCCTGGCCTGGGGCGGTGCGGCGGCCTATGCCTGCCAGCTCTATTTCGACTTTTCCGGTTATTCCGACATGGCGATCGGCGCCGCGCGCTGCTTTGGCATTCGCTTCCCGATGAACTTCTTTTCGCCGTACAAGGCGACCAGCATCATCGAATTCTGGCGACGCTGGCATATGACTTTGTCGCGTTTCCTGCGCGACTACCTCTATATCGGCTTGGGCGGCAACCGGCGCGGCTCGGCGCGGCGCTATGCCAACCTGCTGATCACAATGCTGCTCGGGGGGCTGTGGCATGGCGCCAACTGGACGTTCGTGCTGTGGGGCGGGCTGCACGGCGTCTACCTGATGATCAATCATGGCTGGATCGCAGTCAGCACACGCAGCTCCCTCCTGAGCACGTTTCGCTGCTCGCGGGCCGGTGCTGCTTTCGGGTTCGTCGTGACTTTTATAGCGGTGCTGGCCGGTTGGGTTCTGTTCCGCGCGCCGAACATGGCCGCCGCCGGCGATATGCTGGGCGGGATGATCGGCCGGCACGGCGCCGTGATCCCGGCCGGGCTCGCCTTCGCGCTGGAGCCGTTCGGAGGGCTCGTTGCCGCCCTTGGCATCCGCTATGCGCAATCCTCGGGAACCGAGCTCGTCGAGACTTACCTGTGGGTCGCGGCACTGCTCGGCATCGCATTTTTCGCGCCCACGACGCAGGAGCTGCTGGCCGGCTACCACCCGGTGCTGGAAGCCGTCGACGGGCTAGGCGCGGCTGTGCCCAGCCCGGCCGGGCCGCGGCTGCTGCGCTGGCACTGGGCGCCGAGCGCCGGATCGGCGATGACGGTCGGCGCGCTCGCTTTTTTCGGCATCATCGCGATAACTCGGGTCAGCGAATTCCTTTATTGGCAGTTCTGAGGCCGGGCGATGCGCCCCGTCAGCTTTCTTGCCGGGATCGCCGCCACCGCGTTTGTCCTTGCGCTCGCGACCATCGCGCTCACCGTCTGGGTCGATCCCTACCGGATGTACGGCACGCCGATCACGCCCGGCTGGACCGCTCTGAAACCGCGGATATATCAGCAGACCGGGATCGCCAAGACCTATCAGCTCGAACGAACAGCGCCACGCACCTTGCTGCTCGGCAATTCGCGGGTCGAGATCGGGATCGATCCCGAAAGCCCGGCGTGGCCGCCGACGGCTCAGCCGGTGTTCAACGCCGCGCAAGACGGACGAGGGCTGCCGACCGCGCTCGCGATGCTGCGCGAGGCGATTGCCGTGCGCGTCCCCGACACCGTCGTGCTCGGGCTCGACATCCTCGATTTTCTGCAAAACCCGACGCCGCCGCGAACGCACCGGCCGCCGCCCGGCGCCGATGCCCGCCGTCTGCTCGTCGATCGCGACGGCCGGCCGAACCCGCAGCGGGCGATGCAGATCTGGCGCGACCGTCTTGCCACCACCCTGACGATCAGCGCGTTGTATGACAGCATCGCCACTCTTCTCGACCAGAACCCGTCGACCAGCGACACCATGACGCCACAGGGCTTCAACCCGCTCCACCAATACCGCGCCTATGTCGCGCGCTCGGGCTGCTACGAGCTGTTTGACCAGAAAGCGGCGATCTACCAAGCCGAATACAGCCGCCTCCCGCACCCGAACTTCGCCCAGCCGTTCCAGTACTCGAGCTTTCGTTATTTGCGGCGGATTATGGTGCTGGCGGCGAAACACAAGATCCGACTGATCCTCTACATCCATCCATATCATGCCGACTATCTCGAAATGTTGCATCAGGTCGGATTGTGGCCGAGCTTCGACGACTGGAAGCTCGCCCTGGTGCGGGTCGTCGAGAGCGAAAATCGGCTGCTGTCGACAGAGGTGCCGCTCTATGACTTCGCCGAATACGACCGGTTTACCACCGAACCGGTGCCCCCGCCCGGCGACCACCGCAGCAGAATGCAATGGTATTGGGAATCGGCCCATTATAAGAGCGCGCTCGGCGATCAGGTTCTGGCTCGGATTTTCGGCGGGACCAAAAGCTTCGGCAGCCTGCTTACTTCGCACAATATCGACGGCAGGCTCGCAAACATCGACGCGGCGCGGCTCAACTATCTGAACCATGGCCAGCCAGAGACTGACGAAGTATTGCCGGTTTCGGCGCGGGATGCTTCGCGATGAGCCTCGCCAGCCGCTCGCGACCATCCCCTTGACCATCCGCCGGGCGGCGCTGCCTGGCCGGGCGCCACTACAATCCGCGGCGGCGCAGCCGAAGGCGCATAGTCGCGGCGGCCAGACGCCAACCCTGCAGCGGGTCGGGCCGAACCAGCGCCGGGTCGAAGGGATCGTACCCGGCGCGCTTTAGCCGGCGCAGCGAATGCGCGGCGATAACGGCCGGCAGCAACGCCGGAAGTGCGGCAGAGGCTACGCGCCGGTGGCCGCGAGCCGCACGCAGACGCCCCGATGCGGCGGCGGCGATTTCGGCGACGGCCACCCGCAATCCGCGGCTGCTTCGCGCGGCCGGGCAATCGCGCGGATCGAGACTGCACCGTGCGGCAATGTCGGCCGGGACGATCGGCCGTCCAACTGCCATCAGGTATGGCAAAGCCCGCAGCAGCCCGCAGAGCGCATAGGCGATCCCGACGTGACGCCCGGCCTCGGCCGCCGCGGCCTCGCGCACCCCCAGCATCTCGAGCGCGAGCGCGATCACGGTGGATGACGTGGCCTCGGCATAGTCTTCGAGGGCGGCCAGACTGGCCGGCGGTTCGTCGGCGAAATCGGCTGCCTCGCGCGCCTCGATCAACCGCTCGAAATAGGCGCGAGTCAGCTCCCGCTCGCGGATCGCTGCGGTCAGCTCCTCTACGATCGGGTGACGGCGGATGGCCCCGTTTTGATATGCGGCGGCGATGTTTTCGCGCCACCATTCGAGCCGGATCTGGCCCAGCACCGGCTGGGTGACGGCCTCGCGCACCCTTGCAATCTCGTAATTGAAGGCGTAAAGCGCGAACAGCGCCTCGCGGTGCGCGGCCGGCGCAAACAGCGCGGTCTGGAACCGGTCGCGGTCGTGACGGCGAAGCATCGCCGCTGCCGGCGATAGCTGCTGCGGAGCGCTGGAACGGTGATTGCGAACGGACGTTTCTCCACGAGGCCCTTGTCTCAACATAACCCGGGATGGTCGCCATGGCTTTCGAACTGCCGCCCCTGCCCTATCCGAAAAACGCGCTGGAGCCGCACATGTCGGCGCAGACCTTGGATTTCCATCACGGCAAGCACCATCAAGCCTACGTCACGAACCTCAACAATCTGATCAAGGGCTCGCCGATGGAGAGCCAGTCCTTGGAGGAGCTGATCAAGGGCAGCTACAAGGACACCGCAAAGACCGGCGTGTTCAACAACGCCGCCCAGGTGTGGAACCACACCTTTTTCTGGAATTCGATGAAGCCGCATGGCGGCGGCGCGCCCAGCGGCAACCTCGCCTCGGCGATAACCCGCGATTGCGGCGGGCTCGACAAGTTGAAGGAGCAGTTCAAGACAACCGCGGTCGGCCAGTTCGGCAGCGGCTGGGCGTGGCTCGTCGCCGATAAGGGGCACCTCAAGATCATCGGCACGCCGAATGCGGTCGACCCGCTGGCCGAGGGTCAGACCGCGCTCCTCACCTGCGACGTGTGGGAACACGCCTACTATCTCGATTATCAGAATCGCCGGCCCGATTTCGTCCAGACCTTTCTCGACCATCTGGTGAACTGGGACTTCGCCGCCCAGAACCTCGCCAAGGCAGGCTGAGCCCAAAGGCTGCGCCACAAATGCGAAATGTCCTCCGCTTCCCGGCGCTCGGGGAGGGGAGGACATTTGGCTGATCGGCGGCAGCATCGAGCGGCGCCGCACTCCAAACAAACCGAAAACTAAGCACGGGAAGGAAGGGATTACGGCACTTGTCATGCCCGCTCCACGGACCCGCGCGGCGCGCGGCCGGAGGACAAACCTTGCGCCGGGTATCCGCCGAAACCGGCAGAATTTGTGCCCAAGCGGCCAAGTCGTGGATGGCCGGAACACGCCCGGCCACGACAAGTCTACTGAATCCTGTGTCTGCGTCCAAGAACGGCCAGCGGTTATCCGCTGTGGCCGGTTTGCATCTTCTTTTGCGCATTGGTTTCCGCGTTGGCGCGGAACACCTGATCGGTCAATTTCTGCTGCTGCGCAGGCATCGCATTGTAGAGTGTGTCGAAAGCCGGGACCAGCTTTTGCAGATGCGCTGCGTGTGCTTGGGCAATTTCCTCATACGATTGCATATTCTGCACTGCGTTCATCGTCGGGTACTGCTGAGCGCGCTGCATGAAAGCTCGATCCATGTCGCGGGCATTCGCGCGCATGACCTGGGCGAACTGCTCCCATTGCGGCTGCTCGGCCGAGGTAATCTGCAATTGCGCGTGTAGTTGCGTAATGTGGCTTTCGACCCGCTGCTCCATTGATTTGCCCGCAGCGCTATCGGGCGGCGTCATCGGTGAGGCTGCGGCCGCCGGCGCCGCGGTCGTCGGCGCAGCGGCGGATTGCGCCAGCGCCGCGCCAGGCAGCGCCACCAGCGCGATTATGGCAGCGGCGGAAGCAAGATGGCTCGCAAGATGGCCCGAACGAATAGTCTTCATCAGATCGTTCCTCGGTTGAACCTGGTCCGCGGTAGCGAACGCACAGTGGGATGGCGCGGCGGATTCGCGAAAGCGCGCCGCGCTCAGTAGCCGTAATAGACCGGCGGCGGCGGGGCATAGTACGAGGGCGCGGGCGAGCCGTAATAGACCGCCGGCGGCGGCGCCGCGTAATACCCGTTGGAAGCGATTGCCGCACCTACTCCCAGGCCGATGATCCCGCCGAGAATCCCGGCGCCCACCGCACCCCCGCCACCGCCGCCATGATAATAATTCCCACCGCCACGGTAATGCCCACCCCCGCCATGGTGCCAATCCGCTGCGTACGCAGCGGGCGCTAGTGCGAGGGCCGCGGCAACCAGGGCGGCGGTCAAGACACGCGTATGCATGATCTCTGCTCGATTCGGTAGTGACTGTCGTGGGGAAAACCCCCGAGCCGGCGAAGTGGTTCCCTACTGGGCCACGATCCGGCCGGGTGCGGCGCGCGGTCAGACCGCCGCCGGCCGTCAGAGTGGCGGGATCAGCGCTGCCGCGACCCGGCGGTCCTCGGCAGCGAGCACGTTATAGGTGCGGCAGGCCGCACCGGTGTCCATCGGCTCGGGCGTGATCCCGACAGTTCGCAGGCGGGCGCGCAGTTCGCCGGCGACGGCCCCTCCCCGCTTGCCGAGGCCGAGCAACAGGATCTGCACGCCGCCGCGCTCGACAACCGGCGCGAGGCTTTCCCAATCGACCGCGGCGGCGTCGGCGGCGGTCCACGCCAAGGTCAGATCCGGGAACACCAGCACCGGCCCGAGCCAAATCGCGCCGCTGACGCGGAA
>DASYNW010000131.1:0-8428 GCA_036008325.1 Allostellaceae bacterium
CCCGGAATGGCTGCGGTGCGCTCGTTGCGGTAGTCTCGTCCATGGCGTGATCTCCTGGCGGCTGGCAGGCCGCCCATTGGGTGAAGCTCCAATCAGGAGATTACGCCGCCCTCAATTTCCCACCACCTCCGCGACACGACCATCTGTTGGCACATTCATCTCGAGTGGCGTTCATGCCAAGTGAGGGCGGTGCGGATGATCGTCTCGAGGTCGGAGTGCCGGGCGTGCCAGCCGAGCGCCGCGGCGGCAACTCTCGGATCGGCAACCAAGGTTGGCGGATCGCCTGGCCGCCGTGGCGCGGACCGCACCGGGACTACGCGGCCACTGATTGCTTCAGCAGCGGCGATTACTTCCCGCACCGAGTGGCCGTACCCGGTGCCGAGATTGGCGACGAGGCTGCCGCCACCCGCGCGCAATCGCTCGAGTGCGCGCAGATGCGCGATTGCCAAATCATGGACATGGACGTAATCACGGATTGCTGTTCCGTCCGGCGTCCCGTAATCGGTGCCGAAGATGTCGATCTGCGACCGTTGGCTAAGCGCGGCCTGCACCACCAGCGGCACGAGATGGGTTTCCGGGTCATGGCGCTCGCCGGTCTCGCCCTCGAGATCGGCCCCGGCCGCGTTGAAATAGCGCAGCGAGACCGAACGAAGCCCATAGGCCACACCATACCAATGCAGTGCCCGCTCAATTGCTAGCTTAGTCTCGCCATACGGGTTGACCGGACGCTGGGGCGCGGTCTCACCAATCGGCACCTCGTCGGGGATGCCGTAGGTGGCACAGGTCGAGGAGAAAACGATTTCACTGACCCGCATTTCGCGCATGCCTTCGAGCAATGCTAAGCTGCCGGCGAGATTGTTGAGGTAGTAGAGCGCCGGATTGGCTACCGACTCGCTAACATCGGCGTACGCGGCGAAATGCATCACCGCAGCTACCCGATATTTTGCCAAGGCCGCGCACAGACATGCACTATTGGTTAGCTCGCCCTCGACAAGCGGTCCCCAACGCACCGCCGCGCGGTGCCCACGCGACAGATTGTCAAACGCGACTGGCGAATACCCTGCGTGCGCCAGCACCTTGCAGGTCTGCGATCCGATATACCCCGCCCCGCCGGTTACCAGGATCGTTTCTCTCATCCGCCTCATTTCGCCTCATGCCCGGCCAAAGTTCAACATCAGGAACGGTGGCAATGAGCTCCTAACCCGCCGCCCTCGATCCTTTTTCAATACATACCGTACATGACAATGCTTACCGAAAACCGGCACCCCAACAACCGTCTTGCCATCTCGCGTACAACTCGTGCCGTAACCGCCAACGCCCAAAGTGTCAGGGCGCGGCGGCGATGGATTGGCTCGCGGCCCGCGAGGCCGATCTGCTGCCGGTCGGCCACTTCCACGTCGTCTTCACGCTGCCGGCCGAGATCGCCCCGATCGCCTACCAGAACAAGGCGGTGGTCTACGACCTGCTGTTCCGCGCGGCGGCCGAGACGCTGCTGACGATCGCCGCCGATCCCAGGCATCTCGGCGCTCGCATCGGCGCCACCGCCGTGCTCCACAGCTGGGGCTCGGCGATGACCCATCACCCGCACATCCATATGATCGTGCCAGGCGGCGGGATATCGCTCGATGGGACGCGCTGGGTACGCTGCAAGCCCGGCTACCTCTTGCCGGTGCGGGTGCTGTCCCGCCTGTTCCGGCGGCTCTTCCTGACCGGCATCGCCGAGGCTCACGCGGCAGGCCGGCTGGCCTTCTTCGGCGATTTCGACAGCCTACGCCACCGGGCGGCCTTTGCTGCGCACCTCGCTCCACTCAACAGGAAGAATTGGTTCGTCTACGCCAAGCCGCCCTTCGCCGGGCCCGAGGCGGTGCTAGCCTATCTCGCCCGCTACACCCACCGCGTAGCCATCTCGAACAGCCGGCTGATCAGCTCGACGAGCGCGGCGTCACCTTCCGCTACAAGGATTACCGCCGCAATGGGCAGGCACGGTATCGCATGATGACGCTCGATCCCGATGAGTTCATCCGGCGCTTCCTGCTCCACGTCCTGCCCAAGGGGTTCCACCGCATCCGCCACTACGGCCTCTTCGCCAGCGCCGGCTGCAAGGCCAACATCGCGCGCGCCAGAGAACTGATCGCTGCACCCGTGCCGGTGATGGAGCCGTCGGCAGAGCACGACGACACGCGCCGGGAAGCCGGCGCCGCGGACCATCGCCCGCCATGCCCGTGCTGCGGCGGCCGCATGATCATCGTCGAGACCTTCGAGCGCGGCGGCACACCCCGCGCCCCACCATCGCCCGAAGCCGGGGGCAGAACCGCGACGCCATGACGGCTGTGGTCACTTCATCGCATCAACCACCCGCCGGAGGATGCCACCTCCAGTGCCGCAGCCCCGTTGCGCCATTGCCGGCGAACGCTGCCGTTACGCCGCCCGGTACGCCGACATTGCCCCGTCGAGAACGGCAGCGGCAACGCTCCGCCGGCTGCAATCGACGATCCACCACCCACTCCCTCGCCGAGCGCACCACGCGCGCGCGCCGCCCCGCCGTCAAATCGCCATAGACGGCCACCGCCCGCACCGCCCACCGCGGGTTCCTTCCCTGGAGGCTTTCGGACGCCGGCTCTCAGCACGGGTGGATAGGTCCCGACGAGCCGGCATCCGAAACCCTTCACAAGAGCGGCCGTCCCGTGCTGAAAACGCGAGCGCCCGGCGGTTTTTTGTCAATCGCGCGGACGCAGGCTCACGGTCAGGGTGTGCCCTCCGCGGCGGCCGCAATGGCGGGAACGCAGTTTCGTTTCAAGCTCGGCCAATCGCATCGAGTTGGGCCGGCCGCGGGTCAAGCTGACATGGTCGATCGCCGCCCGGTGCCGGCAGGTCGGGCACGCCGCCTCGACCACATGCCATGTCCGCAAATCCTCCAGCCGGAAGGCATAGCGCGGCGGCAGCTTGGCCATCATCGATCCCGTGTGTTCACTTTTTGTTCAAACCATCCCCTCGGCGCCGCATATCGTCAAGTCCCAACCGGCAGCGCCCCGGTGATCTGTGGCCGCCCGCATCCCTCTGCCCGATGTCGGCAAGTTCCTGGTGGTCTCGCGCCAGCCCTGTCACCGTCGGCGGCGCAGTCGCGCAGGACCGCCTAGTAGTGTTCGATCGCCTGTTCGACCTGGGTTGTCTCGCATCGTCTAGGCGCGCGCAGCGCCCTGTCGCATGGTCCGCCGCTGCACGTGAGGCGGCGCCTCCGGCATTTGGTGCAGCAGATCGAGCGCGCTGGCCTTTTGTGGCTGGCGGCTGAGATTTTCGCCGATTTGGCGCCACACATCCGGCTCATGGATTTCCGGTCGGTGCCCGATCATCGACCGGCCTGCGAGATGCCGCCGCTCGGAGGCTTCATCGACAACAATCCAGGTCGTGCGCTCGTGGCGGCTGGCCGCGGTGTAGGCTTTGAAGCCGTGGACCGCCTGCGATCCGGCCGGCAGAGCGTGAATGTGCTCGGTCGCGGTGCTGCCTTGCGCGGTGTCGACGGTCATCGCGTAGCCATAGCCGAGGCGCACCGGGGCGTCCCGGCGGGCCTGGATCTTGCGCCATGCGACCAGGCCCTCGGCGCCGGCATCGTTGCGCACGATCATGCCCTCCTCGGTCAGCGCACGGATTTCGACCACCTCGCCATTGTTGGCAAGGACGCTCTTGCGACCCGGCACCCGCGCGTCATGGACGCGGTCATAGAGACGCACGCGGTCACCGACTGCCAGCGCCAGTTTGTAGGTGTCACCGTTGCGGTCGGTCGCGTCCAAGACTTTGACATCGTCGCCGATCTCGCCGGCGCCGCGCCGCTCAGCACGAATGGCGGCACCGATCTCGCGCGCGTCGGCGTTGGTCGGCGCCGAGACCGTCAGCTTGAACCCGGGATCGGCGCGGTTGGCCTCGAGCCGCTCGCGCCACAGCCGGGCCACGCGTTGGACCGTCGCCGGCCGGCCGCCGGCGACCAGCAGGGCGGTACCGTCCTGCTGCTTCATCTCGAGCGCCTCGGCGGCGCGTCCGACGCGGAACAGCCCGGTAATCTCGCGCTCGCGCTCGGTCTTCTGCCGGATCGAGGTCAGGATCTCGGGGACGGCCCCTCCGCCAATCCCCTTGCGCAACAGCTCGATAACCGGCCCGGCTTCGATCGACTGGCATTGCCTGGGATCGCCCACCATGACGATCTGCATGCCGGTTCTCTGCTGCAACCGTAAGAGATCGAGCATCTGCCTTGTGCCGACGAGCCCGACTTCGTCAACGACCACGACGCTGTTGCGGTCGAGCCGATAGCGCCCGGTCTCGACGCGTTTCTGAAAGGCCGCGACCGAGGCGCGCTCGGCGATGCCGGCCGACCGCAGATCGGTCACCTGGCGCCAGGCCAGGGTGATGCCGAAGACCTCGCGCCCGTCGGCTTGCCAGGCGTCCACCAGCGGGGCAAGCGCGGTGCTCTTGCCGGCGCCGGCGACGCCGATCGCCACGCCCAGCCGGCCGCCGGCGGCGAGCCTGGTCATCATCAGGTACTGGGCCTGCCACTGCTCCGCAGCGGGATCGATCGTCGGGTTGCGCTCGAGGAACGCATCGGCGGCGCGGTCGATCTGCGCCGCCGGCAAAGCCGCCGACAAATCGCGCGAGGCGGTTTGGGCCAGCCGGATCAGCTCGCGTTCCTGGTCGATATGCAGCGCTGTCGTGACGCTCCAGCGCTCCTTGCCGCGCAGCGGCGCCCCCCTGCCCCACATCAACGCCACCTGTCGGCCGTCCTGCACCACGCCTCGCTCGCGGAAGGCTTTGATGACGGCGTCGATGTCGTCGCCCGGCCGCTCGCCGATGCCGGCGACAATCAAGGCCCGTGCCGCGATCTCGCGCAATTCCTGGCCGTCGAGCACGGCACGGCGGCTCAGTTCACCGTCGAGCAACGGCAGGGCAGCGTGATAGGCGGCTTGGTGACGCTCGTCCGCCGCCGGGGCGGCCGAGACCTGATCCGCTCGCAGCACGCTGCGGTGCCGATAGGACGCCGCCGCGGCCTGCTCGCGCCATACCGCGAAATCGCTTTTCTGTTCCAGGCCCTCCGCCGTCTCTTTTTTTGCCTGCCGGGTTTCGGCCGCCCCGGCTTTCAACAAGGCAATCTTCTGCTCGGCGCTGATCGCATCCCAATCGATGCCCTTTTCCGCTGCGAACTCGCGCGCCGCATCCTGCGCTTCGATCGTCCGCTTGCTGAACAGATCGCGCAGGGAATGCGGGATATCGGCGAGTCGCGCCGCGCCGGTGCGCTCGTCGAGCACGGTCTCGATGCCGAGCCGTCGGGCCCGGACCGCCACATTGGCATGGTAGACCGCACCCAGCTCCTTGACCCGCCCGGCCAGCCGGTCGAGATCGAGAGCGCCGATATGCCCGCTGTCGGTCAGGACGGTGTTGAACACCGTCACGTGGGTGTGCAGCTGCGGGTCCGCCGTCTGCAACGGCACCTCGCGAATGTCGGTGTAGGCCCGGCCTTCCCTGTCCTGCCGCTCGATATCGACGGCCGGCCTCGCGGTGTAGTGCTGAAAGCTGATCCACCCGAGGGCGCCGGTGTCGACGCCCTCCCCGCCACCCTGGCCGCGGCGGGCAAAGCCGAGGTGCGTCTCGGCATAGGCCATCGTGTCGGCCACGGCGTTCCGGTGAATATCCAGCAGCGCGGTCCGTTCCGCCGCGGTCGGCGCCAAGGCCCAGGCGACCGACAATGATTTTTCGGCGGAAAACGTCATATCGACAAACCCGACCGGCGGGCGCGTAGCATGGATCTGCCGGCGGTAATCCGCCATAGCGATCAGCCGACCATTTGCCAGCCGGCCGTTCTCGAGCTGCGCGATCTCCTCGGCGGTTGCCTCACGGTGCGCCGGCAGGGCAAGCGCCGCCTTGAAGCGCTTGCGCGCACCCTCGACGATCGCCGCCGGCAATGCCTTGCCGGCCGCAGTCTGCGGAATGCCCCCGTCGGCGCGCTTGCCGGCGAGCACGTTCCTGATTGCTTCCGCCGATGCGGGCTGCTTCGGATCGAGACCGAAGACCTCGGCGACACTACGCGTGGCACTATGCTGTTTGCGCCCGGCAATTGCCTCGCCATCAAGGCGTGTCGCATTTAGCAAATTTGCAATACCGGCCTGGGTCAGCGGCCGGCCGGGATCGGCGATGCCGAGGCGTGCGGCCAAGGCCGGCGCGAGGTCTGGCCGCAGCTCGGCGACCGAGCCGCCTGTGGCCAGGTGGCCCTCCCTGACGGCGCCCCGCCAGAAATCCGCGGCGCGCTCCTCCTTCGCCTCAGCGCCGGTGTAGTACTCGGCAGCCCGCGTCGGTTCCGTCTTCAATGTCCCGGCGAGGTAGTATTCCGCCATCGCTTTGCCGGCTGAAGGCGTGGCACAGGCGCCGACCCGATAGGTCATCATGATCGAGGCTCGTTTTTGCACTCCGTCAGGAGTGCCTTGGTCTGTGCCCCAAAAGGGGTAGACTTCCGCACTTGACCGAGGTTGCTCAATGAGCGGATTTCCAGCAATCGAGCTGGCCACAGGAAAGCAGGGGTAGAGGTGTGAAGCATGTGCGCGGGGATTGCGTGTAATTAAAGGATGGACGAGGGTGCCACGTAGGTGCGCAAGGGGGTGCGGAAGTGTATCAGGAGACTTCCGCAGGCTCTTCGAGGGGTATCACGAACAACCCGGGATAGTTCCGGCGATCGATAGGATCGCGATAGGGGCGGGTCTCGAGAACCTTGGTCTGCAACCAGGAGTGGATCACCTCTTGAGCAGCCTTATCGGTCAAATTCGGGACTGCGGTCTGTACGAGCCTCCAGGCGGCCCGATCTTTGGCCTGTGGAGCAGACGAGAAGCGGCGGCCGTCGGACCTGCCGGCATTGATCAGGCGAAGGACAGATGTCGCCGCGAGAAAGAGTGCCGGTATATCGGCGGGAGTGATTGGAGGCGTGGTGTCGGGGAATGTCGTATCGGCCGATACAACATGCAGAGGAACACGCGCCGGCGGTGGCGAGGGTGGTGGGTCTTGCGGAGGTGGTGCGGGCTTGGTGGTTCTGGCCTGTTGCTCGGCGGCCCTCGCCCGCCCCTCATTGATCTGAGCTTGCCAGAAAGCGCGGGCGCGTTCCTCGCGGACTTCCCGCGATGGGCGGCCCTTTGCCGATGTGTCGTGCGGCACCATGGTCGTGAGTCCCCTACGGGTTTTGGCGGTGGAGGCGAGGCGTCTGTTCCGGGGTCTCGCCGGCGTTCATTTGATCGTCGGCCTGCCGTTGCATGCGTCCCTCGCTGATCTGGCGCTGCCAGAAATCGGCCCGGCGTTCCTCGCGCACTTCGCGGGCATGGTTCCGCTCTGTCCGCGTTGGCTGATCGGCCATCGGGTCACTCCGCTGCTGCGTTGACGAAACGGTTCGTTGCGACTTGCGCAATCATTTCGGGTCTCCGGAAATAGATCGCCCGGCCGATGCGGAGCGGGAGCCCGGCGGCCGGCACGATGATGATTTCGTCCTCGCGCAAATCCTGCTGCATCTCGGCGGCCGCGATCAGCGACCGGCGGATCTCATGGACGTTGACGTTGACGCCGCGCGAGGTCGACCAAAGTTCAGGCCAAAGGGCTTCTGGCGGCCTTGGTTGTCGCCCTCGGACCAGGCCAAGACGCCATGGGCGCCGAGCTGGTCGCTGAGATCCTTGCCGGCGCCGCCGGCGCGGATCGCGGCATAGCCGACCCAGGCGGCGGCATCGATCCAGGCGCGCGTGCCCTCGCGGCCCCAGGCCTCGGCCATTTGGCCGACCGACTGAAACAGCATGTGGAGCGAGACGCCGTACTTGCGGCCGATGTCGCGGGCGGTTTCCAGCGTCTTCATCCGGCCAAGACGCGCCGCCTCGTCGAGGAGGAAGAGGATCCGTCCGCGCGTCCAGCCGTCGGCCATGTAGACGGTGTTCAAGAGGGCGCCGACGAGGACGCGGGCGATCGGCGGCGTGGTCTCGAGGGTGCGCAGGCTGATATTCAGAAAGACGGTGGTATTGCCGATCAAGAGAGAGCGCGGATCGAAGTCGCCTTCGGATACCAGCTCGGCATAGGCGGTGGGGAAGAGCCATTCGACGCCTTTGACGGCGTTGAGAAACACGCCGCTGAAGGTTTCCTCGGCTTTGCACTTCATCCGCGTGGCAGCAAGGCGCCGCGCCATGGGGCTGCGGCTTGCGGTGCGGATATGCGCCAGGAGATCGAGGATTTCCTCTTCGGAGACCGCGATCGCGGCGGCAAAGGTTGCCAGGCTTATGTCGATCGCCTCGGGATCGGACCAGACCAGATGCGCAAGCAGACAGGTGACGAGCGAACGGCCCATGGGGGCGAAGAAGGGATCCTCGGCCCGGCCAGGCGTCGCCTGCGCTGCCGCCGATTCATCGTAAATCCACGACACGACGCT
>DASYNW010000132.1:0-12895 GCA_036008325.1 Allostellaceae bacterium
CTACAAAAACACCTCCGGCGGCTGGCCGAGCAGGACCTGGCCGACGGTTTCGTAATGGGCGTCGCGCGATTGGATCTGTTGGGAGACGGTGTGGATGTCGCGGAAGCGGCGCTCGAACGGGCTGCCGGGGAAGATCGCGTCGACCCCGGCAGCCTTGTAGGCCCAGTCGGCGACGCCGACGGCGCTCGACACCGCGTGGCTGCCGGCGAGGCGGGCGCGGGCGCGCTCGGGCACCTCGATCGGGGCGATGTCGTCGGCGTGCTGATAGATATCGTGCACGGTGCCGACCAGATAGGCGCGGGCCGCACCCAGCCGGGCTTCGGCGCGGGCGATCTCGGCCTGGATCACCGCGTTGTCGGCGAGCCGGCCGGTGCCGCGCGGGGTCTTGCGCCGGGCCAGCTCGATAAAGGCTTCAAGCATGCCGCGGGCGATGCCGAGCGCGACGCTGGCGATCCCGACCGAATAGAGGGTCTGCTGCGGGAAGGCGTAGAGCTTGCCCGGGTCGCGGCGCAGGGTCGGGTCCTCGCGGGTGCCGGTCAACTCCTCGGGCACGAACAGATCCTCGACCGTGTACGATTCCGACGCGGTGCCGCGCAGCCCGATCGGGTTCCAGTTGTCAAGGAGGGTCACCTCCTCGGCCGGAAACAGCCAGGTGCGGATCGTCGGCCGGCCGAAATTGTTGAGCCGCAAGGTGCCGTCGGGCTCGACCACGGTTCCGTGAGCGCCGATCCAGCTGGCGTGCCGACAGCCGCTGGCGAAATCCCAGCGCCCGGTGACGCGATAGCCGCCCGGCACCGCGATCCCCCGGGCGTCGTTGGGCGGCCCCCAGGCGCAGGTCGCGCGCGGGTCCCCGAACACCCGGCGCGCCGCGTCGAGCTCGAGGTAGGGGGCGAACAGCCCGATGCTGTTCGCGATCGAGGCGCACCAGCCGACCGAGCCGTCGGCGCGGGCCAATTCCTCGACCGCCAGCACATACTGGCTGGGCTCGATCTCGTCGCCGCCGACCGAGCGCGGGTAGAACATGCGAAACAGCCGCGCGGAGTGCAGCGCACCCAAGATCGGTTGGGTCAGGCGGCGGCCGTGCTCGATCGCGTCGGCCTCGCCGGCGATCAGCGGCGCCAAGACCTGCGCCAGAACCACCGGGGAGGCTCGCTGCACGTTGTCCATTAGGCGTTCCGAGGTTGATCCACCAAGCGTCATAGCGCCGCGCCGCCCGGTCGCTGTCAATCCTCGATCGCGCCGGGCCCGATCATGCAGCACCCGATCGTGCCGGCCGCTGCGGGTTCGCGAGCACGCTGTCGGGTGTGGCGCGGGCGGCGGCGGTGTCCCACATCAGGCGGGGATCGAAGGTTTCGGCGGCGAACATGGTCAGCACCACGACGGCGCAGAAGGCGAGGGCGCCGACGCCGGGCTGGATGGTGATCACCGCGCCGAAGGTGACGAGCGCGCCCAGCAATGATTCCATAAAGATGTCGATCATCGACCAGCGGCCGATAAAGCGCACGATGTGGTAGAGCCGGGTGCGGTCGCGCAGCCAGCCGGCATGCCCGGTCTGGGTGGCGATCAGCATAAACGAAAGACCGACGAGCTTCAGCACCGGCACCAGGATGCTGGCGAAGAAGACCAGCGCCGCCAGCGGGTATTCGCGGGTTTGCACCAGCTCCTCGACGCCGCCCAAGATCGTGCTGGGCTGGCCGGCGCCGAGCTGCACCACGGTCAGCACCGGATAGTAATTGGCCGGTATGTAGAGGATCGCGGCGGCGATGACCAAGGCCCAGGTGCGCTCGATGCTGTTGTGCCGGCGCGGATGCAGCCAGCCATCGCAGCGCGGACATCGCCCGCGAGCCGGGTCGCCGGCGCTGACCAGGCCGCAGGTCTCGCAGCCGATCGCCTCCCCGATTCCACCGCATCGCCGCGCGTCGGGGCGCCGTGCGTCGGAATGGTCGTCATGGTCGAGCCGCTCCCACACCCTTTCGCGGTCGAGGGCAGCATCGACCCAGACCAGCACGATGGTCAGCGCCAGCAAGGCATAGACGCCGGTCCGCAGCCCGATATCGACGAGCCCGCCGAGCTTGACATAGGCGACGAAGACGCCGAGCACGAATACCTCGATCATCGACCACGGGCGCAGCTTTTCCGAGAGCGCGAACACCCGGCGCAGATGGCGCGGCGGATGCTGCTCATGGGCTCGGATCAGCACGTAGAGCATGCCCAGGAGCCGCGCGAACGGCGCCAGCACGGTCACGAACAGCACCACCGCGGCGAGCGGCGCCATATTCTGGCGCACCAATTCCTCGGGGCCGGAGAACAGGTCGGCGACATGGCGGATGCCGGCGGTCTCGACGCTCATCAGCGCGAACGTGCACATCAGCGTCAGCAGCACCAAGGCCGTCGCGGTCAAGGCGATGATGTGCTCGAGCCGATGGGTGCTGGCGCGGCGCAGGATCGTCGGGCAGCGCGCGCATTGCGCGCTGGCGCCGGGGCTGAGCGCCGGCACCGTCTGTACGAGCCCGCAGCCCGGGCACTCGCGCAATTGCGGCAGGGTCGCCGGCGGCGGCTCGGCCGCGGGGAAGCGGCGGATCACCCGCGGACCGCGCCGCCGAGCGTGATGCCGGTCAGCATCGGCGCGATGCCGTCGGCGAGCCGGCCGACCGCGGCGCTGATCGCCGCGACCTCGCCGGGCACGCCGGGCGCCGGCGGCGGCACCACGAAGCGGAAGCTCTGCAAGACCGGCCGCTCGTTGCCGCGGCGCACCGCCACCTGCGCCTGCAGCACCAGATTGCCGGCGGAGTCCTCATCGAGCCGCTGGATATTGAGCTCGATCGTGGCGCCGGGCTCGGCCGACACCGCGCCATTGTCAGCGATCACCACGCTGTTCGGCAGGCGCTGACCCAGCTCCTGAATCAACACCCGGCTCAGCATCGCCGGCAGCGGCTCGCCCCACCAATCGTTCTCCAGCACCGCCAGCCGGTAGTTTTCCGACGAGCGCACGATCTGCGAGCGTTCGAGGTAGTGGGCGATCGCGATCTGGTGCAGCAGCACCACCCGCGGGCTGCCGCGATAGACGGCCCCGGTCGCCGGCGCCAGGGTATAAAGCATCGGGTCGGGGGAGGAGCAAGCGGCGAGCGCCAACGCGACGAGCCCCAGGGCGGCAACTGCCAGTGCCGCGATGCACGCCGGCCGCAGCATGCGGCTCATTCGGTGCCTCCGCCGGGCCGCCCTTTGATCAGCGCCTCGGGATGGCGGGCCAACAGATCGGCCAGTGCCCGGACCGAGGCGACCGCGTCATTGGCTTGCGCCAACAGCCGCTCCATGTCGCGGTTGAACCGGGTGTTGTTGCCATAGCCACTGTCGAGCGAGACCAGGAGCTTGTTGGCGCTGGTCACGGTCTTTTGCAATTGCGCCGCCATCTGCGGCAGTTGCTTGAAGGCCGGGGCGGTGCCGCTGTTGAGGTTGTGGGTAAAGGTGTCGGCGGTGGCCAGGGTCGCCGCGAGCTTGGTCAGGGCCTCGCGCATCTGCGGGCCGTTGGCGAGCTCGTTGACCGATTTCAGAATGCTGTCGAGGTTTTTGCCGATCTGATCGAACGGGATCGTGTTGACCTTGTCGAGCAAGTCGTTGGCCGAGGCCTGCAGCCCGGCGAACCCGCCGCCGGGTGCCGTCGGCAGCACGAAATACTCGCCCTCCATGGCGAGCTTGGCGGGGGGCGCGTCGGGTAGGAAATCGAGCGCCACCTGCTGCTGCCCGGTGATCAGGCTGGCGCTCTGCACCGTCGCCCGCAAGCCTTTCTGCAAGAGTGCCGCGACCGCCTCGGCCTGGGTCTTGAACACTCTGACGCCGACGCCCAGCACCCGCTCGGGCTCGACGTCGAAGCGGACCGGGGCCAGCACCGCGTCCGTCTGCTTGTCGTAAACGAGGCGCACATCGGTGACGTGGCCGACGACGAGGCCGTGGATGGTGACCGCAGAGCCCGGCCCGAGCCCGCTGACCGAGCCCGGAAAATACGAGATGACCGGGATCTGGGTGGTGTAGGAGGCGGCCTCCGCCGAGTCCGCATCAACGAACAGTGGAAAGACGTGATCTTCGAGGCTGGCCGCCGCGATCTGGGTCTCCGTGCTCGGGGTGGCGAAGGCGATGCCGCCGAGCAACAGGGCGCGCAGCGACTCGATCTCGATCTTCACCCCGGTCCCGGCAAGCTTGACCGACAGCCCCGACGCGTTCCAGAACCGGGTGTTGTCATGCACATAAGTGTCGTAGGGGGCGCGGACAAAGGCGTGGATCGTCACGTATTCGGCCATGTCGGCGATGTCCCAGCCGAGCACCTGGCCGACGTCGAGGCCGCGGTAAAAGATCGGCGAGCCGAGCGACAGGGAGCCGAGCCGCCGCGCCTTCAAGTAAAAGATCCGCCCCGGCACGTGGGTTGCGAGGATCGGCGGGTCCTCGCGCCCGGTGAAATCCTGCTGCGCCCTGCCCGGCTTGGCGGCGGGCAGCATGCCGACATAGCTCCCTGAAAACAGGGTTTGCAGCCCGGAGATGGCGCCGGCGAAGAGCCGCGGCTTGACCACCCAGAACACCGTCCCGTGGGTCAACAGCGGCTCCGCCTGCCGGGTGGTGTCGATGGTCACGATCACATGATTGTGGTCGGGGGACAGATCGAGGCGCTTGACCGTGCCAAACACGATGTCCTTGAACTTGAGCTGCGACTGCCCGGCCTGCAGCCCCTCGGCGGTGTCGAAAGTGACCTGGATTGTCGGCCCCTGTTTCGACAGCGTGTCCCACAGCAGCCAGGCGCCGATTGCCACCGCCACCAGCGGCAGGATCCAAATCACCGACACCCGGCGCCGGCGCCGGGCCACGGCCTGCGCGACCACCGGCGGCTCGGCAAGATTGCTCATCCCAGGCTCCCCCCTTGGCCCGCGGTTCGCGAGACATTGACCGTCGGCAACAGCCCGCTATTCAACGTAAGTCCGCTGGAAAAGCCCCAGGCGCGAAAGCCGCCGCCCAAATCCAGTTCCTGAAGCGGCTGATCGACCGCGTGATAGAGGAACAAGGCGGTGCCTGTATTCGCCGTCAACGCCGCGTTGCCGCCCTGAAAGAAAACGTTGCGGGTGGTGATGTTGGTGCCGACCGGGACATGGAGCACGTCGCCGAGCAGGCTGAAGGGTCCGTCGCGGATCTCGGCCGACCCCATAAACGGGACCCCGTCCAAATGGCCGAGGAGCTGAAAGGCGCCGACGTCCGAATTGATCTCGGGCGCTCGTGACAGCGGCGTCTTGATCGCAGAGTCGATGCCCGCCAGCCATAGATAGGGCGTGACCAATATCTGCAGCCCGTTCTGAATCGTTGTCGCCTGCGCCAGCGCCTGGCTCGGGACGGCTCCGATCGCCGCAATCGTGACAGCAAGGCCAGCAAGGATCGACAGGATTAGCTTGCCTTGATGCGGCATCGGCCCTTCTCCGCTCATGCTCGTATCCAATAAAACTCATTTGCTAAGCGCGACTGGCGGCGGCTTCCAGGTTCCGTCGAGGATCGAGGGTGGCGTCTCTTTCGGCCAATAGAGACGCAGCATCGGGATAACCTTGCCGCTCGGCGTTGTCGGAAGCCAGTTAGCCTCCCTCGCTGCCCCCGGAGAGCTGGCCTGAAGATAAAGATCGACTGACCCGTCGGCATTGTGCTTGAGCGCGTTGCGGGCGCTCAAAGTGTAGCGGTTCAGCTTGTTCGGCACAAAAAAATAGTGGGCGTCATACATCGTCAACGACCAGAACCCGTCCACCGGCGGCAGCTGGCCCGCTGGGAAATGCATGACGTAGCGATTGGCCCCGTCGAACGGCTTGCCATCGGCATCTAGCTGGGCGACCGGGTAGATCGCATCCTGCGGCAGGTTAGCGCCGAGGCCGATAGCGGTCACCAGGGCACGTAAGCGATAATTGGTACCGTAGTTCCCCATGCTGGTAGTCAGCACGCTCCACCCGTTGGTCAGCTTGATCTCTTTCAACAACCCCATGATCGCCGTCTGAGCGAGCCGGGGAGCGGCTTGAACCGCAGCAAGTTGAGCTTGGTTCAACTTGGCCGGGTCGAAATCCTGGCCAGGGACGATGCCGATCTTTGCCATTGCCGCCACCATCGGAGCATCCGCTTTCGCCGGCGGATTTTTCTTCATCAGTTCGGCAAGCAGTCGGAAGTAGGTGGCGCCGTCCATCGAGTCAACCTGGTCGCGCGTCGGTTCAGTCGTGTTCCAGGCGGGATTCACGACGCCGGGCGGCGGGGTATAGGGTTTGCCCCACGCGCTGAGCGGGGTCAGCTTGTATTGCGCCTGAATGGCGTTGACGGCGGCGTAGTCGGCCGGGGTGCCAGTCGAATAGGTGCGGCCGAGCACCCAGACGATATTGGTGGGCGATTTGTATTCGGCCTTGATGCCGGGCGGCAGCGTGCCCTTCCAACCCGGGCCGGTGATCGCGAAATCGGCCGCGCCGGTGCCGGTCGTGCGCTTGCCGGGGTCGGCGAAAACATTGGTCCAGCCGTCCAGCATCGGCATCAGGTAGTAGCGGCCATGCTCGTCGGGCACATGCAGGATATAAGGCTCCTTGCCGACATCGATCCATGCCGTTGAGTAGAGCGTGTCGGCGTTGGGCGCGGTCACCCGCTTGTCGGAAGCGGAAGGGTATTTCGGGATGTTGACGAAATAGCCCATCGGCGCGCTTTTTCCGTTGGGCTCGGCCACGTTGGTGAAGCTGCGCCGGGTCAGCTCCATCGTCACCAGCGGATAGCCGTAGACATAGGCGTCCTGCGCGACCGTCCGGGCTTCGCTGGATGTGAGACTTTGCGCCACGGCCGCCGAGGCGCCCGTTATCAGTAAACCTCCGACTAATGCCGCAATAGCGCAAGGAGCTGCTGCGCTCAGTAAGCTCATATCACTTCTCCTGCCGCTCGCCGCCTAGCGTCATTACACGCGACAACCAGCGTAGCTGAGGTTTCGCCAGACAGCCGGTTAGCGCAACCGACGCGGATGATAATTGTCGCCCAGGCTCTCGTCTACCGTTCGTCCAGCGGCGGCAGCAGGCGGTGGGTTAGGGTGCGCGGCAGGATTCCGTGCAGCCGCGGATCCTCAAAGCTCAAAGGGCGGCGGGCATAGACGCTGAACCCGGCGCGCTGATAAACGCGCAGGGCGTGCGGATGGTCATAGGTCGAGGTGTGCAGCCAGAACCGGTCGATCGGCCGCGCGGTCCAGGCCCGGTCGATCGCCGCCTGCAGCAGGTAGGCGCCATAGCCGCGCCCGATGAAGTCGGGTACGAGGCCGAAATAGCATAATTTGGTCTCGCGCGGCTCGGCGGCGTCGAGCTCGAAAAAGCCGGCCGGCACCCCGCCTACATAAAGCACGAAGATCTCGATTGTCGGCTTGGCGATCAGCTGGAGCAGCGCCGCATCGCCGAACAGCCGGCGCTCGAACCACAGCCAGGGCTCGCCGACCGCATCGTAAATATAGCGGTAGAACCCGACCGTCGCGTTCTCCAGCCGCATCAGCGCGAGCTTGCCCGCCGGGATCGGCGCGCGGCCCACAGCCGGGCGGGCCAGCATTTCGAGATAGGTGATCGTGTCGTGCAGCAGCACCGAATCAGCCCCTCCCCGCAGGCCCGGTCTCGACCGGGGTGTCGCCGGGCAGCCCCCATTCCGACCACGATCCATCATAGACCGCCACGTCGGGTTGGCCGATCAGATGAAGCGCAAAAGCCAGCGCGCAGGCGGTGACGCCCGAGCCGCAGCTGGTCACGACCGGCCGATCCAGGGCAACCCCGGCGTCCTCGAACAATCGTGTCAGCTCGGCGGCGCTGCGCAGCTGATGCGTCTTGGGGTCGGTCAGCTGCTCATAGGGGAGGCTGCGACTCCCAGGAATATGGCCGCTGCGCAGGCCCGGTCGGACCTCCGCCGTGCTGCCGTCGAAGCGGCCGGCGGCGCGGGCATCGACCACCTGCTCGCGGCGGGTCGCCAAATTGCCGAGCAATGCGGCCCTGTCGCGCACCAGCGCCGTGTCGAACCGCGCGGTGAAATGGCGCGGCGCCGGGTTCGGGATCGCACTGTCGAGCGGCCGCCCCTCGGCCTGCCACTTTGGTAATCCGCCGTCGAGCAGAGCCACGTCAGGGTGGCCGAACAGCCACAGCATCCACCATGCCCGCCCGGCCGAGGACAGCCCGTTGCCGTCATAAACCACGACCCGGTCACCATCGCCGACGCCGAGCGCACTCATCTTTTGCGCGAACAGATCGGCTGTCGGGATCATATGTGGCAGGCTGGTGGCCGGCGCACAAACATCGTCGATGTCGAAGAATACCGCGCCGGGAATGTGCCCGCGCCGGTAATCCGCCGCTGCGGTCGGGGTGATGCCCGGCAATTTGAACGAGCAGTCGACGACGCGAATTCGCGGGTCGTCGAGATGGGCGGCGAGCCAATCGGTGCCGACCAGCGCCTCGGGGTGGGCATAGGGCATCGTGCTGTCTTCCTTCTTCTTCACTCGGCGAAAGCGACGATGACGCGGCGGTTCTGCCGGCCCTTGTTTTCGATCTTGGTCACCGCGACCGGGCCGATCTCGGCGGTGTTCCTCACATGGGTCCCGCCGCAGGGCTGCAGATCGACGCCGGCGATCTCGATCAGCCGCACCCGGCCGGTCCCGATCGGCGGCTTGACCGACATGGTGCGCACCAGGCCGGGATCGGCGGCGAGCTCGTCGTCGCTGATCCAGCGCCGGCCGACGGAATGACCCGCGGCGATCAGCGCGTTGAGCCCGGCGGCGAGCGCCGCCTTGTCGAGGCTCGATCCCGGCACATCGAAATCGAGCCGTCCCCTGCCATCGCCGAGCTGACCGCCGGTGACCGACCCCGGAACGATGCTGCACAACAGATGCAGGCAAGTGTGCATGCGCATCAGCCGGTGCCGGCGCTCCCAGTCGATCTCGGCCGTCACTTCGGTGCCGGGCGCGGGCATCGCCGCACCGGGTGCGGGCACATGGACGACCGCGTCGGGCGTCTCGCCCTTGACCGTGTCGAGGATCGGGATCTCGCCGCCCGAGGCCAGCCGCAGCACGCCGCTGTCACCCGGCTGCCCGCCGCCCGCGGGATAGAACACGGTGCGGTCGAGCCGAATGCCGCGCCCATCGGCGCCGGTCACCCGCGCCGCGCAGCAGCGCCGATACCCATCCTCGCGAAACAACAATTCGGTCATCTATTTCCTGATCCTAGTTTGTCCATCCCGGCGCAGACCGGGACCCATTCGCGCAGTGCACGGACTTGCGAGTTAAGCCGCCAGATCATTCGACAAGTCGAGCCAGTGCAGGTTGTTCCTCTCGATGAGGTTGATCTTCCAATCCCGCTTCCATCCCTTGATCCGCTTTTCACGCTGCAGGGCGGAAGCATGCTTCTCATGCATCTCAAACCAGGCCAGGCGATCGACCCCGTATTTTGCGGTGAACCCCGCACCAGCTTACCCTTGTGCTGCGAAACCCGCTGCGCGAGATCGTAGGTGATCCCGATATAGAGGGTTCCGTAGGGTTTGCCCGCAAGCAGATAGACGGAATACATCGAGTAAGCCGATCAATAGGTCCCGGCCTGCGCCGGGACGGGCAGGAGGGAGGACTTACTCTTGGAGCCACCCCGGCACCGGCAGATTCTTCTCCTTGAGGAACGCCGGGTTGAACAGTTTCGATTGATAGCGGGTGCCGGAATCGGCGAGGATCGTCACGATCGTGTGGCCGGGTCCAAGGAGCCGCGCCAGGCGGATCGCGCCGCAGATGTTGATCCCGGTCGAGCCGCCGAGCACCAGCCCCTCCTCGCGCACCAGGTCGAACAAGACCGGCAATGCCTCGTCGTCCGGAATCTGGAACTGGCCGTCGAGCGGGGTGCCGTCGAGGTTCCGCGTTACCCGGTTGTTGCCGATCCCCTCGGTGATCGAGTTGCCCTCGGGCTTCAACTCGCCATTCTCGAACCAGCGGTACAATCCCGAGCCCATCGGGTCGGACAGATAGATTTTGATGTCCGCGTTGCGCTCCTTCAGCGCGATGCCGACCCCAGACAGGGTGCCGCCGGTGCCGACCGAGCAGGTGAAGCCGTCGACCTTGCCCATGGTCTGGTCCCAGATCTCCGGGCCGGTCGTCTGGTAATGCCCCCGGCGGTTGGCGAGGTTGTCGAACTGGTTGGCCCAGATGGCGCCCTTCGGCTCCCGCGCCGCGATCTCGGCCGCCAGCCGCTCGGAATAGCGCACGTAGTTCATCGGGTCGGCATAGGGCACCTGCGGCACCAGCCGCAGATCGGCGCCGCACAGAAGCAGCATGTCCTTTTTTTCCTGGCTCTGCGTCTGCGGCATGACGATGACCGTGCGATAGCCGCGCGCATTGCCGACCAGGGCGAGGCCGATCCCGGTATTTCCCGCAGTCCCCTCGACGATGACCCCGCCCGGCTGCAGCAGGCCGCGCTGTTCGGCATCGGTGATGATCGCCAATGCCGCGCGATCCTTGACCGAGCCGCCCGGGTTCAAGAACTCGGCCTTGCCGAGGATCGTGCACCCGGTCGTCTCGGACGCACGCCGCAACTTGATCAGCGGCGTGTCGCCGACCGTGCCGACAAAACCGTCGCGGATCTCCATGCTCGGGCCGCGGGCGCTCAGCTCTGTTTGAAGAAGCGCGCGGCGTTGCCCCAGAGCAGCTTTTTCTTGGTGTCGGGCTTCAGGCTCTGCCAGCCGAGGATGTTGTCGACCGAGTCGGGAAACTGGCATTCCGAGTGCGGATAGTCGGAGGCGTACATCAGCATGTCCTCGCCGAGGAACTGGGTGACATGGGCAAACATGTCCTCGCCCTCGTGATGCTCGATGCTGCAGAAGAACCGCCCGCTCGCCATGTATTCGCTGGGCTTGTGCTTCAAGGGCGCGATGCCACCGACATAGACCGCCTGCTCGTCGAGGCGGCGGGCCCAGAACGGCAGCCAGCCAAAGCCGCATTCGAGCACCCCCATGCGCAGTGTGGGATAGCGGTCGAACAGCCCGCCGCCGATGAACGAGGCTACAAACCGCATCGCGCCCCAGGGATGTGCTGCGGCGCGGCCGATAAAGATGTTCTCCCACAGATCGAGGTAGCCCGGGTAATAGGGCGGGTTCCACGTGAAGCTGTGGTTGGCGATCGGCAGATCGTGGTCGGCGGCGGCCTGCCAGATCGGGTAGAGGTCGGGATGGTCGGCCGGCACGTCCTTGGCCAGGAGTGGCATGACCGCGACCGCCCATTTCGACTTGCCCCATTCGCGGATCTCGCGCACCGCCTCGGGCACGTCGCGCGAGGAGGCGACGATCATGCTCTTGAGCCGGTCCGGGTAGTCGCCGCAGAAATCCGACATATGGCGGTGATAGGCGCGGATCATGCCGACCTCGAGCGCCGGGTCGTCGAGCCCGACGACGCTGAGCCACGAGGTCGGAATCAGGAAATGGACGTCGGTCCCTTCGTCGTCCATGTCCGCGACCCGGTTGCCGGGCTGATCGTCCTGGATGCCGGGACGCGGCATCTTGGTGCCCATCCACCTGGTGTCGCGGCCGGTGAACGTCTCGCGCGGCGCCTTCTCGCCGAGCACCCGGCGATAGAGCTTGGTCCCGACCCGATAATTGTGCAGCTGGCTGTGGCCTTCGACTGCCTGGCCGACCGGCAGGCGATAGGGCGCCAATTCCGGCAGGCGCGCGCGAAAGCCGGGGTCGACATAGCGCTCCAGCACCTCGGCGGCCGGGTTGACGTGGGTATCGGAATCATAGACGCGATAGCCGTTCCTCATCCTTGCCTCTCCTCCATTCGGGCGCTCGCCGGCGCAGTCTTTGTCCACTGCGCATCTTACGGGCGCCGTTTAGGCTTGTCGACCATCGGCGCCTCACGCCCAACGCTCATGCCACCGGGCGCGGCGAGGTTTCGCGCGGGGTGACCGCGATTTCGAGCTTCTGCGATAGGCGCAGCACGGTGAACGGGACCGGCAGGCCCACCCGATCCTCGGTCATCAGCCGGTGCAACTCGTCGATGTCGGCGACCGGGACCCCGTCGGCGGCGACGATGATGTCGCCGCTCTGGAGGCCGGCGGCGCGCGCCGCGCCATCGGCCGCGGTCGACTGGATGCGCACCCCGGTCTCGCGCGCCAGCTCATGAAAGCGCACCACACGGCGCGCCAGCGGCACGTTCTGCCCGGCGACCCCGATATAGCAGCGTCGCACCCGCCCGTCGCGAATGAGCCGGGCGGCGACGAACTCGACGGTCGCGGCCGAGATCGAAAAGCAGATGCCTTGGGCCATGCCGATGATCGCGGTGTTGATGCCGACGACCTCGCCGGCGGCGGTGACCAGCGGACCGCCCGAATTCCCCGGGTTCAAGGCCGCGTCGGTTTGGATCACGCTGTCGATCAGCCGGCCCGAGCGGGTGCGCAGCGAACGGCCCAAGGCGCTGACGACACCCGCCGTTACCGTGCACTGAAAGCCGAACGGGTTGCCGATGGCGATGACCAGCTGGCCGACCCGCAGCCGGCGCGAATCGCCGATGCGGGCAAAGGCCGGCGCCTCGCCGTCGAGCCGCAATACCGCGAGATCGGTATCCGGGTCGTCGCCGACCAGATTGGCGCGCAAGCTGCGGCCGTCGGGAAAGGCGGCCTCGATCTTGCGGGCGCCGCTGACCACGTGGCTGTTGGTCAGCACATAGGCGTCGGGGGTGAAGACGACACCCGAGCCCGAGCCGCCGGCGCCGTCCTTCAAGCCGCTGACCTGGAGGTGCAGCACCGCCGGCCCGACCTTGTCGACAGCGCCGGTGACGGCTTGCGAATAGGCGTCGAGCAGGGCGAAATCCTCGGCGGCCGCGATCTCGGACGCGCCCGGCTGAACATCGCTGCTGGCTGCGTCA
>DASYNW010000133.1:0-23877 GCA_036008325.1 Allostellaceae bacterium
GCGGCGCAGGCGCTCGGCGGTGACGATGGCGCGGGCCTGGGCGACGCTCGCTTCGACCGTGTCATTGACGATGACGTAATCGTATTCGTCCCAGTGGCTCATCTCCTCGGCCGATTTCGCCATCCGGCCGGCGACCACCGCCTCACTGTCCTGGGCGCGGTTGCGCAGCCGCTCCTTGAGGGCGGCGAGGCTCGGCGGCAGGACGAAGACCGCGACCAGATCGCGCCGCACCTTCTCGGCGAGCTGGCGGGTCCCCTGCCAGTCCAGATCGCCGACGATGTCGCGCCCGGCCGAGAGCGCCTCCTCGATCGGCCGGCGCGGCGTGCCATAGCAATGGCCGAAGACGCGCGCGTGCTCCAAGAATTCGTCCGCCGCCACCATTTCGTCAAAGCGGGGCTGGTCGATGAACCGATAGTCGCGGCCATCGATTTCGCCCGGCCGCTGCGGGCGGGTGGTCACCGAGACCGAAAGGGTGAGGCTCGGATCGTCGTCGACGAGCCGGCGGGCGATCGTCGTCTTGCCGGCGCCCGAGGGCGAGGAGAGGACGAGCAGGAGCCCGCGCCGCGCGATCGGTGAGCCGCTCATTCGATGTTCTGCACCTGCTCGCGGAACTGCTCGATCACCGCCTTCAGCGCGAGCCCGGTGCGGGTCAGCTCGATATCGGCCGATTTCGAGCACAGGGTGTTGGCTTCGCGGTTCAGCTCCTGGCACAGGAAATCGAGGCGCCGGCCGACCGCCTCGCCCTGATCCAGCAATTCGCCGGCCTGGTCAAGATGGGCGCACAGCCGCTCCAATTCCTCGCGGATGTCGGAGCGGGCGACGAGGAGCGCCACTTCCTGGGCGACCCGGTCCTCGGACACCGAGGGCGCCAGATCGGCGAGGCCCGCCAGCACCGTGCGCAGCCGCTCGCGCAGCGCCGCCGGCTGGGCCACGGCGCGGCCTTCGGCGGCGGCGGCGAGGGTGGCCGTCTCGTCGAGCTGGTGGCGCAACAGGGCGGCGATTCGCGCCCCCTCCTCGGCGCGGGCCTCCGCGAGCCGGTCGAGCGCCTGGGTCCAGCCGGCGAGCACCGCGCGGCACCTCTCCTCGAGCACCGCCTCGTCCTCGTCCTCGACGGACTCGACGACCCCGCGCAAGGCCAGCAACCCGTCGAGGCGCGGCGGCGCCGCCTCGACCTCGCCGGTCAATTCATTGATCAGGGCGACGAGCTGGCCCAGCGCCGCGCGGTTGATGCGCAGCACCGGCGCGGCGATGCGGGCGACCGACAGGTTCGCCGAAATATTGCCGCGGCGAAAGCGCTGCGCCACTGCCGCGCGCAGCTTGGGCTCCAGCGCATCGAAGCCGGGGGCGAGCCGCAGCCGCAGATCGAGCGCCCGGCCGTTGACGCTCTTGACCTCCCACACCCAGGCGATCCCAGGCGCTTCGCCCTGGGTCCGGGCGAACCCCGTCATGCTGGCCACGCCCACCGCCGCACTCCCGCTGTTGTAATCGGGCGTTATAGCGGGCCGTTCCGCGTCGCGCCATCAACGCCGCGCGAGGTTGCCTTAATGGGCCGGGCCAGCGGCGGGGGTCGGCGGCGGATCGGGCACGGCCGGAGCACCGTGGCGATACTGGGCGACGTTGCGGTTGTGCTCGGCCAAGGTCCGGGCAAAGACGTGGCCGCCCGCGCCGTCGGCGACGAAATAGAGGTCGTCGGTCGGGGCCGGCCGGGCCGCCGCGCGCAATGCCGCCATACCCGGATTATCGATCGGGCCGGGCGGCAGCCCGTTCTCGACATAAGTGTTGTAGGGCGAGGCGGTTTCGAGATCGGCGCGGCTCAACGGCCGATCGAGCGTCCGCGCGCCGCCGTCGCTCAGCGCGTAGATCACGGTCGGGTCGGATTGCAGGCGCATGCCGAGGCGCAGCCGGTTGACAAAGACCGCGGCGATCAGCGCCCGGTCGGCCGGCCGCTTGGCTTCCCGCTCGACCAAGGAGGCGAGGATCAGCAGCTGCTGCGGGCTGGCCAGCGGCAGGTCGGGGCGTCGCTCGGCCCAGGCGGTTGCGACCGCGCGCGCCATCGCCCGCTCCATGCGGGCGAGCAGCGCGGCACGGGTGTTGCCGTAGCTGTAGACGTAGGTGTCGGGCATCAGCGCGCCCTCGGGCGGGGTCTGGCCGATGTCGCCGGCGAGCGCCGGGGCAGCGCGCACCAGCGCCACGATCTGGGTGCTGCTCAGCCCTTCGGGGATGGTCAGCCGGTGCTGCACGGTTTTGCCGCTGGCCAAGAGATCGGCGGCCTCTAATGCGCTCGTCCCGGCCGGGAATTCGTACTCGCCGGCCAGCAGCGCCGCACCCCTGCCCGACACCAGGGCGGCGATCTCGAACGGCAACGCTTGGCGGATCACCCCGTCGCCGGCGAGCAGCGCGGCAATGCCGGCAAGGCCGATCCGGGGCGAAACCACGATTGTGCGCGACCGGGTCAGCGGGCCGGGTGCTGTGACATCCTGGTAGAGCCACCAGCCGGCCCCGCCGGCGGCAGCGAGGATCATCGCCACGGCCAGCAGCGCCCAGCCGAACAGGCGAATCGTGCCGCGCATTCCCCGATCCCCGGATGGTTCCCGCGGCTCCGCCGCTCAGGGCGGCCCGGTGAAGACCAGGGAGGCGTTGGTGCCGCCAAACCCGAAGGAATTGGTCAGCACATAGCTCACCCGGCGCTCCTTGGCTCGTTTCGCCACCAGATCGATGTCGCAGGCCGGCGACGGGTTGTCGAGGTTCAAGGTCGGCGGGACCACGCCGTCGCGGATCGCGAGGATCGAGAAAATCGCTTCGACGCTGCCGGCGGCGCCGAGCAGGTGGCCGATCGCCGACTTGGTCGACGACATCGACAATTCGTAGGCGTGGCGGCCGAACAGCCGCTTAACCGCGCCCAATTCGATCTCGTCGCCGAGCGGGGTCGAGGTGCCGTGGGCGTTGATATAGTCGATCCGCTCGAGCGGGATGGCGGCGCGGCGCATCGCGTTGCGCATCGAGCGGAAGGCGCCGTTGCCGTCCTCGGCCGGTGCGGTCAGATGATAGGCGTCGCCGGACATGCCGTAGCCGATCACCTCGGCATAGATCCGGGCGCCGCGCCGGTGCGCGTGGTCGAGCTCTTCGAGCACCAGGATGCCGGCGCCCTCGCCCATGACGAACCCGTCGCGGTCCTGGTCCCACGGCCGCGAGGCGCGCGTCGGCTCGTCGTTGAACCCGGTCGACAACGCCCGCGCCGCGGCAAATCCGGCGATGCCGAGCCGGCAGACCGCGGCTTCGGTGCCGCCGCACACCATGACGTCGGCATCGTCGAGCATGATCAGCCGGGCGGCGTCGCCGATCGCATGGGCGCCGGTCGAGCACGCGGTGACGACCGCATGATTCGGCCCGCTGAAGCCATAGCGGATCGAGACATGGCCGGCGGCGAGGTTGATCAGATTGGCCGGGATGAAAAACGGCGACAGGCGGCGCGGCCCGCGCTCCTTAAGGGTGAACCCGCCCTCGGTGATGCCGGACAGACCGCCGATGCCGGAGCCGATCATGACCCCGGTGCGCTCGCGCTCGTAGTCGCTGCCCGGGGTCCAATCGGCATCCTCGACCGCCTGGGCGGCGGCGGCCATCGCATAGACGATAAACCCGTCCATCTTGCGCTGGTCTTTGGCCGGGACCCAGTCATCGGCGTTGAACAGCCCGGCGGCAGTTTCGCCGCGAGGCACCTGGGCGGCAATCCGCGCCGGCAGGTCGGAGACGTCGAAGGACTGGATCGCGCCCACCCCCGAAGCGCCGGCGATCAGGCTCTGCCAGTTGCGCTCGAGGCCGATGCCGAGGGGCGTCACCAGCCCCATGCCGGTCACGACGACGCGCCGCATCCCGTTCTCATGGCCAGCCAGAGGGGATGGGTCACCGGCGCAGGACCTCTCTGGGCGATTGGGGGTGCCGGGCGAAGCCAACAGCGCAGACGCCGGCTCAGCTGTGCGCTTCGATAAAGCTGACCGCATCCTTGACGGTCACGATCTTCTCCGCCGCGTCATCCGGGATCTCGCAGCCGAATTCCTCCTCGAAGGCCATCACGAGTTCGACCGTGTCGAGACTGTCGGCGCCCAGATCGTCGATAAAGCTGGCGTTCTCGGTCACCTTCGATTCGTCGACGCCCAAATGCTCGACAACGATCTTTTTGACCCGCTCGGCGACGTCGCTCATCCGTTGTTCCCTTCAGTGGCTGGCTGAAAATTGGGGGCTGGCTGAAAATCGGGCTTCGACACGCAAATCCGGGCGCCATCCGCGGTCATAGTGTCGCCGCCGGGGGCCACGATCAAGGCGCGGGTCACATAGCAGATTTCCCACGCGGTGCCAATTCGGCTGAATTGGATCGGCTGAATTGGGCTTCCCACCGGCGCGGCATCATAGCATGGCCATGCCGCCGTTGACGTGCAAGGTATGGCCGGTGACATAGGCGGCCTCGGCGCTCGCCAGGTAGACTACGGCCGCAGCGACGTCGGCCGGCAGCCCGAAGCGTCCCGCCGGGATCGCAGCACCCAGCCGGGTGCGCTGTTCGGTGCTCATCTTATCGGTCATCGCCGTCTCGATCAGGCCCGGGGCGACACAGTTGACGGTGATGCCGCGGCTCGCGACTTCGGCGGCGATCGATTTCGACATGCCGATCAGCGCCGCCTTGGCCGCGGCATAATTCGCCTGGCCGGGGTTGCCAGTCGCCGCGACGATCGAGGTCACGGCGATGATCCGCCCGCGCCGCCGCCGCACCATGCCGCGCAATGCCGCGCGGGTCAGGCGAAAGGCAGCGGTCAGATCGATGTCGAGCACCGCCTGCCAATCCTGGTCGGTCATCCGCAGCGCCAGCGCGTCGCGGGCGAGGCCGGCATTGTTGACCAGGATGTCGAGATGGCCGAGCGCCGCCTCGGTCTCTTTGAGCAGCCGGTCGGCGGCGAGCGGATCGGCGAGATCGGCGAGGCCGACATGGGTGCGCTCCCCGAGTTCGGCGGCGAGCGCCTGGAGCGCTTCGGCGCGGGTCCCGGCCAGCATCAGCGCCGCACCCTGGTGGTGCAATGCCCGGGCGATCGCGCCGCCGATGCCGCCCGAGGCCCCGGTCACCAGCGCCGTCTGACCCGACAGATCGAACATCGCGCAAACCCGCCCGGCGCACCCGCCTCAGAGATCGGCGATCAGCGCCCGCACCGCGGCCGGGGCGCCGACCGAGCGGGCGGCGAGGCCGGGCGCGATGCGCTTTGAGAGCCCGGCGAGCACCTGCCCGGCCCCGATTTCGATGATTTCCTCGACCCCGCATTGGGCGAGAAACAGCACGCTCTCGCGCCACCGCACCATCGCCGTCACCTGCTGGGCCAAGAGGCGCTTGATCGCGGCGGGGTCGTCGACGGCGGTCGCCGACACATTGGCGACGAGCGGCACCACCGGCGAGCACAGGGTCACGTGCGCCAGCGCTTCGGCCATCGCCGCCGCGGCCGGTGCCAGCAACGGCGAGTGAAACGGCGCGCTGACCGCCAGCATGACCCCGCGGCGCGCGCCGCGCTCGCGGGCGATCGCGATGGCGCGCTCGACGGCGCCGCGATCGCCGCTGAGCACGACCTGCCCCGGCGCATTGTCGTTGGCCACGGCGCAAATCTCGTCGCGATCGACCCCGGGGCGGGTCGCCGCGGCGGCGACCGCGTGCGCCGCGGCGGCGTCGAACCCGATCAGCGCCGCCATTGCCCCCTCGCCGACCGGCACCGCCCGCTGCATCGCCCGCCCGCGCAATCGGAGCAGTCGCGCCGCGTCGCCGACGCTGAGCGCGCCGGCCGCGGCCAGCGCCGAATATTCGCCGAGCGAATGCCCGGCGACATAGGCGACATCGCGGCCGAGATCGAGCCCGGCCTCGGCTTCGAGCACGCGAATCACCGCGAGGCTCGCCGCCATCAGGGCCGGCTGGGCGTTTTCGGTCAAGGTCAGCTCGCTTTCCGGGCCGGCGAACATCAGCCGCGAGAGCGGCTGCGACAGCGCCTCGTCGACCTCGTCGAACAGCCGCTGCGCCGCCGGAAAGGCCAAGGCAAGCTCGCACCCCATGCCGACCGCCTGCGAGCCCTGACCCGGAAACACCATCGCGCGCTTCATTTTCGACAAATCCCCCATCCCCCGACGAGCCCCGATCGATCCGACGCCGGCCCGCCATCTTGTCCGCCGCGCCGGTTTCTGTATAGTGCGCGGTTCGCCCTTGCCGGTCCATGCCGGCTCGGCCCGGCCGCGCGCGCCCCGGGCCTTTATCAGCCACAAGGGATTGGAGATCTATGCCGCTCTACGAGAATGTGTTCATCGCCCGCCAGGATATTTCCGGCGCCCAGGTCGACGCCCTCGCCGACAGCGTTGCCCAGCTGATCGCCGACAATGGCGGCGAGGTCAAGAAGCGCGAGTACTGGGGTTTGCGCAATCTCGCCTACCGCATGCGCAAGAACCGCAAGGGACATTTCGTGCTGATGAACTTGTCGGCGCCGCCGGCCGCGATCGCCGAGCTCGAGCGCACGATGCGAATCAACGAGGACGTTCTGCGGTATCTGACGATCCGGGTCGAGGCGCTCGACGAGGGACCCTCGGCGATCATGCAGAACCGCGGCAGCCGCGACGACCGCGGGCGGCGGGGTCCCGGCGACCGCGACCGGGAGCGCTATGGCGAGCCGCGCGACGGCGGCGAGCGGCCCGGTACCAGCGACCGGGCCGAACGCCCGGTCCCCGAACGCGCCGTTGTCGAACGCCCGGTCCCCGAACGCGCAGTTGTCGAACGCCCGGTTGCCGAGCCCGCGGCAGCCGAGCCCGCGATTGCCGAGCCAGCGGTTGCCGAGACGGTGGAGCCCTAGATGGAAAGCCAGTCCACCGGCGGAGCGGGGCGCGGTGCTGCGACCAGGCGGCCGTTTTTCCGGCGCCGCAAATCGTGCCCGTTCTCGGGTCCGAACGCGCCCAAGATCGACTACAAGGACATCAAGCTCTTGCAGCGTTTCGTCTCCGAGCGCGGCAAGATCGTGCCAAGCCGCATCACCGCGGTTTCAACCAAGCGGCAGCGCGAGCTTGCCCAGGCGATCAAACGGGCGCGGTTTCTCGGGCTGTTGCCGTACATGGTGAACTAGGCGGCGCGGTCGTTCATTCAGGCGCGAATTGCAGCGCCGATCGACATGGGCCGGCCCGGGATCGCCGGAATCGGGGCATTGTTGGGCGCGCTCGGGGCCGGTCTCTATTTGACGGTGCTGACCGGCTCGCCGGGTGCGATGATCCTCGTTTATCTGGCGCAGCTGCCGCTGTTCGCCGCCGGGCTGTGGCTCGGGGTCGGCGCCGCGGCGATGGCGGCACTCACCGCCTCCGCGGTCCTGCTGGCTGCGGGCGGGGTCATCGCCGCTGCGCTGTTTGCCGGGCTCTATGCGGCGCCGGTGGTTTTGTTGGTCCGCCAGGCGCTGTTGGCGCGCAACGGGCCCGAAGGCGCCCTCGAATGGTATCCACCGGGTTTGCTGACCGCCTGGTTGACCGGGCTCGGCCTGGCCGCGTTCGCGGCGGCGCTGGTGGCGCTGGGCGGGCCGCACGGCGTCGAGGCGCTGCTGCGCCAGAGCCTGACGCCGGTGATCGATGCCGTGGTCGACGAGAGTGCTGCCGGCCGCAGCGCGCTCGCCGACGGTCTCGCCCGGATCATCCCGGGCATCGTCGCCGCCTCGTGGATGGTGATGACGGCGAGCGCGGCCTTGCTCGCGCAAGGGCTTCTGGCCCGCTTCGGGATGAGCTGGCGGCCGACGCCCGATCTCGCGCGGCTGACCTTGCCGATCTGGATTCCGCTGCTGTTCGGCATTGCCGCGGCGGCCATGGTGGTCGGCGGCGCGGTGCAGTTTGTCGGGATCAGCGTGCTGATCGTGCTGGCGATCCCGTTCTGCCTGGCCGGGCTTGCGGTGCTGCATACCCTGGCGCGCCGGCTGCGACGGCCGCAGATCGCCCTGGTGACGTTCTATGTGCTGGCTGGATTGTTCGGCTGGCCGCTGCTGGTGGTTGCGGTTTTGGGCCTGATCGATGCGCTCTTCGGTCTGCGCCGGCGTTTTGCCCAGCCCTGAGCCGTCAGCCCTGAGCCGGTCGCGAACCTGATTAGTCGGAGGAGAAGACGATGATCGAACTGATTCTGCTCGAACGGGTCGAAAAGCTCGGCCAGATGGGCCAGCTGGTCAAGGTGAAGCCGGGCTTTGCCCGCAATTATCTGCTGCCGCAGAAAAAGGCGATGCGCGCGTCGAAGGAGAATTTGGCCTATTTCGAGACCCAGCGGGCCCAGCTCGAAGCCACCAATCTGCAGCGAAAGGGCGAAGCGGCCGAAATCGCCGGCAAGCTCGAAGGGTTGAGCGCCGTGATCGTGCGCCAGGCCGGCGAGAGCGGGCAGCTTTACGGCTCGGTATCGGCCCGCGACATCGCCGATGCGGTCACCGCATCGGGGTTCACGATCGAAAAGCGCCAGGTGGTCCTCGACCGGCCGATCAAGACCCTGGGGCTGCATTCGCTGCGGATTGTGCTGCACCCGGAGGTTTCGGTCACTGTCACCGCCAATGTCGCGCAATCGGCCGAAGAGGCGGCGATGCAGGCACGCGGCGTCGACCCGCTGCGCCGGGGCGAGGACGACGAGGACGATGGCGGCGCCATGGAGCCGACTGCTGCGGCGCCGGCGTCGGCGCCGACCGAAAACCCATGATCGGATGGCCAGCGTCGGCGAGGTCCGCCGAGAACGCACGATCGATCGGCGAACGTGTTGCGTTTGCTCCGCCACTTCGCGGATAGTGGCGGGTCGGTTCACCCATCGGGCTCGTCGCGATGCTGGCCACGCGTCTTTTCGAGCAGCTGATCACCATTGGCCGGCTGCGCATCATCGACGCCAGCGGCCGCTCGCACGACATTGCGCGGGCGCCGGGGCCGAGTGCGGCGATCCGGCTGCACGACCCGGCGCTCAATTGGAAGCTCGCGGTCCGGCCGCGCCTCTATCTGCCCGAAGCATTCGTCGACGGGACCCTGACGATCGAGGAGGGCAGCCTCTATGACCTGCTCGACCTGTTCGCCATCAATCTCGAAGCCCTGCCCGATGGGCTGCTGTCGCGGGTGCTGAACGGCTCGGTCACCCTGATGCGCCGAGTGCACCAGTATAACCCGATGTCCCGCGCCCGGCAGAACGTGGCGCACCACTATGATCTGTCGGACGAGCTCTATGAGCTGTTTCTCGACAAGGACCGCCAGTATTCCTGCGCCTACTTTGACGATCAGTTCGACGACCTCGATAAGGCGCAGCTCGACAAGAAGCGCCACATCGCGGCCAAGCTGATGATCCGACCCGGGCAGAGGGTGCTCGACATCGGCTCGGGCTGGGGCGGGCTGGCGCTCCACCTCGCCGGCGAGTGCGGCGCCGAGGTGACCGGGCTCACCCTTTCGGTCGAACAGCACAAGACGGCGACGCGCCGGGCCGCCGCGGCCGGGCTCTCCGAGCGCGTCCATTTTCACCTGCGCGACTACCGCGAGGAAGGCGGCCAGTACGACCGGATCGTCTCGGTCGGCATGTTCGAGCATGTCGGGATCAACCACTACAGTACTTTTTTCGCCAAGCTGAAGTCGCTGCTGACGCCCGACGGGGTGGCGCTCCTGCACTCGATCGGCCGCATGGACGGGCCGGGTTCGACCCATCCCTGGGTCCGCAAATACATTTTTCCGGGCGGCTATGCGCCGGCGCTCTCCGAAGTGGTGCCGGTGGTCGAGCGGCTGCGGCTGTGGATCACCGATATCGAGATTCTGCGCCTGCACTACGCCCACACCCTGCGGTTGTGGCGGCGCCGCTTCGAGCAGAATCGCGACCGCCTGCGCACGATCTATGACGAGCGCTTCTGCCGGATGTGGGAGATGTACCTGGCGGGCTCCGAGGTTGCGTTCCGGCGCGCCGGCCATCTCGTCTTTCAAATGCAGCTGGCCAAGACGGTCGATGCGGTGCCGTTGACCCGCGACTACATGCGCCAATCGAGGATGGCAACGTCGGCAGACCGCTCGGCGGTCGATATCACCGCATGCCATTGGAGGAAATGATGGGCTACGAGCATATCCTGGTCGAACGGGAGAACGGGGTCGCGATCGTCACCTTGAACCGCCCCGACAAGCTCAACGCGATGAACCGCCAGCTGTCGAGCGAATTGCACGACGTGGTCAAGGAGCTCGATCGCGACGAGGCGATCGGCTGCATCGTCCTGACCGGCGCCGGCGACCGCGCCTTTTCGGCCGGCGGCGACATCCACGAGCAGCGCGAGGACGACCGCCGCTTTACCCAGCAGGAGCTCGACCAGCGCCGCGGCCGCGGCAGCTATGAGATCGCCGCCAGCGCCAAGCCGACGATCGGCATGCTGAACGGGCTGGCCTATGGCGGTGCTGCGGTGCTGGCCTCCTCGCTCGACCTGCGGGTCGGTTGCGAGGACACCCGCTTTCGCTTTCTCGCCGCGGCTTACGGCCGGATCAACAGCACCTGGACCCTGCCCAACCAGGTCGGCTGGCCGATCGCCAAGGAATTGCTGTTTACCGCACGGGTGGTCGAGGCCGACGAGGCCTATCGGATCGGGCTCCTCAACCATCTGGTGCCGCGCGAACAGCTGAGGGTCAAGACCATGGAGCTCGCCCAGATGATCGCCGGCAACAACCGCGCCGCAGTCGTCGGCATCAAGGCGCTGCTGCTGAAGCAGATGGCGCAGAACCTCGAGCAGCAATGGACCGAGGAGCGCGACTTCACGACCCATGTGGTCCGGGGGGCGCGGGCCGAGGAGGCCTTTCCCGAATTCATCGCCCGCCGCGGCCGGCCGTTGAGCTGACGAACGCAAACGGACTAAGAGCCATTAAAGACAGAACAGATCGCAATCGATTTTTACTGCGCCGCTGCCGACCCGGACGGTGGCCGCCCCGCCTTTGTCGAGTTCGCCACCGGCCGGTCAGCCGTAGGTGAGCTTGCGGATGCGGTGGTTTTCGGTGTCGCCGATATAGAGCGCGTCGTCGGGGCCGACGGCAATGCCGTGCGGGCGGCCGAGCCCGGCCTGCCGCGCCGGGCCGCCATCGCCCTCGCCGCCCTTGTGCCCGCCGGCGATGGTATCGACAATGCCGCTCGCCAGGTCGATGCGGCGGATCGCGTGGTTCTCGGTATCGACAATCAACAAATCGCCATTGCCGTCGATCGCCATCTCCTTGGGCGCGTCGAACACCGCGGCGAGCGCCGGGCCGCCATCGCCGCCATAGCCGCGGGCGCCGGTGCCGGCCACCCTGGTGATCACGCCGGTTCGGGGGTCGACCGCGCGCAGGCTGCTCCCCTGGCGCTCGAGGATATAGACCCGCCCGTCAGCCGCGACCTTGACCGCGCGCGCGCCCCACACCGCCGCCGCTTCGGCCGGCCCGCCATCGCCGGTATGTGCCGCCTCGCCGGTGCCGGCCAAGGTCGCGATCGTGCCCAGCGCCAGATCGACGGCGCGCACCCGGTTGTCGGCGACATCGGCGATAAAGAGGTGCCGCTCTTCGGGATCGAAGCCGAGCCCGTTGGGTTCGACCAGCCCGGCCTGCGCGGCCGGCCCGCCATCGCCGGCATACCCGGCGCTGCCGCTGCCGGCAAAGGTGGTGACGATGCCCGAAGCGGCGTCGATCCGGCGCACGCAGTGATTGTGGCGGTCGGCGACATAGATGTTGCCACCGCGGTCGAGTGCTATGCCGTAGGGCTCGTTGAAGGCCGCCTCGGCGGCGGGTCCGCCATCGCCGCTATATCCGGCGCCACCATTGCCGGCGATTGTGGTGATGATCCCGGTGCGGGCGTCGACGCGGCGGATGCGGTGGTTGAACGTGTCGGAAAAGTAGAGATTGCCGCCGCGATCAAAGCCGATATCGAACGGCCCATTCAGCAGCGCTAATGCCGCTGATCCGCCGTCGCCGGCAAAGCCGCGTTCGCCGGTGCCGATCGCAGTGGTGATGATCCAGGATCGATCCGCCATGAGCCGCTACCCCCCGCGCTGCCGGCCGCGATCTTAGCACCGCTTTCCGACCCGGCGAGCGGCGATGTAAGCTCGGCCGATGACGTTTCGCCGGCTCTGCGCGCTGCGCTCGTTGCCGACTGCCGCATTGCTGTTCGTGGCGGCGATGCTGCTCGGCGCGGCGGCACCGGCGCCCGCCGATTCCGGGTCGCTCGCCGGACAATTGCTGATCGCCGCGCCGACCATCGGCGACCCGCGCTTTGATCACGCGGTAATCCTGGTGGTGCGGCAAGGTAGGGACGGTGCCTTCGGCATCGTCATCAACCGCCCGCTCGAACGGCGTTCGATCAAGAGCCTCCTGGAGGCGGCCGGCGATCACGCGGCCAAGGTCGAGGGCAGCCTCTTGGTCTTCGACGGCGGCCCGGTGCAGCCGGAGCTCGGCTTTGTCGTCCACGGCGCCGATTACCATCGTCCGGACACCTTGGCCATCGCGCCTGATTTGGCGATGACCGCGGACAAGGAGATCCTGCGCGACATCGGCCATGACCGGGGGCCGAAACAAAAGCTTTTCGCCTTCGGCTATGCCGGCTGGGGGCCGGGGCAGCTCGAGGGCGAGATCGCCCGCCGCGACTGGTTCACCACGCCGGGAGACCCAAAGCTGATCTTTGACGACGACCGCGGCAATCTATGGCACGACGCGATGGCGCGCCGCACCCGCGAGCTGTGAGCCCGGCATGAGCGGCAGCAGGACCCTCTACTCGATCGGCTACGAAAAGACCCGCCTGCAGGATTTGATCGTCACCCTGAGTGCGGCCGGGGTGGCCACCCTGATCGACGTGCGCGACCGGCCGATCTCGCGCCGGCCGGGCTTTTCCAAGCGCCAGCTGGCCGCGGCCGTCGAAGAAGCCGGCATGCGCTATGTCCATCTGCGGGCGCTCGGCACCCCGCCCGAAGGCCGGCTCGCCAGCCGCCGCCGCGAATGGGACCGGTTCTGGGCGATCGTCGGCGACAAGCTCGCCCGCCCCGAAGCCGAGCTCGATCTGGCTGAGGCCGCCGCGATCGCCGAGGCCGGGCCGAGTTGCCTCTTGTGCTACGAGGCGGATTGGCAGGTCTGTCATCGCCGCCGCATCGCCGAGACCCTGGCCGAGCGGCATGGCTTTGTGCTGCATCACCTCGCGGTCCGTGACCCCTGACCCCGCGCCCCCGGAGTCAGCGCCCCGGAGGCAGTGCTCGCGGACTCAGCGAAAGAATTCGACCTTCGCCTCACGGAACCAGACGGTGTTGGGGGGTGCCGCCGAGATCGGCCCGTTGATGCCGAACACCGCGATCTGAAACGTGTCGCCGGCGGCGACCGCGTCGCTGAGCACGAGCCGATTGGGCATGTTGAAGCCCTGGATCGTGGCCGGGCTCGGTCTACCGGCGGCGCGCGGCAGCTCGCCGTTGACCCAGATCTCCGCGTAATCGTCGACGTTCATCGTCAACACCGCCTTGGCGCCCGACGGATCGAAGCCGGCTATCTCGGCCGGGATCGTCAGCGCCGCCCGGAACCAGATGAACGATACCCGCCCGCCGCCGCGCTTGGCCCCGAGCTCGGTGGCGGCGATCACCGGCCACGCGGCATCGTCAAAGCCGCTTTCGCCGGCGTGCGGGCTGATGTCGTAGGTGGTCTTGAACTCGGGCATTGCGTCGGGTATCGCCGGCACTTCGACGATCTTCGCCTCCATCGTCTTCCAGCGGGCGCCGAAAGCGGCCGACCCCGCCACGGTCATCAGATCGACCCGATGCACCGGCGGCAGCGAGGGGGCGATAGCCGGAGCCGGCGGCGCCACGATGAGGACGGAAGCCGCCGCTGCGGCACGCGCAACCGGTCGATTGGGATCGTTCTCGGGCATCGCATTCTCCTTTTCTGTCGGTCGCCGGCCAGCAGCATCAACCGACGCTCGGCCGCGATGCAAGGCGAAACCGACCGTGCCACAGATCTGCCCGCCTGCGGCCAGTCTCAGGCGAGCCGTCGCGCGTTGTCGTACATCCGCGAATCCGCGCTCAACGGCCCGGCGTTACCTCGCGGCGGGCGGGCCGGGCGCTGCCGCGGCGCTGCCTTCGCGGCGGGATCGCCACGGCGCGAAACACCGCCGCGGCGGTCAGCCCGAGCCCGATCGCCAGCACGACCGCCGCCGGGCGCACACCGGTCGTCAACGACAGGTCGGTGTCCAATACCCGCAGCAACGGGGCGTGGAAGGCGAGCCGGAAATAAACCGCTTCGCCGAGCGCGGTGGCGATCGCCGCGGCGAGGCTGAGCCCGGTCACCCACGGCAGCGCCAGATGCCCGCGCACGCCAAAGCCCCACAGCAGCAGGCGGTAGCCGAAAAGCCAGAACAACAGTCCGGCCATGATCGTCGGCTGCCACAGATCGAGCTTCGATTGAAAGCAGAAATGAATGACGGCCAGCACTCCGATCGCATAGACCAGCCGGTGCAGAAGCTGCCAGCGCCGGCCGCCGAGGCGGCGCACCATGCCGTCGGTCGAGGTCGCCGCCAAGGCGGCGAGGCCGAGCAGTGCCGCAAAGCCGATCGTCAGATAGACCCGGTGCACGATTTCGCTGGCGACCTTGTCGAGATCGAAGGCCTGGCTGGCCGTATAAAGCGAGAAGTGGATCAGCACATAGGCAAAGGCGGCGACGCCGATCATCCGCCGCACCAGGATGAGCCGCGGCCATTGCAGGAGCTGGCGCAACGGCGTCACCGCCAACGCCAGAAAGATCAGCCGGATCGTCCACAGCCCGATCTGATGGATCGCCTCGTTGAGCGGCCGGGCGCCGAGCAGCCCGAAGCCATAGGCAAAGGCCACCCAGCCGGCCGGCACAAATAATGCGGCAAAGACCGTGAGCTTGAGCGGCGACAGCCGGCCGCCGTAATCGTCCCATGGATACATCGGCAACTCTCCGGTGCCGGCGCATCCCCCCTTACATCGGCGGCTTGATGCCGTTCTTCTCGGCGTAAAGCCGGGTCGAGGTCAAGCTCCCGTCGGGATGCCTCACGGCGAACACGAGGACCGCGGCGCCCGGCTTCAACAGGCTGATGTCCCCCGGCGCCGGGGCCAAGATCGGCACTCCTGGACCGACGCTGTATTCAGACTTGCCGCCCTTAAAGGTGACGTGCAGCTCCTCGCCCTGCGGAGCTTTGGTGACCCTGCCGACCGTGGCATTGGTCATCACGCTGTCCGGTGCCAGATCCCAGGCGAATTGCCCGCCGCCATTGGGGGCTACCTTGGGGAAGATGCGCACCTCGATCGCATGGATCTGGCCGTCCTTGCCCTTGATCCCGGTCGAGGCAACGAAATCGCCGGGCTTGATGTCGGCAAGGTTCCGCTTGACCAGGATGTTGACCTTGGCGCCCGGCGCCAGTGTCACGCTCGCCGTCCCGCCATCCCGTTCGGCAACCATCAGGATGCGGCCGTCGAGCTTTTCGACGGTGCCGCGGATGGGCAGCAGCGTCGCGGCCGGCGCGGCCTGGGCAAAGGCGGGCAGCGCGAAAAAGGCGACGACGACAGCCGCGAGAAATGATGTCCGGCGCATGATCGCTAGCCTCCCCTGAAGCTGTTGCTGGTTGCGACTGGCGAGAGATGGCCTCGCTCGATGCGGTGCGCATCTCACATTTCGGTGACCGGCGGGTGGCGCCCTGGGGCGAAGCTCGATCTGCCCGGCAAGCAATGTACTCGCATATCTGAGCCGGTCGCGCCGTTCCTGAGGCGCATGTCCCGGCGATTTTGACGCCGGCGATTGCGATCCGCTTGCGGGTTGCCTTGTCGGCGATCTCGCGAAACAATGCAGAAAACCGGAGGAAACACCTTGGCTGAGGACATTGCTATGCCGATTGCCGGCCGGCCGGCAACGACGATCGCCGCGCGCATGGACCGGCTGCCGCAGAGCCGCTACATGATCGGCTTTGTCGTGCTGCTGGCGCTCGGCGCCTTTTTTGAAGTTTTCGACAATGGTCTGATCGCCTATATCGCACCGGGCCTCTACAAAGCCGGGATCATGGTGCCGACGACAAAGGGGTTCTTCGACGTCCACGGCTTTGCGAGCCTCGTCGCCGCGACCTTTGTCGGCATGTTTCTCGGCACGATATTGCTGAGCCCGCTCTCCGATTTCTTCGGCCGCCGGACGATCTTCACCTTCGCGCTGGTTTGGTATTCGCTCGCCACACTGATCATGGCGTTCCAATCGACCGATGTCGGCCTGGTCGTCTGGCGTTTTGTGGCCGGCATCGGCATCGGCGTCGAGTTCGTCACGATCGACACCTACCTGTCCGAGCTGGTGCCGCGGGATCGCCGCGGCGCCGCCTTTGCCTTTGTCGCGACGATCAGCCTGTGCGCCTACCCGGTGGCGGCGTTTCTCTCCTGGCTGCTGGTCCCGAGGACGGTCTTCGGCCTCGATGGCTGGCGCTGGGTCACGATCATCGGCGCCGCCGGCGCGATCATCGCCTGGTGGCTGCGCCTGGGGCTTCCCGAATCGCCGCGCTGGCTCGCCCAGCGCGGCCGACATGCCGACGCCGACCGCGTCGCCCGCATGATCGAGAGTCGGGTCGAAGCCGAGACCGGCCGCCCGCTGCCCCCGCCGCAGACCTTGGCCGGCGAGGTCGAGGAGGTCACCGGGTCGCTGTGGGAGATTTTCCGCCCGCCTTATCAGTCCCGCACCACCATGCTGATCATTTTTCAGCTGGTGCAGACGATCGGCTACTATGGGTTTACCAGCTGGGTCCCGACCTTGCTGGTGGCGCAAGGGATCACCTTCACCAAATCGCTTGCCTACACCGTGATCATCGCCATCGCCTCGCCGACCGCGGCTCTGGTGGCGACCCAGATCGCTGATCGGATCGAGCGTAAATGGCAGCTCGCCTGCGCGGCTCTGGCGATCGCCGGCTTTGGCATCCTGTTCTCGCAGCAAAGGATGGCCACCGGCATCATCGTGCTCGGCCTCTTGATCGCGTTCTCCAACACCATCCTCGCCTACTCGCTGCATGCCTATCAATCGGAGCTGTATCCGACCCGGATCCGCGCCCGCGCCGTCGGCTTCACCTATTCCTGGAGCCGCTTCAGCACCATCTTCGTCGGCTTTTTCATCGCCTATTTTCTTAGGCATTACGGGACCTTGGGGGTGTTCCTGTTTATCGCCGTCGCGATGGTGATCGTGTTCGTGGTCATCGCCTCGATGGGGCCGCGCACGACCCGGCTGCGGCTCGAAGCGATCTCGCGCTGAGCGCGTCCGCGATCGCCCGCCAGGCAAACCCGATGGCAGGGGAGGAGCCCGGCGGGTAGGACGCCCGAATGAGATTTCGCGACGGCGCGTTGGCGGCGCTGACCTCGGTGATCTGGGGCTTTGGCTTTGTCGTCATCAAGCTCGGCCTCTCGAGCTTTTCGGCGCCGCAGCTGACCGCGCTGCGGTTCATCGTCGCCGCCCTGCCGGTGTTCCTGGTGCCGCGGCCGAAGATCGCCTGGCCGCGGCTGGCGCTGATCGGGCTCACCCTGTTCACCGGTCAGTTTCTGCTGCTGTTTTTCGCGATCGCCGCGCGACTGCCGGCCGGGCTCGCCTCGGTGACCCAGCAGACCCAGGTGTTTTTCACGGTTTTGCTGGCGGCGATTTTCCTGCGCGAGATCCCGACCTTGCGGCAAGGCGTCGGCATGACCATGGCCTTTGCCGGTCTGGCATTGATCGGCGCCACGGTCGGCGGCGCCGATTTGCCGCCGATGGCGCTGGGGCTGGCACTCGCCGGCGCGTTCAGCTGGGCGGTCGGCAACATCCTGGTCAAGCGCGCGGCCGAGGTTCCGGTGCTGTCCCTGGTCGTGTGGGCGAGCCTCGTCCCGCCATCGCCGGCGCTCTTGGTCTCGGCGATTGTCGACCCGCATCCGAGCCTGCCGGCGGCCCTCGCCGCTGCCTCTTGGCTCGGCATCGGCTGCGCCCTCTATCTCGGCGCCTTCGCCACCATCGTCGCCTATGCGATCTGGGGCGATCTCTTGCAGCGCTATTCGGCCGCGCGCGTGGCGCCCTTCGCCCTGCTCGCGCCCTGTGCCGGGGTCGTGGCGTCGGCGCTGGTCTTCGGTGAAATCTTCAGCCCGCTGCGTTACGCCGGCATGGCGCTGATCCTGGCCGGCCTGGTCGTCATCGCCTTCGCCCGAGGCGGCGGGGACAGCACCCGCGAACTTCGCCCGGCACGCTGACTCGCGCGTTGGGCTCGACGATCGTCGTGTGGGATCAGGCGATTGTTGGCGCTACGTTCATTGCCGGCTGGCAAGAATTCTACGTACGCTGAGATCCCCACCGATGCGCAAACTGCTGCCGCCCGAGCTGGTACGCAGCTGGTGCAAGGTCAATAGTGCGGGCCGTCGGGATGCACCCAGATGCCGGGGAGGACGCGGCGGAAGACCCGCATGTCGGCGGCATAGCGGGCGGGGGTAGTGATCAGGTCGGCGCTGACCTCGATCCAGGTCAGCGCAGAGTGATCAGTTTTGCGCAACACGATGTAGGTCACCTCGATATGGCCGTCGGCGAAGCTGCGGCGGCATCCGGCGGCCTTGCGCCCGCTGATGCTTGCGCCGAGCAACCAGACGATGTGCCGCGCCCCCTGCCAGCGGCATTCGATTTCGGCCAGACCCCAGGCCGTGTCCGCATCACCGGCTGCATTGTAATCGGCTGCAACGTCGATATGGCGGACATTGTCATAAGGGCCGTCGCAATGTGCGTTATGGTCCAGCAGCATGACGACGCCGTGGTTTGTTATCTCTCCAACGCAGGCCAGATAGCCATGCGGCAGCTTTACCGAGAACTGATAATCAGAGTTTTGGTACAGCTGTACGTTCGGAGCTGGCCGATCCGCCGTCGCGGGTAACGCAGCTAAGAGACAGACCGGCCAAACAAAACACACGGCGGCAAACGCAGCAGCCGCTTTCAGAGCGATCTTCATCAGATATTGCGCTTCGCCTTCCAGGCCGATAGATGGCGTGGGATCGATTGGATTGCGTTCAACACCCGACCACGCCAAGTTCCTGTGGCGGTATTGTATCTCGCCGAATAGAGGCGTTGGACAAAGTCCTGCGCGCTGGTCGCGCCCTGCACGACGGAACCATAACGGCGCTCCCAATAGGTTACGGCGTCGGCGATCGAGGCGTAACCGACATTGGGGCCGCCGCCATGGGTGACGCCGAACGGATCGTTGAGGTCCCGGTTGTGCTGGTCGAGCCAACCGCTCTCGTGCGCGGCGAGGCCGAAGAGCCAAGGCGCTGGTGACCGGCAATTACGAGAAGAAGGGCCACCGCTTTATCGATCTCGACGTGCTGGTCTATGCCGGCCGCGCGACGCCGGTCGCCCGCATCGCCCATATCTCGATCTACCGCCCGCGCCAGCTGGCCGCCGCCTGAGATATTCGGCAACCAGCCCCTCGGGCGGTCCCTCGAGGCCGGCAAACGCGAAACGAGCGCCTGATGTAAGGTCAATAATGCGGGCCGTCGGGATGCACCCAGATGCCGGGGAGGACGCGGCGAAAGACCCGCAAATCGGCGGCATAGCGAGCCGGGGTGGTGATCAGGTCGGCGCTGATCTCGATCCAGGTCAGCGCAGAGTGATCAGTCTTGCGCAATACGATGTAGGTCACCTCGATATGGCCGTCGGCGAAACTGCGGCGGCATCCGGCAGCCTTGCGCCCGCTGATCCTTTCGCCATGCAGCCAGACGATATGCCGCGCCCCCTGCCAGCGGCATTGGATTTTGGCCAGACCCCACGCCGTGTCCGCTTCGCCGGCCGCGTTGTAATCGGCATTTACGAATATGCCCGGAGATTGAAAATAGTTTCCGTCACATCGCTTGGAGTGCTGCAGTAATATTATGACGCCACTATTTGTAATTTCACCGACACATGCCAGAAATCCTTTGGGGAGTTTTACAGAAAATTGATAATCGATATTGTTATAACGGGACGGGTCCGGAGCAGGCTTGTCCGCCATTGCAGCAACCCCGATCAAGAAAATACCGGCCGCTACGATCCAAGCAAAAAATTTCATATTCCCCCGCCTCGCAAACGCCAAGCGGAGAGATGTTTTTGTATAGATTCGATAGCCCCAGACACATTGGCCGACCACGTCGGATCTGCCGTGTTGTAGTGGTCGGCGTGCAGTCTGCTGACGAAGTTTCGCGCACTCGTCGCGCCCCGCACAATCGGGCCGTAGCGATGCTCCCAATAGGCAACGGCGTCGTCAATCGAGCTATAAGCGACATTGGGGCCGCCGCCATGGGTGACGCCGAACGGATCGTTGAGGTCCCGGTTGTGCTGGTCGAGCCAACCGCTCTCGTGCGCGGCGAGGCCGAAAAGCCATGTCTCGTCGATGCCGAGCCTCTGGGCCAGGGCATGGACCGGACCGTAAAGGGTATCAAAAAATTTGTTCGGATCGCCGGTCCGGTATTCGTCCGGGATTTGCCGAGCCGCGACCGGGATGATGGTCGACCCGTAATCATGGGTGGCGTCACCGTTCTGGACGCCGTTGCCGACCGGGGTCACGCCTGATCCGTCGGCGTTGGTCCATTCGCCGCTCTCGATCCCGTTGCCGGCCGGAATGCGCGGCTCCGCGGGGTCGAAATCCTTTTTGATCCAGTCCAGGATAGAGGGATCGATGTCGCAGATTTTCAGCAGATCGCGCGGCGCCAGCCCGTCGTCGAGCAGCGCCTCGCCGATGAACACCCGATATGCCGCGCCTTTCGGGTCAGCGAGCCGGGGCAGCCGCGCGCGTGCGAGATGGATCAGCGCGAGACCGATTTCGCCGCACGCATAGTGCGCGCCGGCGCGCCGGATGTGGTCGATCGCGACGGATTTCACGGACCGGCCGTAGGCGACCGCGAGCAGCGCCAGGATGCGCTCCTCGTTGCCGGCGATGGCGAGCATGGGCCGGCTTCGGCCAACGGCAATGCGCTTCGCCAGCACGGTTCCGGCGCCGAAGGTCAGTCCGGCCTCGGTAAAAGCCAGGGCGGGCTCGATCGACGCAGCGCGGACCCGCGCTTCCCAACGCGCCTGCAATTGCTCGGCTGATGGCATGGACAATTCACGATTGCGGCCGATCCACGACAATACCCGAACGTTGCGGGTTCTGTCAAGAACAAACAGGGAATCTATCCGATGTGGCGCAGCGCCTTCAGGAGAAACTCGTATAATGCGCGGCGGCGCCGGGCTGACCTTTCGTTTGATGGGCGGATCTGGGACTCATTTCGTGCCGAAGCAATGCTCCGGGCCGGGGAAGCGGCGGGCGCGGACGTCGGCGGCGTAGGCTTCGGCGGCGGCCGAGATCAGCGGCGCCAATTCGGCGTAGCGCTTGACGAAGCGCGGGGTGAATTCGGTGAAGACGCCCAGCACATCGTCGGTCACCAGGATCTGGCCGTCGCAGGCGGGGGACGCGCCGATCCCGATCGTCGGCACCGGCAGCGCTTCTGTGATGGCGCGCGCGACCTTTTCGATGGTGCCCTCGATGACGATCGCGAAGGCGCCGGCCTCGGCGATCGCGGCGGCGTCGGCGGCGACCCGTTCGGCCTGCTCTTCGCCGCGGCCCTGCACCTTGAACCCGCCCGCGGTGTTGACCCGTTGCGGCATCAGCCCGACATGGCCCATGACCGGGACCCCGCGCCGGACGAGAAAGCGCACGGTCGGGGCCATCTCCGCGCCGCCCTCGAGCTTGACCGCGGCGCAGCCGGTCAGGGCCATGATCCGCGCGGCGTTGCGGAACGCCTGCTCCGGCGATTCCTGATAGCCGCCGAACGGCAGATCGACGACGACGAGCGCCCGTGCCGTGGCGCGCGTGACTGCGGCACCGTGTGCCACCATCATCTCGACCGTCACCGGCAGGGTGCTGTCGAAACCATAAACCACCATGCCGAGAGAATCCCCGACCAGCAGAAAATCGACATGGGGGTCGAGCAGACCCGCGATCGGCGCGGTATAGGCGGTCAGCCCGACGATCGGCGGGCCACCCTTGACGATCTCGCCGATGCCGCGGCGCTTGGCCTTGGCCGGTGCTTTTTGCTGTGCGCTCATGATGCTTTCCTGCGCCTGGATGTAAACGCCTCGGCTACGGGTTACACTCCGCGCGGTTTGGGGGCCAACGGTGAATGATACGCCAACAATGAATGATACGGCCGACATTGCAAATCTGAAGAGTCTCGGGGCAAATCTGCAGAGCCTCGGCGCGATTGGCCAGCCGGTGCGGCGCAAGGAGGACGAGCGGCTGTTGACCGGCCGCGGCCGGTTCAGCGACGATTTCGCCCTGCCGGGGCAGGTCTATGCCGCGATCGTGCGCTCGCCCCATCCGCATGCGCGGATCGTCAAGATCGACGCCCGCAAGGCGATGGCGGTGCCGGGGGTGCTCGGCGTCTTTACCGGCCAGGATTGCCTTGCCGACGGGCTCCAGCCGATCCCGCACACCCCGGTGCCGTCGACCCGCTACGATATGAAGCTGACCGGCCCCGATGGCGGCCCGATCTTTATCGGCCCGCAGATGCTGTTGCCGGCCGACAAGGTGCGCCATGTCGGCGAGGCGGTGGCGATGCTCGTGGCCGAAACCGCCGCACAGGCGCAGGACGCGGCCGAGGCGGTCATCGTCGAATATGAGGAACTGCCGTGGATCGCGCAGGTGCCCGACGCGCTGCGGCCGGGCGCGCCGGCGGTGTGGGACGAGGCGCCTGACAATGTGCTGGTCGACACCGCGTTCGGCGATGCCGCGGCAACCCTGCGCGCCTTTGCCGGCGCCGACCACATTGTCGAGATGGAGTTTCACATCGGCCGGGTGACCGGCGTGCCGATCGAGCCGCGCGCAGCGCTCGGCCATTGGGATCGGGCGACCGGCCGCTATACCTTGTGGACCGGCAGCGGCGGGGCGGTGCGGCAAAAGGCCGAGCTCGCCGCGGTGCTCGGCGTCCCGCTCGATCAGGTGCGGGTATTGTCGTTCGATGTCGGCGGCAATTTCGGCACGCGCAACCGACTCTATGTCGAATCGGCGCTGGCGCCGTGGGCGTCGCGCCGGCTCGGCCGCCCGGTCAAATACACCTCGACCCGCTCGGAAGTGTTCCTGAGCGACTACCAGGGCCGCGACCTCGTAACCCGGGTTGCGCTGGCGTTGCGCGCCGACGGCCGGTTTCTCGGACTGCGCGCCGATAATGTCAGCAATGTCGGCGCCCGCTGCGCCTCCTTGTCGCCGCTCAGCAAAGGTTCGGCCCTGATCACCGGCTCCTATGACATTGGGGCGGCGAGCTTGCGGTCGCGCGCGGTCTTCACCAACACGATGCCGACCAACGCCTACCGCAGCTCGGGCCGGCCGGAGGTGACCTATGCGATCGAACGGCTGGTCGACGAGGCGGCGCGCCGGCTCGGGATCGACCGGGTGGCGTTGCGCCGGATGAATTTGATCGGGCCGCAGGCGATGCCCTACGCCAACGCGGTCGGCGCGAAGTACGACAGCGGCACCTACGAAGCCAACATGGATCTGGCGATCGGGATCGCCGAGTGGGACGGGTTTCCGGCGCGGCAGGCCGAGGCGCAGGCGCGCGGCCGGCTGCGGGGGCTGGGCCTGGCGAATTATGTCGAATCCTCGATCGGGGCGCCGCGCGAGCGCAGCGAGATCACGGTGACCCCGGCTGGCCGGGTCGAGATCGTGATCGGCACCGGCCCGAGCGGGCAGGGGCACGAGACCAGCTTCGCCCAGGTGGCCGGCGCGCTCCTCGGGGTCCCGGTCGGTAGCATCGACATCATCATGGGCGACACCGATGTCGTCAGCCTCGGCGGCGGTTCGCATTCCGGCCGTTCGATGCGCCACTCGGCGACCTTGTTCGCCAAGGCCGCACCCGAACTGGTCGCCAAGGG
>DASYNW010000134.1:0-2233 GCA_036008325.1 Allostellaceae bacterium
TCCTGGCAATCGTGGCGCCGGCCAATCTCGGGCTCAGCCGGATCGTTCTGGCCGGGCTCGGCCAGCCCGAGCAGGCCGGCGCCCGGGTTTTCGAGGATCTCGGCGGCGCCCTTGCCGCGCACCTCAACGGCGCCGGCGAGACCGAGGCGACGGTTGCCGTCGAAATCGGCGAGGATGCGCCGCTCGGCGCCGGCGAGGCGGCCGCCGCACTCGCCCTCGGCGCGCAACTGCGAGCGTATCGCTTCGACAAATACAAGACCAAGCAGAAGCCGGAACAGAAACCATCGCTGGCCCGGCTCACGGTGTCGAGCGCCGAAACCGGAGCCGCCAAGCGCACCTGGCGGCTGCTTGAAAAGACCGCCGAGGCGGTGTTTTTCACTCGCGACCTCGTCTCCGAGCCGGCCAACGTCATCTATCCCGAGACCCTGGCCGAGCAGGCGCGGACCCTTGAGGAACTAGGCGTCAAAGTCGAGATTCTCGACGAAAAGGCGATGCGCAAGCTCGGCATGGGGGCACTTCTCGGCGTCGCGCAAGGCAGCGCCCGACCGCCCCGCCTCGTCGTCATGCAGTGGCATGGCGCCGGCAATCCCGGCGGGCCCGCCGGCGGACAGGGCGCGCCGCTCGCCTTCATCGGCAAGGGGGTCACCTTCGACACCGGCGGCATCTCGATCAAGCCTGCGGCCGGCATGGGCGACATGAAATGGGATATGGCGGGCTCGGCCGTGGTCATCGGCCTGATGCGCTTGTTGGCCGCGCGCAAGGCCAAGGTCGACGCGGTCGGGATCGCGGGCCTGGTCGAGAACATGCCGTCCGGCACCGCGCAACGCCCGGGCGACATCGTGACCTCGATGTCGGGCCAGACGATCGAGGTGTTGAACACCGATGCCGAAGGCCGCCTCGTTCTGGCCGATGCGATGTGGTATTGCCAGGATCGGTTCAAGCCGCGGCTGATGATCGATCTGGCGACCCTGACCGGCGCCGTCATCGTCGCGCTCGGCCATCATCGCGCCGGGCTGTTCGCCAATGACGACGAGCTGGCGGCGCGGCTGACCGCGGCCGGCAAAACGGTCGGCGAGGAGGTCTGGCGCCTGCCGCTCGCCGACAGCTACGATCGCGAGATGGACAGCGACGCCGCCGACGTGAAGAACATCGGCGGCGGGCGGGCCGCGGGCAGCATCACCGCCGCACAGTTCCTGCAGCGCTTTGTCAACAAGGTGCCGTGGGCGCATCTCGACATCGCCGGCATGGCGTGGTCGAGCAAGGATGCGTCGACCGTGCCCAAAGGCGCCACCGCCTTCGGCGTGCGGCTGCTCGACCGCTTTGTCGCGCAATATTATGAGAAAGATTAGCGACGCTTGGCCGAGATCGGCTTTTACCACCTGACCTCGACGCCGCTCGAGCGGGCGTTGCCGAAGCTCCTCGAGCGGGCGCGCGCGCAGGGTCATCCGATTGTCGTCCGGGCCGGCTCGGCCGAGCGCGTGGCCGAGCTCGACGCGATCCTGTGGACCTATGACGAGGCGAGCTTTCTGGCGCACGGCTCGGCCCGCGACGGCAACCCGGCGGCGCAGCCGATCTGGCTGACCTTGCGCGAGGAAAACCCGAATCGCGCGACGATGCTGGTGCTGGTCGATGCGGTTGCCGCCGGCGACCTGTCCACCTTTGCCCGCTGCGCCGATCTGTTCGACGGCGATGACCCCGCCGCGGTCGGGGCGGCGCGCGAGCGCTGGCGCTGCGCCCGCGAGGCCGGCCACGAGCTGACCTACTGGCAGCAGACCTCATCAGGGTGGGAGCGCCGCGGCTGAGGGGCGCCGGTCATGCCGCCGATTGCCGCTGACCCGGACGGCGGCTATAAACCCGGCCTGCTCCCTCACCCGAGACCCCGCCGATGGCCATCGAACGCACCTTGTCGATCCTCAAGCCCGACGCGACCCGGCGCAACCTGACCGGGGCGATCAACGACCGCTTCGAGCGGCGCGGGCTGCGCATTGTCGCGCAAAAGCGGATTTCTCTGGCCGAGGCGCAGGCCGAGAGGTTCTACGAGGTCCATGCCGAGCGGCCCTTCTACCGCAGCCTGGTTGCCTTCATGACTTCGGGCCCGGTCGTCGTCCAGGTGCTCGAAGGACCCGACGCGGTGGCGCTCAGCCGCGAGATCATGGGCGCCACCGACCCGGCCAAGGCGGCGCCGGGCACGATCCGCAAGGATTTCGCCGAGTCGATCGAGGCCAATTCGGTG
>DASYNW010000135.1:0-17414 GCA_036008325.1 Allostellaceae bacterium
GGCGTCTCACCCAGCCTCGGGTGCATCTCACGTTGCGAGCGGCTTTCGTCGGCAATGGCATGGTCAGGTGCGCGGGGCGGGATTCGGGGCCGGCTCAGATCGGAGCGGGAGTGTTCCCCTCAGGACGTCAAATAGGCGTCAAGGCCACCGGGCACGGTGGGATGCGGCACTGGAGATAGTGATCCCGTGAGTAACGGCGACTCCTCGTTGGCCGATGGCTTTTGCAGAGCGTCCTTAACGTGGCGACTACGGCTCCGCTCTCGAACCCTCGCGCAGCTTACCCACGGAGAACGAGTTCACCATCGCATGCGATCGAATATTCGGTTGCCGTGACCGGGAGGAGGGCCATCCACGAGAGCCTTTGCCGCGGTGATCGGGATAAAGCGGGCCATCCTTTCCCATTCACCTGCTGCTACTACGCGCGCGATGACGAGGACGCCTGCTGCTAGCAAAAGCCCGGCTTTTTTTCCAATGCAGGTGATCAAGCCCCCCGCGTTGACGCCAGCGTCCGCTTCGTCGACGGGCGCTCGGAAAAATCTTTTGCGACCCGGGGGCGCCCTCGGAAACTCCTCAGGTCACCCCTTTTCTCAGTCTGCCTTGCAGCCCCGGACCGGTATCTCAGAGACCTCAGATGTCGCCAGCGCCGAGCACCACAGCGCCGTCGGGATCGAGTAGTCCAGCGTTCAACTTCTGGGCGCCTCGGAGTTCTATCATCTGCCGGTGTGCATCAAAGATTTTCGTAAGTGCCGGGATGGAAAGGTCGCTGGCCTGAACGGTCTGCTCAAGCGCAGCGATGGCCAGGGTGCACGACACGCGCTCACGACCCGGCTTGTGCAGGAAGAAGGATAACGTCTTGGCTTCTGCGTCCCACGCTGGTGGGCCCACGTCTATATGCCATCCTTCAGGTTCGATCGCCATTTTAAATCCTCCTCCGTTCTTCAAACACCGCAAGGCCCTGATCGTGCCCCCGCCATAACCATCGCCGAGCACATGCCGAGCGCGCATCGGCGATATGCCGAGTGGACGATCGAGCGGATCGGCCGCGAGGCGGCGGCGACCGGCCCCAGCATCGCCAGGCTCACCCAGCTGACCCTCGAAAGCCGGCCGCACCTCCGCAGGATACCGCGCTCGCCTCGGCATCCTGCGCCTGGCGCGGCATTACGGCGTCTTTGAGCACGGATAGTAGATGGTTCGGCCACGGAGATCGGCGATCACCTGGTCAGGTCGGGCCTTTCGACGCCACGGCACGGGCGCCCGCGGCGCTGTTTCCTTCTCCTTCTTTCCAGACACCGGAAACGGGCGCCCTCGGGCGTGAGCCGTAGCAGGCGGGCGCCCACGATCAAGCGGCTATCCGCCATGGCCAAACAGGAGGCGCGGCGAGAGGGATCTCGATCCGGCTCAATCCAGGGGTCTGGACAAGGCGGGTGCAACCTGTTGCGATACCGATCTCCCCTGGCGCAGGAGCTGCCCCGATGGCGATCATCGACTCCCAGGTCCACGTGTATGAGGCGAACACTCCTAAGCGACCCTGGCACAGCGTGCCGAACTGGCCCGATCACGTTTCGGGCGACGAGATGGTGGCGGCGATGGATAAGGTCGGCGTCGACGGTGCGATCTTCATCTCCGCCTTTTCCATGTACCAATACGACGCTAGTTATGCGGTGGAGGTGCAAAGGGCCTATCCCGGTCGGTTCGCGCTCGTCAAGCCGGTCGACCCGGACGATCCGGCGGTTGCCGATGTCATTGCCGACTGGAAGATGACTCCGGGCACGGTCGGCATCCGCATCATGATGACGAGGGAGGCGAAGCGCGACCCGAACGACCCGGGCCTCGACCGGATCGCGCGCGCGGCTGCCCGCCACGATTTCCCGGTCAACGTCCTGTTCTGGGGCAATGTGGATGCGGGTGCGGCGCTGATCGATCGCCACCCCGATACACGCTTTATCGTCGACCATCTCGGCATCCTGCAGCCGCGCGTGCCGCCCGCGCCGCCCCAGCCCTGGGCCGACCTCCCGAAGGTGCTGGAGCTCGCCAAGCGCCCAAACGCGGTGATCAAGGTGAGCGGCGCCTGCACGCTGTCCCGGGAACCATATCCCTTCCCAGACATTTGGGACCCGTTGGCTCGCGTGTTCGATGCCTGGGGTTTCGACCGCTGCCTGTGGGGCACGGACTGGACGCGCGCATTCGCAGTCGTCAACTACGAGCACGCCGTCGAGCCCTTCCTTAAAACTGACCGCCTGAGCGAGGTTGAGCGAGCGATGCTGATGGGCGGCGCGTGCGCCAAGGCCTATCGCTGGTCGCCTAAGAAAGGTTAGTTTCATCAAGTAGTCGGTGTTGATCGCGGCCGCATCCGCAAATGGATATCCAGAATATCCTCGGCGCGAGTGAGTGGCCGCTTTCGGCGCATCCTCGTCATCGGGGCGCACGCCTAGTCACCCGGCCGACCAGGGGCGTCGCCATTGCAACGAACTGGTGCCGTTGCCGCAAACCGGACCAGATGCCGCTGCACCGGCGCCTTTGCCTGAACATCGCTCCTCGAACCCCGCAGCGCGCGTCTCTCGGCTTGCGGTGGTTATTTGAGCAAGCCTCGTAGGCGCCGGGGGTGAGAGATTTTGCTAATTTTGCCGATCATCGCCCGGTCATACTGACCCCCGCCCGTAAACCGTGTTCTGCTTGTCGGGCGGAGACGGCGGGCGCATGTGGCCCTGATGAGGAGAAAACGGGATGTTCAGCCATGTTATGATCGGGAGTAACGACATCGCCCGGTCGAAGAAATTCTACGATGCCCTGTTTGTCGCGATGGGCGCCAAGCCCGGCGTCGAGGACGCCAAGGGCCGGCTGACCTACGCGCACAATGGCGGGCGGTTCATGGTCTCCAAGCCGATCGATGGCAAGCCGGCTACGCATGCCAACGGCGGCACGATCGGCTTCACGATGAGCGATGCCAAACAGGCCGACGCCTGGCATAAAGCCGGGGTCGCAAATGGCGGCACGACGATCGAGGACCCGCCTGGCGCGCGCCGGGGGGCTGCCGGCGAGCTATATCTCGCTTATCTTCGCGATCCCGACGGCAACAAGCTGTGTGCGCTTCATCGCCCGCCGGCTGCCTGAATTATCGCAGATTAAGTAAAGAGGGCCGCCCCTTCGGGCGGTCCTCACGCGCGACGGCATCAGCCGTTTTGCAGCCGGTAGCGCAGCCAAACCACGCCGCCCTCCAGCACCTCGCTGCTCGCCAAGGTCATCGAGCGGATCGGCGCGGCGACGCCAGCATCCTGGTCGCTGGAGTCGAAGACGCTCGGCGCGCCCTTGGCACCATCGATTGCGGGGCAGATCGCGAGGCTGATCTCATCGATCAGACCGGCCCGCAGAAAGGCGCCGTTCGAGCCGCCGCCGCCTTCGAGCAGCAGGCGTTCGAGCCCTAGCTCGCGGTTCAGGATCTCCAGCGCCAACCCCAGATCGAGCTCCCGCTCGCCGGCGAAGATGTAGGAGACGCCGTCCCGGCGCAGCCCCGCCAGTTGCGCGTCGGGGACCCGCTGCGTCAGCACCACGATGATCGGGTCGCCGCCGATATCGGACCGCCCCCAGGCGATCTTGCCGTGGGCGTCGAGCGCGATGCCGTAAGCTTTCGCGTCGCGCCGCGCGAACCAAGGTCCCCGCGGATAGGTCTGGTCGGTGCGATCGGGGTAGGAAGCGGCCCTGGCGTATTCGCTGCCGGTCACCCGGCCGATCAGCCAAGAGCCGCCGCCGAGCTCATCGTGCAGGCGCTCGAACAGCCCCGCCATGCGGTTCTCGGCCGGCCGCCACCGGGAGCCCAGAATGCGCCCGTCGACGCTCGAATTCATGTGGCAGATCACATAAGGCTTCATTCTGCTACCCGGCTATGCCGCTATTCGCCGGCTGGTGGCGACAAGAGGAAGCATCTACCCTGCGCGTAACGGGGCGGTGCAAAAATCTTCATAGTCGCGCCCCTGTTTTGCGTCCCCAGGGCCATAGCCGCGCTCAGCCGGGGAGGCGCCAGCCTACCCAGTTGCACAGGGCTTCGCCCATGACGAGGTCGAGATCGCGGCCCTGGAGCCACGGCAGTTCCTCGGTGAACACGCTCACGCATTGCCGCCAGGAACAGGGCATCCGGGTGATGTCGGTGCCCCAGAACATCCGGGTCGGCCCGAATGCGTCGAAAACGCGGTGCAGATGCTCGTGAAAGCTGCGGAACGGATAGGCGTCTTCGGCGTAGCCGGGCTGGCCGGTCGCCTTGACCGCGACGTTGGGGCACCTGGCGAGCGCCAGCAGCTCGGGCTGGAAGCGATAGGCGGAGTCGCCCTGGCTCCCCGGCGGCACGGCCATATGGTCGACGATCAGCTTTAGCCCCGGGTGACGCTCGGCGATCTGGCCGACAACCGGCAGGAACAACGCGGCGGCGAGCGCCACCGGCACCCCGGCCCGCTCGGCCGCGGGCCATAGCCAGTCGAGGCTCCCGTCGGTCATCCATTCCCGCTTGTGCCGCTCGTTGAAATAGAAACGCAGGCCGAGCATGCCCGGCCGCTCCTTCCAATGGGCGACGAGGTCGCGGCCATTCGGGTCATCGAGATAGAACCACCCCATGATGGCGAAGCGGTTGGGGTATTTCCGCACCGCTGCGACGGCCAACTCGTTCGAGTCGGGATCCCACAGCACCGGGTGGATCAGCGCCCGGTCGACACCGGCTTCGTCCATGGCGGCGGCCGCCTGCTGCGCGGAGTACGGCTCCTGACGATGTGGTGGGGACGGCGCACCTTTTTCCCAGAGATGAATCTGGCCATCGACGATCAGCATCCGGCGTATCCTTTCGATCCGAAGATACTCAGCTGCCCCAGAATACGCTGAAATCCGCTGATAGCGTCCGAAGCGGTTTCAGAAAGGGTCGCTTTCGGCGCAACCTCGCTGTCCACGCGCGTTTCGGCGAAGGACAGGAGTCCACCGACCTCAGCCGTTTGGGCAGCGCTGGGAACCGGCCGGGATTGGGCGCCTGGCGGCCAAGCGGGCCGGTCGGCATCAAACGAGCTCCGGACGCCGAGAGATCGCCCGGCATCCACGCGGTAAACTACGCAGCTGCCTGGTGAACAGGCTCAATGCCGAATTGATCGACCGCGTTCTGTCCCATCATTCGGGCGATCAAGGTCTCCGGCACCTTGGCGGCCCGCAACCGGGCCATTGCGTCCCAGGCGCTGGTCGCATCGTGATGCGGGTAACGCGACCCCCAGACGATTTTCGCGGCAAAATCCTGCGGCAATTTCTGGATCAGCCGTTCCTCGGCATCGAAGCCGAGCATGACGTTGCCGCGCTCCCACATCGCTTCGGGTTCGGTGCTGACCGGATAATGATGCAAGAGCGGGATCACCCGGGTCGAGGCCTCCATCTTTTCGAGGACCTCCTGCATCCACGAGGCCTTGCCGTGAGCCACGACGACCTTCATCGCCGGATAGCGCTCCATGACGGTAAAGCCGATCAGGGTCGAGGCAACGAGCATATGGTTGTCGAGCCACGGGGCCAGGATCGGCGCCAGCGGATGACCGAGCGGTGTCGCGCCGGTAAAGGTGGTGGTCCCGACAGCACCGCTGCTGCCGCCGGCAAACGGCCCACCGCCGCCGCCGGGGAGTGCGGGCTGCACCAGCCGATCCTTGATCTTCTCGAAGAACGGGCCGTGCGAGGTCCACTCCGGGTTCCACAGGCCCGGCGTCGAATGCACTGCCGCGGTGATCCCGAGCCGCTCCAGCTCCGCCCAAAGCGGGTCGTAATAGGGATGGTTGAAATAGCGACCCTCGAGAAACATCGGCCGGATGAACACGGCGCGAAAAGGCGGCATTCGCGCCACCCGCTGCAATTCATCGAGCGCGAAGTCCATGTTCTGCAATGGCAATATGGCGGCGGCGAACAGCCGTTGCGGCGCGGCCTTGCAGAAATCGGCGACCCAGTCGTTGTAGGCGCGAGCCAGCGCATAGGCCACGTCCGGGTCGCGCACCAGAAAGAACCCCTCGGCGAACCAGGTCGGGTATAGGAGCGCCTGGTCGACCCCCATCGCGTCCATGTCGGCGAGCCGGGCCTGCGGGCCGGAGGCGCCTTCGGTCATCGGGTGCCTGGTGTTCGGGTCCAAGGCTCCGATCGCGTCCCAGTCCATGCCGGGCCGCCACAGCGCATGTCGCGGCAGGTTGGGGTTGGTCGTGTCTCGAAAGATCTCGCCGTTGACCTTCAGATACGAGCCGGTCCGCCCCTCCTGCCGCCACAGCGCATGCCTGCCGAGCGTGCGGTACTCCGGCTCGAGATAGGTCTCCCACAGTGCCGGCGGCTCGACCACATGGCTGTCGCCGTCGAACACCGCAAAGTCCTTGATCGCCATCGTCGTCACCCGAGCTGCACTGCCATGACCGCGGCCGGGCGCTGTCCGACCGCGTAGGTCGCCAATGGCGTCAGAGCGCCGGTCTCACCGTCGATCCGATACGAGGCGAGCCGGCCCGACGCCGTGCCGGCGGCAAAGAGGAAATTGCCAGTCGGATCGACGCAGAAGGCGCTCGGGACCGGTTCGGTGGAGGCCCGCCCGATCGCGCTCAGCTGACCGCCGGCATCATCGACCGCGAAGCCTGCAATGCTGTTGTGACCGCGATTGCCGACATAGAGGAACCGCCCCGACGGTGTCAGGTGGATCTGCGAGCAGGTGTTTCTGGTGGTGTAGCCGTCCGGCAGCGTGGAGATCGTCTGCACCGCGGCGAGCGTGCCGCTGGCGCGGTCCAGCCGATAGGCGGTGACGCTGCAGCCCTGCTCGTTTGAGAAATAGACGAGATCGAAGCTCGTATGAAAGCAATAGTGGCGCGGCCCGACAAAGTCCGGTTGCTCGAACCGAGCAGGCGTATTGGCGGCCAAACGTCCGCTGCCGGCATCGAACCTAAACTGCATGATCACGTTTGGGCCGGGGATGTTTTTTGGCGGCTCCAGGACGTTGTCCTGGACACGGGCGATGTGCGGCACGAAGGCGAAGCGGTTGGAGGGATCTGTCGCGATCGCATGCGCGCCGGTATCGGTGGCCAGCCATTCCTGCGACGGAGCACCGACCGCGCCATCGGGTCCGAGGTGGTATACCGCAGCGCCGCCGCCTTGATAGTAGGCGCACAGCAGATATTTGCCGCTGCGGTCGGGGGCGAGAAATGTCGGCGCATGCGCTTGGGACACCGTGCCCGCCGGCGTCAGACCGCCGGTGGCCTGGTCGATCCGATAGCTCGAGATCGCCGGACCAGTGCGTTGCCCGATATAGAGCGTCCTCCGGTCGGTGCTGATCGCCAGCACGGACGGGCCGCCGACGGCCACCTCCGCCTTCGGCGTGAGCCGGCCGGTATCTGCGTCAATCTCGAAGCTTGTGATCTTGTCTTCGTCTTGCAGGCAAACGTATAAAGCATCTGGCATCTCTGACCTCTCCCTTGAGCTCCCGTCTCCAGCGAGACTATTGCCGCACTCTACAGCAATGCCGGCGCGGGCCGGCAACAGAGGTTTCGCCGTGACGGTGTTGGCATCTGATTTTATCGACTAGCCTCGGCTAACCGCCGCGTCCGACTGCAGTGAGGCGCGGATTTCCTCTTCGGTCGGCCACCAATCGGGGCGCTCGATCTCGGTGACACGGTCGCGGATGATCTGGCGCGGCGCCTGCACCTTGTAGAGGCGGCGGGCGTTCGCGCCGAGAAACTTGGCCTGGTTCTCGACCGGCAGCCCATACTTCTGCATCGTCTCGATCGCCCGCCAGGCGTCGTCGCCGTCGTGGTGATAGACGTCGGACGACCACGCGAGGATGTCGCCGTAGAACTCCGGCAGGCGCGCCGGCGGCGCCTCGTCGCCCTCGAAACCGGTCATGCAGTGCTCGGCAAAGGTCTCGCTCGGCAGGCATTTTAGTGGCGGCAACTGGCGCTCGTTCTTATAGAGCCGGTAGGCCTTGTCGCATTCGTCGATCAAAAAACTGAGCCAGGTCGATGACGCCTCGAACACCGCGGCGTTGATCTTCGGGTGACGGTCGAAAAAGCCGGACATCAGCACCATCGTCACCCACAGCGCCGCTTCGGCCTGGAAATTCTGCACGTTCGACAGGAACGAGTGCGGCAGGCCGGCGGTCGCGATCGTGCGCCGGATCAATTCGGCGCCGGAATATTGCTCGCTGTAGCCGCTGGGCTTCAAAGTGCCGAAGGCCGGGAACGGGTGCATGCCGTAGACCATGCCGGTCTCTTCGAGCGCATCCCAGACCGGCTCGTATTTCGGCTGCAGCGGATAATTGCCCAGCGCATCCATCGGGCGGACGAGTGCGACCCGGCAGCCTAACGCAGCGACCCGGCGAACCTCCTCGACCGCGTAATCGGGATGCTGCATCGGGATCAGTGCCGCAAAGAACAGCCGCTCGGGGTCGGCCAAGGTGTACTCGTAAGCCCATTCGTTGTAGGCGCGGCAGAAGGCCTTGGCGCCGAGCGCGTTTTCAAGCCACGGGTAGATGTCGATCTCGGTCGGGATGATCATGACCTGATCGATGCCCTGGACGTCCATGTCCTTCAGCCGCGGCTTCGGCTCGTAGGAGCCGGCGTGGTCGAGATAGGCCACCTGCTCCTGGGTCAGAGCGGTCTTCGGGTTCAGATTGCGCACGTTGAGGGCGCGCTGAATGTCGTGCTTGACCCCGGGGCCGGCATTGGTGATGACCCGCATCGTGCCAGGGATGCCGCCCTTGCGCGGCGAGCCGAGGCCGATCCCGGCCCGGCCCGGCCGTTGACGATCAACAGGCGGCTTTCGGCGTCCCACCAGATCGTCCTTTTCAATGCGTCGAGTTCGTCGCGGCTGAGGAAATCCTTGGCGCGTTCCCAGATCAGCGGCGGCTCGGTGACATGGGCGTCGCAATCGAAGGTCGGGAAGTCCTTGGTCATCGGCGCAAAACGTTGAACCGGCATGCTGTGCCTCCTTCTATTTGCGACGGCGCGGCCTGCGCTGGCTACGATGGGATGCTCACCGGCAATGACCGGATGCCATGGATGAAGTTGGAATAAACGCGGCGCGGCGGCCCCAGGACCTCGATCGCCGGGAAGCGATCGAGGATCTCTTCCCGCAGGATGCGCAATCGCAGTTCGGCGAGCCGATTGCCGACGCAGCGATGGATGCCGAAGCCGAGTTGAACATCTGCGGGTTCATCCCGCCGCTTCGCACCTCGTCCGGCGTCGGACCGTAATGCGCCCAGACATCGGCCGGCGTCGCGGCATGGTATGCCGGGAGGTACTTGGTTCCCTTGCCGGCGACGACGACTTCGAAACCGCAGGCGCGTGCCCGGTCGACCAGTTCGCAGGTCAGCGCCGGCTGGTCGCCATAGGCGAGGGAATCGACGACGCCGCGCGCCCGGGCCTCCTCGGCCAAGAGCGGTCCGGCCAGCACATCGGCTTCGACATTGACCATGACGATGTGCTTCTTGGCGGCGATCGCCGCGCGCGCATGGGCAATGCCCGCCGGCGGGCTGCCGGTCGCCTCGGCAATGACCTCGATGGCGGGATCGGCGCAGGCCTCGATGCCCGATGCGACAAACGCGGTCCGTGCTATGCGGGCCGCATCGCACCCGACATTTCGGCAAGCCGCGCGGGCCCGCTCGGGGTCGAGATCGGCGATGACCGACACTTCCAGCCCGGGCATCGTCGGCACCCTTGCCGGCGCCAATGAGGCCAACTCGCGCCGGCTGCCCGGCGGCGCGCTGCTGCAACAGGAGGTGAAGGCTCACGACCGGACCCCGCTACTCGACCGCTTCCCGATTGCGAACAGCGCGCGCGTAATCGACGAGCGCCCCGTCCGGCACCGGCTCGATCGGCGTGAAGTCGCGATGCGCGATCCATTCCGGCCGGGTCGGCGTGCGGATGTAGTTCGAGACGGCGCACAGGGTCAGATAGACGATGCGGCGCGGATGCGGCGTGATGTTCGGCGCCGAGCCGTGCACCAGATTGCCATGGAACATCAGCACCGATCCCGGCTTTCCGGTCGGCGCGACGATGCCGCCCTCCTCGACGAGCTTGGTTACCGTCTCCTTGTCGAGCGTCCACAGTGGGTAGGACGTGGTCTCCTCGTCATGGCCGGCCGTCAACACCCCATACTCGTGGCTCCGCGGGATGAGCATTAGCGGCCCGTTGACCGGCATCACCTCGTCCATGAACACCGCAATGTTCATCGCCCGCGGCTCCGGCATGCCGTCGTCGCGCGCCCAGGTGCCGTAATCCTGGTGCCATTGCCAGACATCGCCCTCGAAGGCGGCCTTGGCGTTGATCTTGTACTGGTGCATGTAGAGCTGCTCGCCAAACACCTGCTCGACCGGACGGATCAGCCGCGGATGACTGCCGAGCAGGCGGAACGCCTCGTTGTAAGTGTGCGCGGCGAAGGCGGTGCGGGGCGCGCCGGTCTTCTCGCGCCATACCTCCTGGCGGTTGGTGGCGTAGATCTGCTCGGCCTCGTCGCGCAGGGGCGCCACCTCCTCCTCCGAGAAGCAACCGGGCAGGAACAGATAGCCCTCTTCAGCGAACTGCTGGAGCTGCTGTGAGGTAAGCCGCATCGCGATGTTCTCCCGATGAGAATGGGGCCTGGCTCGCCGGCGCGAGGCGGGCCATGCGTCGCGCGGTTTCGGCGCCCGCGATCGGTGGGGCGACGCGCTGCGCGCTCTGCGCCCACGGCATCCCGGCGAGGACGAGACGAGGGATCTCCCCGTGCTTGGCCCAGACCAGCGGGTGCTGTTCGGCATCGTCGAGCACCGCGCCCATCGAGCGCGGGCGATCGAGCACACGGTCGCAGCGCAATGGCCGCACCTGAAGTTGCCGGATAGACGGTAGAGCGCGGTATGAAAGGCGACGTCGGCCTGAATGAACGCCAAGACCGAAGCATTGGGGCCAAGGGCCAGTCCGGCGGCGAGGGCCCGCTGCGCCACCCGCTGCTGCGCCATGTCGGGCCACACGCCCGGCAACCCGTTCCGCGGCAAGCCGGGAGGCCAACGCATCGAGCACCGCTCGGACCTGGTAACGCTCGCGAATGCCGGTTGCATCGACTGTAGAGACGGTCAGCCCGCGTCTGCCGCTTTTCCCGGACAAGTTTTTGCTGCTTGAGCAGCTGCAAGCATGGCTGATCGTCTGGCGCGACACGCCGAGCATCCGGCCGAGCTCCTCCTGGCGGATACGCCGGCCGGGGGCGAGCGTACCATCCGCTATCGCCTCGACCAGCCGCTCAGAGGCGCGGTCGATCAGCGCCGGTTTGGGGTCGAGAGGTTGCAGCAGAGCACCTGCAACTCAGAATTCGCAATTCTAAGATATCCGGTCTCAAATACGCCGTCAAACAACGACGCGGCGACGGCGAGGAAAAAAGACCAACACCCCCTCGGCTCTTGATGACGGACTCCTGCTGGGAAAGGACCCACGCCCAGGCCTATCCCACCCCGCAGCGACGCGCCCAGGAACTACCCTTTTGGCTGTACCGATACAGCCGGAGACCTCCAAGAACCTGGCGGTTTTTTCGGTTTGTCATTCGATGGGGCGGGTCTGATCGTCCTTTCCCGCGCTGGCCATCGGCGCCGGCGCATCCCGCAGCTATGACGGCCTGATTTCATCCCGGTAGAGGCTCAAAGCCCTCATCACTGGCGCGTCGCTGAAGCTGAATAGGAAGGCCGGGCGGTCGGCGGTGTTGACGTGCCCGCAGAACGTCCACGTCGGCACCGTGAACACGTCCTTGTCTTCCCAGTTGAGAAGCTGGCCGCCGACCACCGAGTAGCCGGCACCCTCGACCACGTGATAGTTCGTGCGGCAGACACGGCGGCGCGCCGGCGTTTGCTCGCCGGGGCGCAGCAGCTGCATGTGGCAGGCGATGGTCGGCATGACCGGTCCGCCGGTGACCCGGTTCTTGTATTCGAGGATGATCTCCGCGCCGATGTCAGGGGTATCGGCGGCCGCCAGAAGCTGCAGGGCGGCGCGCATCTCCGACATCGGGTAGTGCCATTGCGAGGTGTTGACAGCCGCGCCAAAGTCCTGCCGCTCCTGGTGGTGCTCCTCATAGAACCCGGCCTCGAGCATCCGCACCAGCGGGGTATCGAGGCCGTCCAGCCAGATCATCGGCGCATCGGTGTCGTTGGCGTGGTCGTGCCATGACCAGTTGGGCGTGAGGACGAGATCGCCGGGGTACATCGGAACGCGCTCGCCGTTGACGACGGTGTAGCCGCCCCCTCCCTCGATGATCAGGCGAAGAGCCGCCGCCGAATGGCGATGGGCCCGGGCAATCTCTCCCGGCATCACGATTTGGATGTTGGCGACGAGCGTAGTGCTGGCAGCCCCCGGCAGTTTCGGGTTGGTCAGGCGCAGCACCCGGCGCTCGGCCTGCTGGGTCCCGACCAACTCGGCCGCGCGCATCGCCTGTGGCCGCAGATCCCGCCAATGCCACAGGTACGCCACCGCCTCGCTCCGCGGCTCGATGCTAATGCCGCCGCCGATCCAGGCCGGCGTCACGTGCTGCGCGGCCAGTTGCGCGTAGTAGTCCTGCAGCTCTTGTTGCGAAGATTGGATGTCAGAAAGCTCCAGCATTGGCGTTCCTCCCTTGCGACAGCGTTGCGATCGTGCTCTCCCAGAGCGGCCAGGTTATTCAGGCCAGCGTCGCCCGCACCGCGGCCAGCCGCTCCAGGGAACCCAGCACCTTTGGCTGATCGTTGGTCAGATGGCGCACGAGGATCTCGGTGTAGCCGATTTTCTCGAAGGCACGAAACTGATCCGCAACCTCGTCGGCCGAGCCCGCGATCAGGGCTTCTGCCGGCATGCCGCGATAGCCGTGGCTCAGCGCGTGCTGCTTCACCGCCTGCGCCTCGGACGGCGACTCGCCGACGTAAATGTCGCGCCGCAAGGTGATGGCGCCCGGCGTTCTGCCGTAAGCGGCGCAGCGCTCGCGATAAAGATCGGCCTGCGCGCGCGCCTCCTCGCGGGTGAGGCCGGGGCTCGCGATCCAGCCCTCCGCCAGTCGCGCCGCGCGGTCGATGGCCGGCGATGCGCTGGCGCCGATCCAGACCTCGACCGGTTCTGCCGGACGCAGCGCCAGGCTGGCTTCGGCGACCCGGAACCGCCGCGAGGAGCTCACCGTCTCGCCCGCCAACAGGCGCCGGACGATGTCCAGAGCCTCCTCAAAGGCCGAAGGACGCGTCCTGATGTTGGCGCCCATGGCGGCGAACCGTGCCTCGCCCCAGCCGAGGCCGCATTGCATGATGAAGGGGCCTCGAGCGATGGCGGCCAAGGTCCCGATCTGCTCGGCGACCAGCACCGGGTGCCACAAGGGGAGCAGGAACAGGCATCCGGCCGGGGCCTCGCCCCACTCGGCGAGCAGCCGCCCGAGCATCGGCGTATTCTGATAATAGGGTGTCGGCGACACGTGCTGATCGCCGACAAACAAGGTATCGAGCGCAGCATGGCGTGCCGCCGCCGCTCGTTCGATCATCCAGCGCGCTCCCTGGCGCGGATCTGTCGCGTCCGGGTGATTGCTGGTGAGCGAGATCCCGACCCTCATCGCGGCATCCTTGTCGCCGGCGTGACTGCTATTTGAGCTGACCCTTGATCTTGGCGAGGCCGGCGCGGGCGCAGGCGTCGTCAAGATCGCCGCCCGGCGCCCCGGCGGCGCCGATCGCCCCGACCACCTCGTCGCCCAGCTTGATGACGATGCCTCCGCCCAGCAGAAGCAGATGCGGCAATTTGAATAGGTTCGCCAAAACCGGCACCGTCTTCGACCGTTCAACGAGCGCGGTCGTGTCGGTCTTGAACGACGCGGACGTGTAGGCCTTGGCAAAGGCGCTGTCGAGCGTGTGGGCGCCGGTGCCGTTGCCGCGCAGCACCGCCTGCTGCACGCCGTCGGCATCGACCAGCACGCCGGTCTCGGCGTAGCCCTGGCTGGCGCATTTGGCAACAACCGCCACGACGGCTTGGTTCGCGAGATCCGCGGAGATGCGGTGCGTCGGAAGCAGGCCCTGGGCGTGGGCTTGGCTGACCAGAAAAGCGGCGCACAACGCGGAGAGCAAAGACGGCTTCATGCAGGTGACCTTATCTAGCCCATCCGCCAGATTCCGGGTGGCTCTGCGGGCAGCATCGTCCGTCTGACCAGCCTGGACAACGAGAAATCGTCCCCGGTGAGGGAGAACCGTCGCGCTGCATCGTGCGCAGCCTCACCATGGAGGCGGTGCGATGGGCGAGACTGTAGACCTACTGGCCGCAGGCGCTGCGCGCGCGGTTGGAATCGCGCACGCGCCGCCAGGTACGTTTTAGTGCGTAGCGGCATCCAGTTTGGTGAGATCCATCTGAAGCGCCAAGAAATCAGCGGTATTGCTGTTTACATTGCGGCGCGGATTGCGGCAATAGCCCACCCGGTGAAGCCTTCGTGCCGAGAACGGTTTGTGATTTGGTCACCGGGTCGGGGCTCGTTTTTGAAGACCGTGGCATCCATCAGTTGCGCGGTCGGCCAGAAGAAATCCACCTGTATGCGAAGAACCACAGCGATCGCGGTGTGCGGTCCGGCTCGATCAAGCGATCGGCGCGGCCCCTGGCGCAGCTTCGAGGCGACAGGGCGATGATCGAGCTTGCGATCATCTCGTTGCGGCACGGAGCGGCAGTGCGGAGGGCTCGCCGGGAGTTTGACGCCAGCGGTCCCAGGGCGGCTCTCGCTCGAAGCGCGCGGCGAGAAAATCGACGAAGGCGCGCACCTTGGCCGACAGGTGGCGGTTGTGCGGATAGAGGGCGCGCACCATCAGCGGCGGCAGCAGGTAATCGTCGAGCACCGTCATTAGCCGCCCCGACTCCAGCGCATCGCCAACGATAAAAGTCGGCAGACACACCAGGCCGCGTCCGGCAAGGGCCGCCATTTTGAGCACCGCCGCGCTGTTGGTGCGCAAGTTTCCGACCGGCGAGAAGTTCAGCGCCGTACCGTCTGCCGCCGTCAGATGCCACACGCGGTAGTAGGACAGCCCGCTCCCGGCCACCGTCAGGCAATTGTGAGCTTTGAGATCGGCGGGCGTGCGCGGCATGCCGTGCTTCTCGAAATAGCTCGGCGCGCCGCAAACGACGAGGCGGCAGGGAGCGAGGTGGCGCGCAATCAGGCTCGAGTCTGAAAGCGGATCGCAGCGTACGGACACGTCGAAACCTTCCTCGATCATGTCGACGAGGCGGTCGCTCACCATCAATTCGACCGAGATGTTGGGAAAGCGCGCCGCGAAATCGGCGATGGCAGGCCCCAGACAGTAGGCGCCGAGGCATGGCGTCGCATTGACGCGCAAATCACCGCGCGGGGCCGCGTGCATGTCACTGACGGCGCGCTCGGTCTCCTCCAGATCGGTCAAGAGCCCGGTGCAGCGCTGGTAATAGGCCCGGCCGACCTCGGTCAGGCTGACCTTGCGCGTCGTGCGGTTCAGCAGCCGCACGCCGAGCCGCTCCTCGAGATCCTTCACATGCTGGCTGACCATGCTGGCAGAAATCCCGAGCAGAGCCGCGGCGCCGGTGAAACTGCCGCTCTTCACCACCTTCGCGAAGACCCGCATGTTGTCGAAGCGGTCCACGGGAGCCCTCCGATCATCAAGCAATCGCGCATAGAGTATGCAGCCTTTTTCCTATTATCAAGGGCTACTGCGCAGATCATGTGCGAGGGCAAGCGCGCGGTTGTGCCCAATCCCGTGTCGCAGCCCGCCGCGGGGATGGAATGCTGGAGGTGTCAGATGCCGATTATTGGCAAATCCATGATCCATCGTGCGCCTCCGGGCTCGGAAATGACCGGCATCAGCGTAGGTCGGAACAGTTCACAAGGACCGCCCATTAAGAAGCAATCTGAAAGAGACTATGCGCTCTTTCCCATATTATTAAGGCACCCGGGCCGATCACCTATAGCGCATTGACGGTTTGGAAGCTGCGTCCGGCTTTCGCAAACGTCCGGTACGCGGCTGGTGCAAAAGGAGTCGTCAATGCAACAGTCACACGAAGATGACGCCCGGCCGAGGACAGGAAGGGCTTGGGAACCATTGCGGATGCTCTGCTGTGCGTTGCCGCGCTCAGCCAACCAAATCTCGCCTATGCCAGGCCGCATGGCGGGGGCGGGGGTTTCCACGGTGGTGGCCGGTTCCATGGTGACCGATTTGGCGGATCCCATGGTGGCGGATTCGACGCCCGATTTCGCGGGTTTCATGGAGACGGATATTACGGTCGCGGGTTCCACGGCGCAGGGCATCGCGGCTTCGCGGAGCGGCACGATGGCTTCGCCGACCGGCACGCGGGCCAGTGGTCCGATGGCTGGCGCGATGGAGGCCGCGGCTGGTGGCGCGGTGCCGGGTTGGGATGGCTTTTCTATCCGAACATATCCGGCTAATATCTATATGGCGGCTACTACGATTATGGATGGAATTATTCTTTACAGACATGGTATTACTGTTCCGATCCGGCAGGATACTATCCCTACATGACCCAATGCTACACCGACTGGGAGGCGGTCCCCGCCGGCTGCTGCCGGGTTCTGCTGCCGTCCTCATCGAGATTGCAGGGCTTGCGCTCAGTGACGACCGGACTCTCTCGGCTGCAACCGTTCGCCGCGGCCGGTTGCTGCGGAGACACTCGCAATCCCGGTGGCGCTTGCGCCTGGCGTGGGCAGCGCCGGCTGCCCAGACGATCACAACGGGAAGTGCAAGGAGCAGATGAGATGAAGTACGAACGGCTCGTTGCCTACAATGCGGCCACGCTGGCGATTGATCACCGGATCCGCTCGCGAAACAGTATGCAAGACCAGACCGTCCCGGGATACATCACCAATGTCACCCGCCTTGTGAAGCTGGCAAAGGTGATCGCCATGGTCGTCCTGACGATCGCAGGAACATTGACGGCACCGGGCACTGCCGCGGCCGGCGAGAATCCCGCCGATTTCATCCGTATTCTGGGCAATCAGGCGCTCGAGGTGATCCGCTCGGACGTGAGCCTGGGCGAGAAGGCGTCCTATTTCCATCAGATGCTGCGCCAAGATTTCGATCTCCCCGACATGTCCCGCTTTGTTCTCGGCCCATACTGGCGGGTTGCCAGCGCCGGCCAGCGGCAGGAGTTCTGCGGCCTCTTCGAAGATCACCTCGTGCGGTTTTACGGTGAACGGTTTGCTCAGTATGGCGGCGAAAGCCTGAGGATGACCGGCAGCCGGACCGACCCCGACGGCGTCATCGTGACCAGCCAGATCCTTCGCCCGCAAGCTCCGCCGATCGAGCTCGATTGGCGGCTCGGCGTGAGCGACGGCCGCTACAAGATCACCGACGTTACCGTCGATGGCGTGAGCATGGTGCTGACCCAGCGCTCCGAGTTTGCATCGGTCATCGAGCGCAACGGCGGACAAGTGGCGGCGCTGCTTGCGACCATGCGCGAGTA
>DASYNW010000136.1:0-3452 GCA_036008325.1 Allostellaceae bacterium
TCTTCCTCGACGGCGGCGAGCCCGTTCTCCTCCATCGCCCGCTGGTTGGGAAAGAGGCCGTCCTCCCAACCCGGCAGAAACACAGTGTCGAATTCGAGCCCCTTGGCGCTGTGCAGGGTCATCAGGTTGACCATGTCGCCCTGCGCATCGGCGGCGTTGTCCATGACGAGGCTCACATGCTCCAGGAAGCCGCCGAGGTTTTCGAATTCGGCCATCGCCACGACCAGCTCCTTCAGGTTTTCGAGCCGGCCGGCGGCGTCGGGCGAGCGGTCGGCCTGCCACATCGCGGTATAGCCCGACTCGTCGAGCACGATCTGGGCGAGATCGGTGTGCGAAACACGGTCTGCCTCGGCGCGCCAGCGGTCGAGTGCTGCGATGAACGCGGCGAGCGCGTTGCGCGCCGCCGGGCGCAGCCGGTCGCCGGCGATCGCCAGCCGCGCCGCCTCGACCAGCGGCAGGCGCTCGTCGCGCGCCAGCCCGTGGAGCTCTTGCACGGTGGCGCTGCCGATGCCGCGGCGCGGGGTGTTCAAGATGCGCTCGAAGGCGAGGTCGTCGGCGGGCTGGTTGACGAGGCGCAGATAGGCGAGCGCGTCGCGGATCTCCTGGCGCTCGTAAAAGCGCGGACCGCCGATGACACGGTAGGGCAAGGCCAGCGCGATGAACCGCTCCTCGAATTCGCGGGTCTGGAAGCCGGCGCGCACCAGGATCGCGATCTCGCCCAGCGCGTGTCCCTGGCGCTGCAACGCCTCGATCTCGTCGCCGACCCAGCGCGCCTCCTCCTCGGCGTCCCACAGCGCGCGCACGACGACCTTGTCGCCGTCCCCGGCCTGGGTCCACAGGGTCTTGCCGAGCCGGCCGCGATTGTGCGCGATCATGCCGCCGGCCGCACCCAGGATGCGCGAGGTCGAGCGGTAGTTCTCCTCGAGCCGGATCACCGCCGCGCCGGGAAAATCCGTTTCGAAGCGCAGGATGTTGCCGATCTCCGCACCCCGCCAGCTGTAGATCGACTGGTCGTCGTCGCCGACGCAGCACAGATTGCGCCGGGCCTGGGCCAATAGCCGCAGCCACAGATATTGGGCGACGTTGGTGTCCTGATATTCGTCGACCAGGATATAGCGGAAGCGCCGGTGGTGGTCGGCGAGAATCTCGGGGTTGCCGGTCAGGAGCGTCAAATTGTGCAGCAGGAGATCGCCGAAATCGACGGCGTTGACGGTCTGGAGGCGCTCCTGATAGCGCCGGTAGAGGGTGACGGCGCGGCCGTCGGCAAAGCTATCGGCATCGGCGCGCGAGAGCTTGTCGGGGCCGAGGCCGCGATCCTTCCAGCGCTGGATGACCCCCAGCAGCACGCGAGCCGGCCAGCGCCGCTCGTCGATGTCCTCGGCCTGCAGGATCTGCTTTAAGAGGCGAATCTGGTCGTCGGTGTCGAGGATCGTGAAACTCGATTTGAGCCCGGCCGCCTCGGCATGGCGGCGCAGGATGCGCGCGGCGATCGCATGAAAGGTGCCCAGCCAGAGGCCGTCGGCGGCGCTGCCGATCATCGCCTCGAGGCGCTGGCGCATCTCGCGCGCCGCCTTGTTGGTGAAGGTCACCGCCAGCAATTCGGACGGAAAAGCGCGGCGGGTGGCGAGGATATGCGCCAGCCTGGCGGTGAGCACCCGGGTCTTGCCGGTGCCGGCGCCGGCCAGCACCAAAACCGGGCCGTCGACCGCCTCGACCGCGCACAGCTGCGCCTCGTTGAGGCCGGCGAGATAGGACGGAGCGGCGACGGAGGGGCGGCTCAGAGCGGCGCGATCGGGCATCTGGCGATCATATAGCAAACGCGCGCCGCCGATGCAGTATGGCGAGACCGGCGCAATCGCCGAACCCTCACCCGATCGTCAAGGTGGCCTCGTTCGAGCATCCCGTCGGCGGCTCAGCCGAGCGCTTTTTCCAACAGATCGAGGGCGGCGAGCGAAAACGCGCGCATGTTGTCGATGCGGTCGGCCTTGCCGGTCTCGACGGTCATCGAGCGCTCGCCATTGGGTCCGATCACGGCAATGCAGGAATGCCCGGCGGCGTGGCCATAGCGGCTGCCGGTGGGCCCGGCGGTTCCGGTCTCGCCGACCGACCAGGAGGTCGCGAGCTTGCCGCGGATCTTGCGCGCGAACAGCAGCGCGTAGGGCTCGGTCGACGGCGTGATGCCGGCCATCTCCGCCTCGGTCACGGCGAGCAGAGCGGCGCGCGACTGACGCGTATAGACGACGGCGCCGCCCATGAAATACGCGGACGCGCCGGCAATCGCCAGCAATGCCGCCGAGATCATCCCGGCGGTCGAGGATTCGGCGATCGAGATCGTCTCGTTGCGCGCCTTGAGCTTGGCCGCGATCCGTTCCGCCTGCGGCAGCAAATCCTGCAACATCGCTCCACCTCCATTCCGTTTACCCAGATGCCCCCGCAAGGAGCGCCCGCGACGAACTATAAGACATTCGGCCGCTGACCCTACAGCCGCCCGGCGCGGCCGAAAAAAGGGCGAGGCCGACACCGCGGGGGCGCCGGCCTCGGTCGAGACTTGCCGCGTATTTTAGTAGTCGTCCATGCCGTCCATGCCGCCGTGGTCGTGCGACATGCCAGAGGCGGCCTTCTTTTCGGGCTTTTCGGCGATCATCGCCTCGGTCGTCACCAGGAGGCCGGCGACCGACGCGGCGTTCTGCAACGCCAGGCGCACGACCTTGGTCGGGTCGATGATGCCGGCCTTGACCATGTCGACATAGGTGCCGCTCTGGGCGTCAAACCCGTAATTCGGGTCCTTGCTGTCGAGCAGCTTGCCGACCACGACCGAGCCCTCACTGCCGGCGTTTTCGGCGACCTGGCGGACCGGGGCCTGAAGCGCGCGGCGGACGATGTCGATGCCGACCTTCTGGTCGTTGTTTTCGGGGGTGAGGCCATCGAGCGCCCTGGCCGCATAGAGCAGCGCGACGCCGCCGCCGGGGACGACACCCTCTTCAACCGCGGCGCGGGTCGCGTGGGTCGCGTCGTCGACCCGGTCCTTGCGCTCCTTGACCTCGACTTCGGTGGCCCCGCCGACGCGGATCACCGCGACCCCGCCGGCGAGCTTGGCCAGCCGCTCCTGCAGTTTCTCCTTGTCGTAGTCCGAGGTCGTCTCCTCGATCTGCTGGCGGATCTGGGCGATACGGCCCTGGATGTCCTGCTTGGCGCCGGCGCCGTCGATGACCGTCGTGTTCTCCTTCTCGATCCGCACCCGCTTGGCCTTGCCCAGCATGTCGAGGGTGACGTTTTCGAGCTTGATGCCGAGGTCCTCGCTGATCACCTGGCCGCCGGTCAGGATCGCGATGTCTTCGAGCATCGCCTTGCGCCGGTCGCCGAAGCCGGGGGCCTTGACCGCCGCCACCTTCAAGCCGCCGCGCAATTTGTTGACGACCAAGGTCGCCAGCGCTTCGCCCTCGACATCCTCG
>DASYNW010000137.1:0-33960 GCA_036008325.1 Allostellaceae bacterium
CGTCCAGTTCGCGCCGATCGAGTTCGCCGAGAACGGGCTCACCCGCCGGGCCGCGATCCCTGGCGTCGCCAGCTTCGAGATCGAGGGCGTCGCCTCGCGCAACCGCAGCGGCGAACCTTATTACCTCGACAACACCGGCCATCCGGCCAACCGCCGCCTGGCGCTGGCCCGGTCCAAGGAAACCCATGTGCACGGCTTCGGCCTCGACCTCGATCTAGCCGGCCGCGGCAACAACGGCCACTTCGCGCCATTCGCCTGGGCCGCCTAGCCGCGTGGTTCAGCTCCCTGGCGGTTAACCCGGTGTTTACGATTGGTCGGTAAGGTCGCCGGGTCGACGGGACCCGGTGGATGCGCAACCTCTTTGCCATATTGCGAAAGCTGAGAGCCGACACCGGCGGTTCGATCAGCATATTGGCCGCCTTTGTCCTGGTCGGCACGATCGGGGTCTCGGCGCTGGCCCTCGAATACGGCCACGGCCTGCTGCAAAAGACCGAAAACCAGCGGGCGGCCGATCTCGCCGCCTATGGCGGGGCGCTGGTCTACGGGTCGACGAGCTCGAGCAGCGACGCCACCAGCGCCGCCAACAATATTGCCGCCCTCAACGGCCTTTCCGGCGACGCCACCCCGAGCGTGGTCAGTTCGCCGACCGGCGACGGTAATAATGCGGTCAAGGTCACCGTCACCAGCAACGTGCCATTGCTGCTGGCGCGGGTGTTGACCACCAGCACGACCTTGCCGGTCAGCGCCACCACCTACGCCGAGATCAAGTCCGACGCCCCCGGGTGCGTCATCGCGCTCTCTGGCAGCGGCAGCGGCGTGACCATGGACGGCGGCACGAGTGTCACCGCCGCCAATTGCGCCGTGGCCTCGAACCAGTCGGTGCACTTGTCCGGCGGCGCCGCGCTGGTGGCCCAGAACGTCGATTATGGCGGCGCGGCGCCCGACATCAGAGGCGGCGCCGCCATTACCCCGCCGACAGGCGATACGCTCCACATGAACCACGTCACGACCCCCGATCCGCTGGCCCCCGCCAGCGGCAGCCCCGGCAGCACGGAGGTCACCAACGCCATCGCCCGGATCACCTCGGTGTCGAGCATCACCTCGCCGAGCGTGTCGCCGGGGACGGGAGGGATAGATGTCTATTTTGACTACGGCGGGAAAAAATCAACGACCGCAAGCAGCCTGAACTCCGATGGTTGTCCGACCGCCACGTTCAACAGCGCGGCCAAGACCTGGACCGTTAGCTGCGGCTCGACCGTCACTTTCGGAAACATCTCCTTACAAGGCGGCCTCACCGTTAATTTCACCACCGCCGGAACCTACAACTTCGCCCCAAGCAGCGTCGTTTGTAACAGCACTACCGGCTACAGCATCTGCAACACAGGGACCGCCCTGAGCTTTGCCGGCCCCAGCACCTTTGCGCTCGCTGGGGGCATCTACAACACCGGTGGCGCAAGCCTTTCTCTGGGAAGCGGCAGCACCAACAGCTACAACATCGGCAAAGCCGGCGACGGGAATTCCATCAACGTCGGCACCAGCAAGATCATGACCTTCGCCAACGCGACCGGCAATGGCGACACTTTCCAGACGGCCGGAAACATTACCAGCGGCGGAGGCAGCTGCTTAGCGCTCCCGGTTGCCGCCGAGCACGACATCAACGGCAGTATCGACGCCAGCGGCGGCTTGGTCCTCGGCTCCGGCATCTACACCATCAACGGCTATTTCGCGCTCGGGGCAAGCTCCGGTGGCGATGTCAGCAATTGCCCGACGAGCGGTACGACGACCGGATTGAGCGCGCTCGATGTCACACTTGTGATCGCCGGCGCTAGCACCGTCACCTGCAACGGCGTCGCCACTTCGGCGTTCTGCCTCGGCGCCGGGTACAGCACGGTAGACCTGACCGCGCCGAGTTCCCCCTCCAGCACCGCCAGTCTGGCGGTCATCGGCCCGCAATCATCAAGCAATACGGCCGCGGCTGCATTCACCACCGGAGCGACCAACACTCAAATTTCCGGGGCGTTTTATTTTCCCAATGGTCCGGTAACGATGAGCGGTGCGGCCGCGCTCCACGATACGATCGATACGAGCCCGTGCCTCGAACTGGTCGGCTCGCAGGTGACCTTGGGCGGCGGCGCCGCCGACGCCAGCACCTGCGTCGGGCTCGGCGGAGGCAGCCTGGGCACCACTGTCAGCCTTGTGCAGTGATCGAGCGGGAGCAGCGATGACGCTCGACGAGCACTTCCGGCGAGCGGTGCGGTTATTTACGGCCCGGGAAGATACCGGGGTCGCGGCCATCGAGTTCGCGATCTATGCGACCGTGTTTTTGATGATCACCGCGGCGACCGTCGATATCGGGCTGTTGCTGTTCACCAATTCGGAGCTCGATGCCGCGGTCAGCGCCGGCGCCCAATACGCCGCCAAAAGCGCAGCCATGGTCGCCTCCGATCCGAGCGACCTCAACACCAATATCTCGAACATCGTTGACAACGCCAATGGCGCCGGCTGGGCGACCAGCACGATCGACGTCAACAACAGCAACGACCAGACCGGCTGCTATTGCCCGACTGGCTCGCCGGGCAACTGGAGCTGGGGCAGCACTGGAAGCTGCGGCGCGCAATGCCCTAGCGGCAACGGCGTATACGGCCAATTCGTCACGATCACCGCGAGCCGCAGCATCTCGCCGATCTTTTCCGCCTTCGGCTTTGTCCCGAGCGGCACGATCAGCCGCAGCGCGCTGGTCGAGACGCAATGAGTCGCGGCGAGCTGCCGGCGCTGGCCCGCGCTTGCGGCGGGGCCACCGCGGTCGAGTTCGCGCTGGTGCTGCCGATGTTTCTAATGCTGGTGTTCGGCGGCATCGAATTCGGCCGCCTGCTGTGGACCAGGCAGGCGCTGCAGGAAACAGCGATCGCCGGGGCGCGGTGCATGGCGATCGCCCAGGGCTCGACAAAAACCGAAAGCCCCTGCGCCTCGGGCAGCAGCTACAGTGCCACGAGCACCAAAAGCTTTATCCAGACAGTAGCGAGCGGCTGGGGCGTATCGGTTCCGACCTCCGGCATCGCTCTCTACCCCACCGGCAATTCCACCGCCTGCACCGGTCTGTCGCAAGTGACCCTGACCAGCACCTTCACCAGCGTCGCCCCCGGCCTCGTCCAGCTCGCCGCCGGCGGGACCACCCTGACCGCGACCGCGTGCTTCCCGAACAATTCATGACGCAACGGCCGGCCTCGGCCGTTCGCCGATGGCGCTTTGAGGCTGTTGACAAAAAGGGCGACGCCGTCGGCGCGAGAGGTGACCTCCCAGGCGGGCCGTGGTGATGCGCCGCGAAAGCCGGTCGGTTTGACCCTCGGCATCGCCGGGCCAGGACGCCTGGAAGTTCCCGGATTTAAGACGGCCCGCGACACTCGCCGGAGCACTCGATTCGTCGCGACGAGCGCCAGCCTGGACGGCTAAGCTCCGCCGAACCCCAACCAAATGTCGATAATTGGCGTGCGCCGATCAATCATGGTATTCGCGCCCCGTCAATAGCGCCGGCCCAAGACCAGGCCGGCCCGCGGCAGCATGACGGGGTGCTGAATGCCTTCTCCGGCCATACTCAACGGGTTGCATCGCCGCAACGAGCTGCATCGCCTCCGCGGGCTAAATCGCGCCGGGCCGAGCGCCGGGCGATGGCTTCGCTCGGTGCTGGCCCTGTTGCCGGTCCTGCTTCTCGCCGCCTGCGGGCAGCCCGGCGGCTATTCCCAGTATGGCGCTCTGCCGTATGGCGGCGTCGGTCAGAGCCCGTCCTTGGCGCCCGAGCATTACTACCCGCCGCCGGGGCCGCCGGACGATCCCTGGGGTCCCTATATCCGCGAAGCCGCCGCGCGCTACCAGGTCCCGGAGCAGTGGGTGCGGGCGGTGATGCACCAGGAGTCGGACGGCCAGGAGCAGGCCGTCTCGCCGGTCGGCGCGATGGGCCTGATGCAGGTCATGCCCGAGACTTACGAGGAGTTGCGGGCGCATTACGGGCTCGGCGACGATCCGTATGACCCGCACAACAATATTCTGGCGGGCACCGCCTATATTCATGAGATGTACGACCGCTACGGCGCCCCTGGATTTTTGGCCGCCTATAATGCCGGTCCGCAGCGCGTCGACGATTATCTGGCCGGCGCCGGCGACCTGCCGAGCGAGACGGTGAATTACCTGGCCGCGGTGACGCCGAACCTCGGCGGGGCGGTGCCGATGTCGGGGCCGTGGGCGATCTATGCCTCCGCCCGCTCGCCAAGGGCGTACGCTCCGAGCGTCGCCAGCCTGGCCGCCGGCTGCGACCTCAACGCGGCCTACGATCCGAACCATCCGTGCAGCTCGTTGGTTCAGGCCGCGGTGGCGTCGGCTCCGTTCCAGCCGGCCCTGATCCAGCAGGCCGGGGTCGGCGGCTGCAACCTCGACGCCGCCTATGACCCGAGCCGTCCATGCACCTCGGTCGGAGGACCGGTCGAGGCGGCGTCGGCCCCGCCGCCGCCGGTCGAGGTGGCCTCGGCCCCGCCGCCGGCTGTGCTGCAGCAGGTGGCGGCGAATGGCTGCGACGTCGACGCCGCCTATGATCCGGGCCGACCCTGCACCTCGCAAGGCCAGCGCCTGGCCGCGGCAACCCCGCCGCCGCCGGTGCTTCGGCAAACCTCGCCAACCGGTTGCGACCTCGATGCCGCTTATGATCCTGAGCATCCTTGCCTGCCGGCGCAGCAGGCCGCGTCCCCCGTCCAGCTGGCATCTGCCGACAGCTGCGACCCGAACGCCGCCTTCGACCCGGACCGGCCGTGCCGCGCGAACTCTGCGGCGAGTCCGGTCTGGTCGCCGCCGCCGATCGCGGCCGAGCCGGCGGCAACCGCCGCGCCCGCCGCCCGCTATCGGCCGACGCTGCTGGCTCAGAACCGGTTGAGCGCCCCAGGCGCCGGCGAGCCCTCGACGACGACGGCGCTGGGGCCGGCGCCGGGCACAGGATCCCACCTGCTGGCGATCCCGACCCGGAACTGGGCGATCCAGGTCGGCGCCTTTGCCAATCCGGCGCTGGCCCGCGCGGTGGCCGAGGGTGCGCGCGCCCAGGCCCCGGACCAGCTTCGCCTTGCCGCTCTGGCGCTGCCGCCGACGCCGTTCGGCGGTTCGGTCCTCTATCGCGCGCGCCTCGCCCATTTGTCGGCGAGTGCGGCCTCGGACGCCTGCTGGCGCCTCAACCAGCATCAGCTGCCGTGCGTCGTGGTCCAGCCGAGCCGCTCCTGAGCGCGGGCAGGGCTCGCCGCCGCAGCTTCGGGCGGAATGTTCGGCGGCGAGCGCAGTGGATACAGCAGCTGGCGGCCCAGCGAACCCGGCAGCGTCGCCGCGATGCCATAGGCCGCCGGCCATTCGTTGCGGGGCAGGTGATAGCTGCCGAAGATCCAGTCGATCAACGGCAGCATCGAGGCGAAGTTACGGTCCTGCGGCGCGTCCAGGGTGTGGTGCCAGTGGTGGAAGGCGGGGGTCGAGATCAGCCATTCGAGCGGACCCAGCCGCCAGCGCAGATTGGCATGGATCAGGAACCCCCAAAGGGTGAGGACCAGCACCAGCAGCGCCGACACCACGCCGCCCGCAGGGGTCAGCGGGGTGGCCAGCCCGAGGACGTAGACCGGGACCAGACCACACAGGCGGGTGAACACATTGTCGATCGGGTGAGCGCGGGCGCTGATTAGAAAATAGACCTGCGCGGGATTGTGGTGAACGCAATGGAAGCGCCAAAGAAATGGGATTTCGTGGGTCCAGCGATGGCCCCAGTAGAAGCCGATCTCGCCTACCAGCAGCGCCCCCGCCGCGCGCGCCCAGATCGGCAAGGCCGCGACAGCGACCTGAAGGTGCCACGGCACAACCGCATGCGCGCCCAGAGCCACCAGGGCCAGCAGCGGGGTCAGCAGCAGGCTGGGGACCAGGCCACTGATGAAAAAGAAGCCGATGTCGCTGGCGAGGCTCTTGCCGAAGACTTTTCGCCGACGCAGCGCGAACAGGCGCTCCAGCGGTAGGAACACTAGGGCGAGCAGCAGCAGCCACGCCCCGAGCCTGATCGTGCTCAGCAGGAAGGCGTGGAGATGCTCGGGGTCGAGAAATGCAGGCAAAGGCGCTGTCCTGATTTGGTGGTTCGCAGGCTGTACGGTGTTCGCGCCCGGGCGGGACAAGGTCCGGTCCAGGCGCGTCGACCGATCGGGTGATCAGATTGCGGCGCCGCTTTTGGCGCGACGTCGCAGCATGATCCCGCCGAGGCCCAGCAGACCGGCACCAAGCAGCGACAAGGTCGCCGGTTCCGGTACCACCGGCGTTGTATTCACGCCTTCGAGGAACACCGTCGGCGGAAGGTTGGTGGTGCTGCCGTTATCACCCCAAGCCAGGAACGTCAGGATCGCGCTCCCGCCGCTGCCCAGTTCCGCGGCGCTCGGGGTAAAGTCCAGCGTGACGGAATTCCAATTTACGTTCATTTCCGACGGGGTGGTCATCAGCGTCGAATCCTGCTCCAGATTGCCGGTGGGGATGATAGGGACGCAGGGATTTGCCGTGCAGTCGACACCGATCCCGCCGGTACCAAGGAATACTTTCCACTGCTCGTGGGTCAAGCCGGTGAAGCCCGTTTGCTGACCGGCTGCCTGCTGGAACTGGAGGCTGTATGTCGTGCCCGCCGTCAGCCCGGTAACGGTCTGAAAGATCGTGTTCTCGTAGTTCGGATTTCCGTCCGCCTGAAAGAAATTGGTGCCGGCTGGAACGGTAACCGAGAAGCCGGGGTTAGTGTACACCGGGTAAATATTGCCACCGGTGCCGGAATAGCCTTCGGAGCCTTGCTCGCCGACATAGGTGAGGCTGCCGCCGGCGCCAGCCGTGCCGACCGACCAGCCAGTTGGCAAAACGGTGTTGAAAAAATCCTTTTGCTGCATCAGCGGGTTGGTCAACTCATTGAAAGTGAGGTTCGTGACCGGCAGCACCGCGGCCGCCTCGGCCGCATAGACGAAGCCCAGCGACAGGGCGATGGCAGAGACGCCGAGAGTGAGTGATTTGCGCAACGACATGGATAGCTCCGTAAAGGTGAACGTGATTGACGTTCCGTGCGGCGGGACCAGCGGTCCAGCCACGCCGGATGACCCACTCACGCAATTGGTATGCCATTCACGCGTGCAATTGAAAAACAACAATATTCTCTGTTAGGTTGGTTATTGATCGGTACGAACCCCCTAAGGAGTGTAAATCGTGCCGACACCTTTGCCGCCGACGTACCCAGTGAACATCCCACGGGATCGGTGGTCTCGATCGTAGAATGTAGTTATGTCAAGGTCTTGCAGCTCTTTGAGCATTACCGGTCGACACCAGCCAGAGTGAATTCACCATGCCTGGCTCGGCGCTCTCGGTGGTCTTCGTAAAAGAATCCGTCAGAGGTTATCGGGGCGCAAGGCGCACGCGCGTGATCCGGAGAGATCCGGCGGCCCAATGCGACCGCCTACCGCAAGCCGGGTGCGGCGAAGAGCTTGCGAGCGTTGGCGCCCTGATCGGCGCGACCGAGCCCGGCGCAGCGGCACGCGGCGCCGTTGCGGCCTATTCGGCGGCGGCCGGCATTACCGGGCGCCAGCGCAGGCGCGCGCCGCCGGCGCAAAAGAGGCTGGCCATCAGCAAGGAGGCGACCACAACCAGCACCAGCCGGGGCCGGCCGGCATCGATGATCATACCGTAAGGCACCGGCATGATCGCCCCACCCAAGGACATGCCCGAGCTGACAAAGCCGAACACCTTGCCGATCTGGCCGGGCGGGGCCGCATCCTTGACCATCACGTCGCGCGGGGTGCGGCTCGCCCCGGTCATCAGGCCGCCGACGAACAGCACGCCGATCGTCGCCAATTCGGCCATCGGCACCATCCCGACCCATAACAGGATCGCCGCCGCCCCGGTGGTCAGGATCACGACAAAGGGCAGATGGCGGTCGGTGCGATCGGCGATCCAGCCGCCCAGCAATACGCCGCAGATCACCCCCACCATCCAGCCGGTCAGCGCCGAGGAGGCGGCCGCGACCGGCATCCCGTAGGTGCGATGCAGAATTGTGATCAGCCAGGATTGGATGCCGGCGCCGGCCATCGACGACACCATGAAAAAGGCAAAGAACATCATGACCGAGCGGCCGAGCAGCAGCCGCGCCCCGGAGATGGCGGGTTCGGCCCGCGCGTGCCGATCGCGGCGCTCTTCGAGCAGGATGCCGCTCTGCCACAAGATCATCAGCACCACCGGGATGCCCAGCAGCCCGACCAGGGTCAGCGCCGCCCGCCAGCCAAACAGCAAGGTCAGGGCGGCCGTCGCTGGCGGCGCCACGGCAAAGCCGATGTTGCCAACAAAGGTGTGGAAGGCGAAGGAGCGGCCGAGCTTGCCCCGATCCACCGACCCGCTGAGGATCGAATAATCGGCCGGGTGGATGACCGAATTGCCGGCCCCTGAGAGCAGCGCCAGCGCCACCACCTGCCAATAGGCGGTGGCGAACCCCATCGCCGACACCGAGAGCGCCATCGTCAGGGTGCCGCCGACCAGAAACGGGCGGGCGCCGTAGCGGTCGACGAGAAAGCCCATCGGCGTCTGCAAGAGGGCGGCGGAGGCCGACATCACCGCCATCGCCAAGCCGAGCTCGGCAAACGACACGTCGAAGCTCTTTTGCCAGGCGATGAACACCGGCGGCAGACACAGCTGGTAATAATGGGACAGGAAGTGGCCGGCGCCGAGCAGCGCGTTGACCCTTGTGTCGCGACCGAATGCCGGAAATTTGAGCATCTGCGGATGCTGCTATAAACCGCGCGCCCGGTCGAGCGCCAAACCGCGCCCAACCCTGCCGCGAGCGCGACGCTGCTCTGCCGAAACCGCACAACCGGCGACGGGCGGGTGGGTTGGCGCGCTGCGGCGGCGAGGGTAACCACGCTTGGCTGATCGCTTGACTTGTTTCTTTGCGGCGGCATACCGTTCGTCGTGCCGAAGTGGGCCGAGAAGGCCGTTTCGGGGGCAGGGCAGAGCGAACAGGCAGCAGCGAAGGAGGTCTCAAATGGCGCCGTACAAGCTGATCTCGGCGGATTCCCATATTGTCGAGCCGCCGGACATGTACACGGCCCGGATCGCGCCCAAATTCCGCGATCGCGCGCCGAAGATGGAGCGGCGCAAGACCCCGACCGGGCGCGACTATGACGCCTGGATGCTGAACGGCATGCAGGTCGGCACCCTCGGCGCGGTGATGCAGGCCGGACAGCGCTTCGAGGACCCCTCGCAAATCGATTTTCTCGGCCTCTGGGAGGATGTCCGCAAGGGCGCCTACGACGCCGACGCGATGATCGCCGAAAACGAGGAGGACGGCATCTGGGGCTCGGTGCTGCAGCCGAGCCAGGGGCTGTTCTGGTACCGCATCCCGGATAGTCAGCTGCTGACCGAAATCTGTCGCGTCTACAACGACTGGATCGCCGATTTCTGCAAGCCGCACCCGCGCCGGCTCAAGGGCATCGCGATGCTCAACGTCGACGATCCCGACGCCGCCGCCAAAGAGCTCGAGCGCTGCGTCGAGAAGGGCTTGGTCGGCTCCTTCATTCCGGTGGCGCCGCATCCGGACAAGCCCTACAGCAGCCCCGTCTATGACCGGCTCTGGGCGATGGCGCAGGATCTGAAGCACCCGCTTTTGCTGCATATCGCGACACCGCGCGACGGCGTCCCGGCCAACGAGTTCACCACCGACGTCACCCAAATGACCGGCGCCGGCCGCTCGACCACCGATTACTGGGTGCGCTACGCACTGGGCTCGATGCTGTTCGCCGGCGTCTTCGACAAATTCCCGGGCCTCAAGATCGGCTCGGTCGAGCACGAGGCTTCGTGGATTCCGCACTGGCTGAAACAGATGGACTTTACCTATGTCGAGCGCCCGGTCTTCACCAAAGGCTGGCGGTCGAAAGACGGTTTGATGCCGAGCGATTACTGGAAGCGCAATATGTTCGTCGAATTCATGGAGGATGAAATCGGCGTCAAATTGCGCGACTATATCGGCGTCGAGAACATGCTGTGGGGCAGCGACTATCCACACGCGGAGGCGACGTTCCCGCGTTCGCAGCAATTCCTGTCGCGGATGTTCGACGGCGTGCCCGAGGCCGAGCTGCGCAAGATCACCTCGGAAAACGCCGCCAAGATGTTCGGCTTCGAATTGAACTGACGCCACAACCCATCGGCCGCCGCGACCTGGCGCTGCTTCCCCCCCTGCGCACGCGGCGAGAGGGAAGCCGCCAGGGTAGCACCGGCAATGAGCGCAATTTCAGAAGGCTTCGTCGCCGTCGCCCGGGTGAGCGATCTTGCGCCCGGCGAGATGAAATTCGTCGCGGTCGAGCGCGAGCGGGTGGTGCTCGCCAATGTCGATGGCGGCTTCTACGCGCTGCGCGACGTGTGCGGCCACAGAAACGCGCCACTATCGCGCGGCCGGCTCGAAGGCTGCCTGATCGAATGCCCGTTGCATTTCGCGCAATTCGACATCCGCACCGGCGCGTTGGTCGACGGACCGGTTTCAACTCCAGTAGCGGTTTACCAAGTGCGGATCGAAGGCGGTACGATTTATCTTAAACGCTAGTTAATTTGATCCGCTCAGAGCGGCGGGAACCAGTATTGGTCGATCTCTTTGGTGTAGGCGCGGTCCGACCAGTTCGGGTCGCTGGTTGACGCATAGCGCGGGGCCTTCTCCAGCCGCGGGCGATCGACGTCGACGACATAGCCGGCGACTTGGGTCTGGTAGCTCAGCGCCTTCCATGGCAGCGGGACCCAGTTTTCGCCGACGCCGAGGAAGCCGCCGAAAGAGGCGATGGCATAAGCGACCTGGCCGCTGTATTTGTCGATCATCAGATGGTGTATTCGGCCGAGATGGTTGCCATCGCGGTCGAACACCGCGGTTCCCTCGACCTTGTCCGAGGCGATCAGCCGAGGGGTCTCCTCGGTGGCAAAACCGCGCTCGCCGACATTCGTCGTGTAATTCATCTTGCCCTCTTCGATGAGCCGCAGATGAACCGGAAACAGCCTCCCCGGCGCCGGGTTCCGGTCTCTCCCTCCCTCAAGTCGCGGGAACAGGTGGCTTCAGCCGGCACCTTGCGGGCGGTGGCGTTTGACGGCTTCGGGGTTGGTGGAATCGGCGCCCATGTAAACGCCCCGTTCCCAGGTGCGTTTCAGCGGGTCGACCACGTCGAGCGCCATGCGGCCGATCTGCTCGATCTCGATCTCGACCGTCTCGCCGTCCTGCAAGGCGCCCAGCCCCTCGTGGTTGGTGCCGCAGGCGATCAGATCGCCGCTGTTGAGCGTCATCACCTGCGAGGCGAACTCGATCAGCTCCGGCACCCGGTGCTCCATGTCGTCGGTATTGTAGTGGTGGCGCAACTGGCCGTCGTTCCAGAAGCGCACGACGACATTGTTGGGCTCGGGGATCTCGTCGGCGGTGGCGATGCACGGGCCGATCGGCGCAAACGTGTCGAACGACTTGCCGAGCCAGCTGCCGGCCTTCCAGGTGCGCCGCCCTTCGCCGCGCGCCGATACGTCGATGAGCCCGGTGTAGCCGAAGACGGCATTGCGCCAATCCGCCTGAGCCACCTTCTTGGCCGGTCCTTTGATGACCAGCGCTAATTCGGCCTCGTGCATAAAGATCCACGGCTCGGTCATTTCGGGCAGGCGGATCGTGTCGCCGGGCCCGACCACCGCTTCCGGGTTTTTGAGGAACATGTTGAGGGGCCGCGCCTCGCGCTGCGCGTGCTCCCAGTAATTGGCGATGCAGCAGAGGATCTTGCCCGGCCGCGGCAACGGCGCCCGCAGCCGCACCTGGTCGAGCGGCAGCGCCTCTCCCTCGGCCGCCAGCCGCTCCAGACCCGGCCGCAGCCGCTCGAACCCGTCGATCAGGTTCTGCATCGTCAGCTGCGGCGTGTGCCCGCGCTCGACCACGCCGGCGAGGCTGACCACCCCACGCCCGGTCAATAGCCCCGGCATCGGCTCGCCGTGCCCGCTCGTTTCGAACATGACCAGCTTCATGATCACCTCCCCAATGCCGCGGCGAGATTAGCGGCTTCGGCGCATGGCAACCATCGCCATTCTCTGTTTGACAGGGTCCGAAGCGCGGGCGGAACTTCAGGCGATTGCATTCGGGAGGAATGATCGATGGTCGAGATCCGCCGCATGGGGCCGCAGATCGGCGTCGAGGTGACCGGCGTCGACGTCAAGACCCTCGACGACAAGGGGTTCGCGCCGATCTATCAGGCCTGGCTCGACCACAACGTCATGGTGGTGCGCGACCAGGATCTCTCGATCCCCGACTTCATCCGCTACAGCGAGCGCTTCGGGCCGGTGACGCCGCACCCGTCGAAATCGACGCGGCATCCCGATCATCCGAAGATCACGATGCTGGGTATCGGCAAGTTCGACGCCGACGGCAAATTGCGCGACGAGATCTACCGCCGCGGCGCCGAGGGTTGGCATACCGACGGCGCTTATAATCAGGCGCCGTTCAAGGCGACCCAGCTTTATGCGCTGGCGGTGCCGAGCCGCGGCGGCAACACGCTCTTCGCCAATGCCTACGCCGCCTATGACGCGTTGCCGCAGCGGTTGAAGGATCGGCTCGACGGGGTGATCGGCGCGTTCTCCTACGGCGGAATACGCGGCAAATCGCGGCTCTTGAACCCGGAGGACCAGGACTGGACCCCGGTGTTCCATCCGATCATCCGCACCCACCCCGAGACCGGGCGCCGGTCGCTCTATTTCGATCCGGGCAAGATCTGCTATCTGGTCGGCGTCGAGGAGCCGGAAAGCGATCGGCTGATCGGCGAGCTGAAGGAGCGCATGATCGTCCCCGATGCCGAGTACCACCATGTCTGGCGCAAAGGTGACATCGTGATCTGGGATAATCGCTGCTCGTATCACAAGGCGGCCGGCGACTACCCGCCCGAGGAAGACCGCATCCATTGGCGGGTGTCGATCAACGATTTCGGCGTCGAAGCCCTGGCAGCGGCGGAGTAGCGCGCATGACCATCGAAGTATCGCCATTCGAGGCTGGGCTCGGCGCCGAGATCCGGGGCGTCGACCTCCGCGAGCCTTTGGCCCCGCAAAACCGCGACGCGATCCGCGCCGCCTGGCTCGAGCATCTGGTGCTGCGGTTTCGCGACCAGCCGATGAGCGACGCGCAGCACATGGCCTTCACCCGCCAGTTCGGCGAGCTCGAATTCAACCCGGCGGCGCTGATCGCCCGGCAATACGGCGTCGAAACCCAGACCCAGGGCCGGCATCAGGACATCCCGCCGGAAATCTCGGTCATCTCGAACATTATCGAGGACGGCAAGGCGATCGGCGGCCTCGGCGACGGCGAGGCGTTCTGGCACACCGACAGCTCGTTTGTCGACGTGCCGCCGGCGGCGAGCCTGCTGCGCTCGCTCGAAGTGCCGCCCCAAACCGCTGGCGGCTCGACCTATTTCCTGAACATGTACTCGGCCTATGACACCCTGCCGCAGCACACCAAGCGACAGATCGATGGCCTGACGATGATCCATGCCGCGACCCATTCGAGCGGCGGCAAGGCGCATCAGGGGTTCGAGACCGTCGCCGATGTGTCAAAGGTGCCAGGCGCGCATCAGCCGATGGTGCGCACCCATCCCGAGACCGGCAAGAAGGCGCTGTTTCTCGGCCGCCGCATCAACGCCTACGTCCTCGGGCTGTCGGTCGAAGCCAGCGAGGCATTGCTCGACGAGCTGTGGTCGCATACCACCCAGGAAAAATTCACCTGGCGCCAGGACTGGCGGCAGGGCGACCTGATCTGGTGGGACAACCGCTGCGCGATGCACCGCCGCGACGCGTTCGACCCGGCGAGCCGCCGGCTGATGCACCGCACCCAGCTCAGGGGCACGCGCCCGGTCTAGCGCGGTTTTCGACCGAATTGAGCTGGGCTGCCAGAATGGTCATTGCGAGCGAAGCGAAGCAATCTCGGGCCGATGGACCCTTGCCGCCGGGATTGCCGCGTCGCGCGATGCGCTCCTCGCAATGACATCCGTTTCTCTTTAACAGAAGATCTAGAGAGAAAATCCGGCGAACCGATTGACGACCCACGAGCGGCACGACGGTTTGGTTCAAGCTGACCCGAGCCGGCCGAGATCGTCGGGGCCGTGCGCCGAGCGCGGATAGTTTTGCGGTCGGCTGGACCGTTCGGGGCCGGCGTTCACGCGATCGAGCACCATTGTGGTTCGCGCGGCGACCCGCATCAGGTCCGATGCGGCTTGGCGCAGGCGCTCGCGCACCACCGGCGAGCCTTCGTTGAGCGCCGCATCGAAACTCGACCGAAAGGTCGCGATCGCCGCTTCGGCGCGGTTATGCAATTCGCTGTCCAGACCAGGGGTCGCCGCCGGCGTCGCACGCGTCGGCTCGGGTTCGCCTGGATCGCGCTCGGCGACGGGCTGGCCCGTCGCAACAGGCTGGCCCGGCGGCGCCGCCGCGGCGGATGCGCCGGCCCGGACCAGGCCGGACGACCCGGACGACAGCGTCATGCGCGCGGGTTTGTCCGCCGGCTGCACTGCCGCCGCCACCCGATCGAGCGACGTGGTGCGGGCCGGGAACCCCACTGTCGCTGCTTCTCCGGGCGTCGGCGTGGCTGTTTCGGCCAGCCGCGCGCCGGAGCGTTTGAGAATGTAATGGATGGCTGGCGGAGTACAGCCGTAGCCCCGCGCAATGTTGCTGATCGACTCGCCGTTTTGAAAGCGTGCCGCAATGGCGTTCCAGTCGCCCTGCGGAATTTTCGACATCTCTGCTCCTCGGGTCGCGGGGGCGGTGTTGTTTTTCGGGCGTGGCTACGATTCGGCTGCCGACGCGGTCGGCCGCAAAACCGGCCGGATCTGGTGCTGAGCCGAAGGCTGCCCGGTAAATCTCGAAGTGGGCGCGGCATTAACTATTTCAAGATCATCCCCGATCGACTGCGGCCGGGCTGATGCCAAACCTGGCCGGCGAGGGCCAACGCCGCCCCGTTAAAGCCGCCGGCTCGGTTAAACCTGTCGGCAGGAAAGGCGGTTTGCCCTAAGCTCCCGGCGATCCACCTCCGCAAACCGAGGCAGCCAGCAATGTCTTACCTTTATGTCGTGCAGATGGATATCCCGGCCGCGCTCGAGGCCGAGTTCAACCGCATCTATGACGAGGACCACGTGCCGACGATCCTCAAGGTTCCGGGGGTCCGCTCGTGCACCCGTTATCGGCTCGACCACTCGACAGTGCCGACGATGCCGCGCTATCTGGCGATCTATGAATGCGACAATGCCGAGGTGATCGACAGCCCGGCCTGGACCGAAGCCTCCGATCGCGGCGAATGGAAGCCGAAGATCCGGCCATATACGACCAACCGTCAGCACAGCGTGTTCCAACGCATCGCCTGAGCCGGCGTCGCAGGGGAGGAGCCCGATTTGTCCCATATCTTTGTCGTTCAGCTCGACATCCCGGCCGAGCACGAGGCCGAGTTCAACCGCGTCTACGACACCGAGCATTTTCCGATGCTGGCGAAGGTGCCGGGGGTGCGTTCGGCGGCGCGCTACCGGCTCGAGCATTCGACGGTGCCGCGAATGCAGCGCTATCTGACCATCTATGAGCTCGATTCGCCCGACATATTAGAGAGCGCCGCGTGGGAAAAGGCTGGCGGCTTTGGCGACTGGGCGACCAAGATCCGCCCGCTGACGACGAGCCGCCACCACAGCGTTTTCGAGCGCATCGGCTGAACGCAACCATTGAAAGGAACCGCCATGATCCACGTTGTCGCCATCATCACCGCCAAGCCCGGCCAGCGCGAGCAGATCCTTGCGGCGTTTCGCGCCAATATGCCAGCGGTGCGCGCCGAAAACGGCTGCATCGAATACGGGCCCGCGGTCGACGCCGAGGGCGCCGGCGGTATGCAGGCGAAATTCGGCGCCGACACGTTTGTCGTGATCGAAAAATGGGAAAGCCCCGAGGCGCTGAGGGCCCACGCGGCCTCGCCGCACATGGCCGCCTATGCCGCCAAGACCCGCGAGATGATCGCGAGCCGCGTGATCCACGTGCTCCAGCCGGCCTGATGCGAGGGCCCGCCGCAGGTGTCTTGCGAGCTTGCGGCAGGCGAGGCTCGCGTCCTTCGCGGCGCCGACGTTGACAACCGCATGAATGCCCGCGATCCTCTCTCCGATGCCTCGATTTTGGCTTACCCTGATCGCCTGGAGCGCGCTTCTTGCAGGCTGCGCCGGTCCCGCGCCGGGTTCTGCGGCGAGCAGCGCGCAAGCGCCGGGGCCGGGCTGCTCGGCCTGCATCGAGGAGAACCCGGGCGATCTGAGCCCGTGCGTCGCCATCTGTCACGCGCCGCTCTCCGATTCCGCCGGCCGCAACGCGGGCGGCGTGATACATTAGACATCTGCGACGGCGTGTTCTTAGCGAGCGTTCCGAGGCACCGAAACGATGCCAACCCTTCGCCAGCTGTTCAGCTCGGTGCGGCGGCCGAGTTTCTGACGGCAAAACCATTCACCGGGAGGAATGAGCCATGCAGGTGATGAATGTCATTGCCGAGATCCTGAAGCGCGAGGGTGTGTCGACCCTGTTCTGCTTTCCGACGACGCCGATCATCGAGGCCGCCGCCGCGATCGGCATCCGCCCGGTGATCTGCCGCCAGGAGCGGGTCGGCGTGCACATGGCCGACGGTTTCGCGCGGGTGTCGAACGGGCGGCCGCCGGGGGTCTTTGCGATGCAGTACGGGCCTGGGGCGGAAAACGCCTTCGCCGGCGTCGCCACCGCGTTTTCCGACTCGACCCCGGTGATCTTTCTGCCGTTGGGCCATCCGCGCGAGACCGCGCAGCTCTTCCCGATGTTCAAATCGAGCCGCAGCTATGCCGCGATCACCAAATCGGTCGAGGAGGTGCAGCTACCGCACGAAATCGGCAACATCATGCGCCGCGCCTTCGCCCAGGTGAAAAACGGCCGCTCCGGCCCGGTCATGGTCGAGGTGCCGGTCGATATCGTCGGCGCCGAGGTCGAGGTCGACCCGAGCGGCCACCGGCCGGTCCGCACCACCCGATCGGCCGGCGATGCGCGCGACATCGACGAGGCGGCGAAGATGCTGCTCGACGCCGCCTGTCCGTTGATCCTCGCCGGGCAGGGCGTCTTCTATGCCGAGGCGACCCCCGAGCTGCGCCAGCTTGCCGAATTGCTGCAAGCGCCGGTGATGACGACTTTCGACGGCAAGAGCGCCTTTCCCGAAGACCACGCGCTGGCGCTCGGGCCGGGCGGCGGCACCTTTACCGGGCACGGCCGCCATTTCCTGCACAAATCCGACCTGGTGCTGGGTGTCGGCTGCAGCTTTACCCGGCACGGCATCGCCACCCCGGCCTTCCCGTCCGGCAAGAAATACATCCACGCGACCAACGACACCCGCGACCTGCACAAGGCCTTCGCCGCCGATCTCGGGATTCTGGGCGACGCCAAGCTCGTGCTCGGCCAATTGATCGAGGCGGTGCGCGACCGGCTCGGCGCAAAAACCCGCTTGAACAATGTCGCGCAGGAAGTCGGGGCCAAACGCGAGGAATGGCTCGCCCGCTGGCACCCGAAGCTGCATTCGAACGAGCACCCGATAAACCCTTACCGGGTGATTTCGGATTTCATGCGCGTCGTCGACCCGACCGAGGCCATCGTCACCCATGATTCGGGCAGCCCGCGTGAGCAGCTGAACCCGTTCTACCGGGCAACCCGGCCGCGCGGCTATCTCGGCTGGGGCAAGTCGCACCAGCTCGGCACCGGGCTCGGCCTCGTCATTGGCGCCAAGGTCGCGGCACCCGACAAGTTCTGCGTCAACTTCATGGGCGACGCCGCCTTTGGCATGACCGGGCTCGATTTCGAGACCGCGGCGCGCTGCGGCATCCCGATCACCACGATCGTCTTGAACAATTCGACGATGGCGATCGAGACCCACGCGATGCAATTGTCGCACGAGCGCTACAAGGCGCGCGACCTCGGCGGCAATTACGCCAACATCGCCCGCGATCTCGGCGGCTGGAGCGAGCGGGTCGAAGACCCCTCGCAGGTCGGCGACGCGATCCTGCGCGCCCGCCGCCAGAACGACGACGGCCGCGCCGCATTGCTCGAATTCGTCACCAGCCAGGAGCAGGGCTTTTCGCACCGCCGCGGCGGCGCCGAATAACGCGCGCTGGTTCACGCACGCCAAAGCTCCTCGCCTGCGCCGGAACGCGATCATGCCGATGATGCTGTCCAAAACCTATGACGCGCTGATCAGCGCCGGGGCGCCGGATGATAAGGCGCGTGATGCTGCGGAGGAGCTCGCGGACTACGAGAATAGGCTGGCCTCCATCGATAACCGGCTGGCCGCGGTCGAAGGGAAGCTCGGCGTCATCACCTGGGCGGTCGGCGTCAATGCTGCCGCGACCATCGCCATATTGGTAGTCCTACTGCACCATCCTTAAGACATTCGCCCCCGTCTGGCGTTCGCCGTCGAGCGCGAGCGCACATTTTTACGCTTTCCTCAAATCAGCGACCCGCACTCGGTGGGCGCGGGCGCTGATCTGGAGCCTCTGGCGGAGCCGGCCGGCGCCCAGTCGCTGGGTGCGGAGGGCGGAAAGGAACCGAGGGGTTTGGATATAAGCGGGGGAGAGAAGGGAGCCGCTGATGTCCCCTAGAATCGGATACCTGCTGCCAACCCGCGAAGCGGTCATGCTGGGCCGCCCCGAAACGGCGCCGCTGTTGGCGCTGGCCGAGCGCGCCGAGGCGCTCGGCTACGATTCGGTCTGGGTCGGCGATTCCTTGCTGGCCCGGCCGCGGCACGACCCGTTGACCCTGCTCGCCGCGGTCGCGGCACGCACCCGCAGAATCATGCTCGGCACCGCGGTGTTTCTGCCGGCGTTGCGCAACCCGGTGGTGCTGGCGCATCAGCTCGCCACCCTCGACCGGATCAGCGAGGGGCGGCTGGTGCTCGGCGCCGGCATTGCCACCGACGTCGCCAACATCCGCGCCGAATTCGCCGCCGCCGGGGTGCCGTTCGAGGGCCGGGTCGGGCGCATGATGGAAGGCTTGCGGCTCGCCCGCGCCTTGTGGACCGGAAAGCCGGTCGATTGGGAAGGGCGCTGGCCGGTCGCGGCCGGGGTGCTGGGTCCGACGCCGCATCGCCCGGGCGGGCCGCCGATCTGGCTCGCCGGCTCGGTGCGCCCGGCGTTCGAGCGCGCCGCCAAGCATTTCCACGGCTGGTTCGCCAATGAGCCCGATTTGGCGCGGTGGACCGCGCAATGGCAGGAGGTGCGGCAGATCGTGCGTGAGGTCGGGCGCGATCCCGAGCGGTTCGCAGCGGCGAATTACGTGACCTTGGCGCTCGATGAGGATGCGGCGCGCGCCGAGCAGAAGATCGACGCGTTTCTCGAAAGCTATTATGGCCAGCCCGCTTCCCTGATGCGCCAGCGCCAGGCCTGTTTCGGCGGCCCTCCGGGACCGGCCGCGGCATGGCTGAGGGGCTATGCCGAGGCCGGCGCCACCGATCTGATCGTCCGCTTCACCGGCGACCACGAACGCCAGCTCGAGGCTGTCGCCGGATTGCGGGCGCGGGTCGGGTGAGCGGCTGGCCGGCTTAGCGGCGGCCCAGGCTTAGCGACGAAGCGTCAGCTGCAGGCGGTGCCCGTCGGGGTCGCTGAAATAGATGCAGCGCTAGTCGCCGGGCCGGCCGCCGACCGCGACGCCGTTTCTCTCCAGCTCGGCCTTGAGGCTCTCATAACTGCCGCTCTCGACATTGAGAGCGAGATGGTTGAGGTCGTTGCCGCCGCTCGCCGGCGCATCATCGGGCCGCTTGAACAGAGCCACCCCCTGGGCGCCCGCATGCATAAACACGTGGCCGTCATCCTCGCGGTATACCGTCATGCCGAGGGCCTCTGTGTAGAAGGCCTTCGAGCGCCGCACATCCCCGCAATGCAGCACGATGTGGTCGATCCCGCTTGCCTGAATCATCTGGTCTCCTCCCGCTCAAAGGTTTCTTGCCGCCGAGCCGCCGGCGGTGGCGGACCCGGCGTCCGAGCCGTTCCTGCCAGGAGCGTATTAAAGATCGGTCGCGCGGCCGATCTCCAATATTCAAAGCCCCGGCATAGAGGCGGGCGTCGGGCGGCAGCGACGCCGGTTGCTAATCCCGGATCAGCGCGGCTACATAGGTCTGTCATCGGCGCGGCCGCGGCCGGCAGGCGATGACGCTGCGATCCGGATCCTCATTTCGCGGGCTGAGACGACCATGGTGACCGCTGCGATCTGGCCGATGCTCGACTACAGCCGGGTGCCGTACCGCCTCTACCACGATGCCGAGATCTATGCCCGCGAGCAGCAGCGCATCTTTCAGGGGCCGACCTGGAGCTTTCTCGGCCTCGACGCCGAGATCCCGCTTCCGGGCGATTTTCGCGCCACCTGGGTCGGCGACACCCCGGTCGTCGTCAATCGCGACGCGACCGGCGCGGTCCACGCCTTCGTCAACCGCTGCGCCCATCGCGGCGCCTTGGTGCGGCGCGAGCTCAGCGGCAACGCCAAGGAGCACATCTGCATCTATCATCAATGGTGCTACGGGCTCGACGGCGGTTTGAGCGCGATCCCGTTCCGCCGCGGGATCAGGGGCCAGGGCGGGCTCGACGCCGGCTTCGACATGCGCGCGCACGGGCTGCGCCGGTTGCGGGTCGACGCGGTCTGCGGGGCGGTATTCGGCACCCTCGCCGCCGACGCCGAGCCGCTCGAAGACTATCTCGGCCCGCCGATCATGGCCCAGCTGCGCCGCCTCTTCGACCGGCCGGTCCGAGTGCTCGGCTACAATCGCCAGCGCATCCGCGCCAATTGGAAGCTCTACGCCGAAAACACCCGCGACAATTACCACGCGAGCCTCTTACACGAATTTCTCGTCACTTTCGGGCTCGACCGCTCGACCCAGGTGGGCGGGGTCAGGATGGATGGCCGCCACCGGCACAACATCACCTGGGCCGAGGCCAACAGCGACACCGCCGAATTCGCCCGCGAGGCGTATGCCGGCGCGCGGGTGCGCAACGATTACCTGTCGCTGAAAGAGCCGGCGATGGTCGCCTTCCATCCCGAGCATGGCGACAAGCTCAACCTCGCGGTGACCTCGGTGTTTCCCTCCTCGGTCTTCGTCCAGATTTCGAACAGCCTGGCGATCCGCCAGATCCGGCCGCGCGGGGTCGACGAGTTCGAGGTATTCCAGACGATGATCGGTTACGACGACGACTCGCCGGAGATGACCCTGCACCGCCTGCGCCAGGCCAATCTGGTCGGCCCGGCCGGGTTCGTCTCGATGGAGGATGGCGAGGCGCTCGAGATCGCCCACCGCGCCTCGAGGCCCGAGCCGGATCGCGCGACGATTATCGAGCTCGGCGGCGGCGGGGCCATCTCCGATCGCGACTATCGGGTCAACGACGTGCCGTTGCGCGGGTTCTGGTCGTATTACGCCGAGCTGTTGGGGATCGAGCCCGCGGGTGCGGTACGATGAGCCTCGACCGCGCAGCGGTTTACGATCTCTTCGCCGAATATGGCGGGTTGCTCGACGAGACCAGATACGACGCCTGGCTCGCGCTCTTCGCCGCGGAATGCCGGTACAACGTCGTCTCGCGCGAGAATCACGAACGCGGCCTGCCGGCGGCGCTGATCTTTTGCGACAGCCGGGCCATGCTCGAAGACCGCATCATGGCGCTGCGCGAGGCCAATAAATACAATATCCATACCGACCGCCACCTGATCGGCCTGCCGCGCCTGATCCCCGGCGACGGCGAGGGGCTCGCGGTCGAGGTTCCGTTCGCCGTCTATCAGACCGACCAGGAAGGCGAGACCCGGCTGTTCGCCGCCGGCCTCTACCGCGACCGGCTGATTTCCGCCGGCGGTGGCCTCAAGATCCGCGACAAGCTGGTGCTGCTCGACACCTTCGCGATCCCGACCCTGCTGGCGACGCCGCTCTAGGCTTAAGTTCGAGCCCCCTTTAACAGCTAGGCTTGTTAGCTTGCAATCCATCGAAGCAGATATGGTGTAAAAATACAGGCCTGACGCCAAATGTGGTGCTATCCGCCGCTTACCGCATCCCGGCGAAGGCCGGGACCCATTTCCCGCCGCTCGCAATCTGATCGGTGGGTCCCGGCCTGCGCCGGGATGGCGATAGCGACAGCGGGAACGCAGCTTTATGCGCACTGTACGAGAGCCGCCTTCAATTAGCCGCGAACCGTGCAGTCCTCGCCGATCAGGGTCAAGATCAATGAGCGCCGATGCGGCGACGCGCGGTGCTCGAGCAGAAAGATCCCCTGCCAGGTGCCGAGCTGCATTCGTCCGTCGGCGACCGGGATGGTCAGCTGCACCTGGGTCAAGGCGCTCTTGATATGAGCCGGCATGTCGTCCGGCCCTTCGTCATCATGGCGGTAGAGCGCCATGTCCTCAGGGACAATCCGCCGCAGAAAGCCGTCGAGATCGCGGCGCACGTCGAGCGAGGCATTCTCCTGGACCAATAGCGAGGCCGACGTGTGCTGGATAAAGACGGTCAGCAGGCCGACCACAACCGGCTGGCGCCCGACCCAGTCGGCCACCTCGGGGGTGATCTCCTTGATCTCGCGGGGCTCGGTGTCGAAATCGAGACGGGTCTGGGCGATGTGCATGATCGGAAAATGTGGTTTTCCGCGAATACCGCAATGGCCGCGTGGCCCTTCGCCGGCCCAGAGGCTATAGACCGTAAGCCCCATCGACAGCAGGCTCGAGCAATGCAGAACACCCGGCTCGCCTCCCTCGATTTCGATCTCGGCCCGGAGATCGACATGCTGCGGGCCACGGTGCGCGCCTTCGCCGAGGACCGGGTGGTGCCGCTCGCCGCCGAGATCGACCGCACCGACCGCTTTCCGGTCGAGCTGTGGCCGCAGATGGGCGCGCTTGGCCTTCACGGCATCACCGTCGAGGAGGAGTATGGCGGCGCCGGGATGGGCTATCTCGCGCATTGCGTGGCGATGGAGGAGGTCAGCCGCGCCTCGGCCTCGGTCGGGCTTTCCTATGGCGCGCACTCGAACCTCTGCATCAACCAGATTCGGCGCAACGGCAGCGAGGCGCAAAAGCGCCACTACCTGCCAAAACTGATCTCGGGCGAGCATGTCGGCGCCTTGGCGATGAGCGAGCCCGATGCCGGTTCGGACGTCGTCGCGATGCGGCTGCGCGCCGACCGGCAGGGCGATCGTTACATCCTGAACGGGACCAAGCTGTGGATCACCAACGGACACGTCGCCGACACCTTGGTCGTCTATGCCAAGACCAGGCCCGACGCCGGCGCGCACGGCATCACCGCCTTCCTGATCGAGAGCGGGTTCAAGGGTTTCCGCCCGGCCCAGAAGCTCGACAAATTGGGCATGCGCGGGTCGCCGACCTCGGAGCTGGTGTTCGAGGATTGCGAGGCGCCGGCCGAAAACGTGCTGGGCGCCGAGGGCGAGGGCGTGCATGTGCTGATGAGCGGGCTCGATTACGAGCGCGCGGTGCTTGCCGCCGGCCCGCTCGGCATCATGCAGGCGTGTCTCGACGTGGCGATCCCCTATATCCACGACCGCAAGCAGTTCGGCCAGCCGATCGGCGAATTCCAGCTGATCCAGGCCAAGATCGCCGACATGTACACCGCGATGAACGCCTGCAAAGCCTACGTCTACGCGGTGGCGCGAGCCTGCGACCGCGGCCGGACGACGCGCAAGGACGCCGCCGGCGCGATCCTTTATGCCGCCGAGCGAGCCACCGCGATGGCGCTCGAGGCGGTGCAGATCCTCGGCGGCAACGGCTATATCAATGATTACCCGGCCGGGCGCCTGTTGCGCGACGCCAAGCTCTACGAGATCGGCGCCGGCACCTCGGAAATCCGCCGCATGCTGATCGGCCGCGAGATCTTCGCCGAGACCGTATGACGCGCCGCGGCGATGGCGCTCGGCGCTGCCCGCCGATCCGTGCGTAAAAATCGAGACCGGGTGACGGCCCGCCGGCGGGTGAGTGACGAGCCGGTGCGATTCTCGTTCCGATCGCTGCCACGCTGGCTGGGAGCACGGCTGACCGCGCGGAGATCGCGAAAAGCTCGATCGCAAACCCCTCGGGTGAAGGGCGGTTATGCCGAATTTATGGGCATCCCCTCGGAACGCTGCCGCGCTTGCCATCGTTTTGCGAACCAACGAAGCGAGGAGAATGCAACCATGGGTGCCATTCTGCTGTGGCTGATCGGCATACCGATCCCGATCATCATAATCCTGCTGCTGCTGTGGCATTAGCTGGAGCGAGGAGACATTCGATGGAAAGCTCGACAATTCGAGTCGGCGACGAGCGCGTCGTCGCCGCCGGGCCGGTGGCGGGGGAAAGCCCGGTCGCAGCGATCTCATGGGCGGCGATCATCGGCGGCGCGTTCGCGATCGCGGCGATCAGCCTGATCCTGCTCGCGCTCGGCGCCGGTTTCGGCTTCGCCTCGATCTCGCCATGGTCGAATTCCAATCCGTCGGCGACGACGTTCGGCGCGGTCGCAGCAATTTGGCTGCTCGTCGTGCAATGGCTGTCGGCCGCGTTTGGCGGCTATCTTACCGGCCGGCTGCGCACCCGATGGGTTTCGGTGCACAGCGACGAGGTCTATTTCCGCGACACCGCGCATGGCTTTCTGGCCTGGGCGGTGGCCTCGGTGATCACCGCCGCGGTGCTCGCCTCGACCGCATCGACCTTGGTCGGCGGGGCGGCACGGCTGACCGCGACGTCTGCGACGCCGAGCGCGTCCGGCAGCGCCGCCGCCACATCGGGCTCCTCGGCGCTCGACCCGACCGGCTACCTGGTCGCCGAGTTGTTCCGCACCGACCATCCCGACGTTAATCGCAGCCCGCAGCCGGTGCGGGCCGAGGCCACCCCGATCATCGCTCACGGGCTCGCCGCCGGCGACGTCCCGGCTGCCGACAAAACCTATCTGACCCAGCTCGTTGCCGCGCGCACCGGGCTCAGCCAGCCCGATGCCGCCAAGCGGGTCGACGATGTCAGCGCGCAGGTGAAGGCGGCCAACCTCGAGGCGCGCGACGCCGCCAACAAGGCGCGCAAGGCGGCCGCTTACCTGTCGTTCTTCACCGCCTTTTCGATGATCGTCGGCGCCTTCATCGCCGCGGTGACGGCAACCGTCGCCGGCCATCGTCGCGACGAGGTGCTGGCGTCCAGGCGCCGCGTGGTCTAGCCGGCATCGAGCTCGGCCAGCACCTCGGCGAACAGGGCCCGGTCGACATTGCCGCCGGATTGGATCAGCGCCACCCGCTTGCCGGCGAGCCGGTGGCGCTCCTGCAAGGCAGCGGCCAGCGCCGCGGCGCCGGCACCTTCGGCGACATTGTGCGTATCGGTAAAGAGGATGCGCATCGCCGCGCGGATCTCCGCCTCCGAGACGGTCGCGACATGCGCGGCCCCGCGGCGGATCGCCTCGACCGCCGCCGCATCGGGCACGCGAACGGCAAGCCCGTCGGCGATTGTCTCGGCGGCGTTGGTGCTGACCGGCGCGCCGGCGGCGAGCGACAGCGCATAGGCCGGCGCCCCGGCGGCGACGACCCCGACGATCTCGGTGGTGAGGCCGAGGGCGTCGCGTGCCGCGATCACCCCGGAGATCCCGCTGCCGAGCCCGATCGGCACGTAGACGATATCGATATCGGCCACCGCCCGGAACAGCTCTAGCGCATAGCTCGCCACCCCCTGCACCAAGAGCGGATCATAGGAGCGCACCAGGTGCAGCCGCTCGCGCTCGGCCAGCAGGACGGCGTGCTCGTAGGCGGCCTGGAAATCGTGGCCCGCCTCGACCAGATGCGCCCCGAACCCGGCCATCGCGCGGTTTTTCTCGACGCTGTTGCCGTGCGGCACGACGATCGTCGCGGCGAGGCCGAGGCGCGCGGCGGCATAGGCGATGCTCTGCCCGTGATTGCCGCGGGTGGCGGTCACCACGCCGCGCAGCTGCGGCTGGGCGCGCCGGACCGCGTCGAGATAGACGAGCCCGCCGCGCAATTTGAACGCGCCGATCGGGGTGTGGTTCTCGTGCTTGACCCAAATTTCGGCCCCGACCCGCCGCGACAAGAGCGGCCAGCAATATTGCGGAGTCGGCGGCATCACCGCATGGACCAGTGCCGCGGCACGGTCGAGGGCGTCGAGAGCTGTCATGGCAGATCCATTTGCGCTGCTTTGCGGATCTAGGCAAGCCGCTGCGGCGCCGCCGGCAACGAAGCCGGCCGCAACAGGTGCCAGCAGAACAATTCCGCCAGCGAGGCTGCGGCGAAGTCATACCTGAGAGCCGAAGCCGGATCTGAGGCGCTCCGATCGCGCCAGAGCCGCGCCAGCATCAGGATCTTCGCCGCGAACCGCTCTTCGAGAATGCCAGCCTCCCCGGCATCGAACTCCACGTCGGCCTGCCGCAATTCGGGCGGGTCGCCGGTGGTCGCCAGCTCGGCCAGGGCGACGTCGCCGAGGCGCAGGGCCGGGATTGCGGCCGGATCGATGCCGGCCTCGATCAGCGCCCGGCGCAGCATCCTGCACACCGCGACCCGCGTTTGCAGCGCGTGGCGATGGGCGGCCGCAGCCGATCCGGCCTCGGCCCGACCCGCGGCGAGCCGGCTGAGGCGCGTGTTACGCCCCTGCGGCACGGTCCTCTTCCAACAGCCGCAGACGCCGCTCGAAATCGGCGGTGTCGATCGCCCGGACAAAGGTATCGACGACCTGAGCCAGCGCCGCCGCTTCGCCCGGCGAGATCCGGCCCTCGGCCGCCGCCGTGGTGATCGCCGCCATCGCCGTGCCGAGATCGGCCGCCCCGCGGATTTCCGGCAGGGCGAGCTCGACGGTGCGCTCGCGGCGCGGCGCCAGCACCCGCTCGAGGCAGAGCCGCAGTGCGGCCGGGTCGCCGCCGAGCGCCAGCTCCACGGCCTTGCGGGTCAACGCCGCGGCCTCGCCGTCGAGCAGCAATTCGGCCACCCGCGTCGCCTCATTGCGCGAGCCGGGCGGGCGCCCCTTGGGGTTGCCCGACTGCCCCTTCTCGAAGCGTCGCCCCGTCCCCCTTGCTGGCTGTTTCTGCAGAGGATTTGCAGCCATCGCCATCCGCTCATCTCCTTCACTTTGCGGCGCGCATCAGCGAGCGCCATCCGAAGGCGGCAACATAGGATGCGATTTCGGCGAATTTAGCGGCGTCCTACGAGTTTAATACGCGGCCGTCTCGCCTCATCGCGTTATGATGTGCGCCGAGTGGACGGCGCCAAGGACGCGGCAATCCTTCCTTGTCCTCCCTCGGAAGGCTGGCCGATGACATGGCTGCGCCACGAGCGCAATGCATCGTCTTACGTCTTACTCGTTCTGAGGGTCAGAGTTGCGGCGCTGTGTAGTGGAGCGCGCCCATAGGATTGAGGGTGTCGGATTTCTTTACACATCTGTCAGGGAGAGAAACTGAACCTTTGGGGCTTTGCGTTGTCGCAAGGCCGTCGGAAATTCTTACAGCAAGCAAACCGTTAATCATCAAGAGTGTTTCCTTACAATGACATGGGAAAGTGGCACTATTTTTGCTTATATTTCGGCAAACGGCCCCGTGATTGCAGCATAATTGATCGGGGGAAATGCCAGATGAACGATATTTTCGACTCGCTCCGGGACTTGGTATTTAGCCTGTTGCCTTTCAGCAGTCATGACCTAAAAATCATGTTCATAGATGCGGGTCTTCTACCCGTATGGGAAGTCCTTCGCGATTACATTTTCGGCTATAAGGGTTGGATATTCGGGCTTTTACCTTGCTTGTTCTTTGAGCGATTTCTACCGGCCAGTCGGAGATCGAGGAAGGCATTATTTTATGATTGGAGTTATCCAATAGCCAACGGAATACTGATCTTCCCCTCCGTTAATATTTTTATAACCGAAGTCAGTAATTTCTATCATCAGACGCTGCCATTTCTGAATACCGGACTGCTCGATAACAGCCCGCTTTGGCTTCAAGGGATAGGTGCATTCCTCATAGCCGATCTGATGTTTTATGTAAGCCATCGACTGCGACACAAGGTTAAGTGGCTCTGGTATTTTCATTCCATACATCATTCACAAGAGCACCTGAATCCGATGACAGGGGACCGATCGCATTTCGTAGATCAAATCGTCCGTGAGGCCATTGCCACGGTGCCGATCGCCTTCGTCGGAGGAGCCCCGACCACATGGTCTATTTTTATCGTTGTCAGGACTTTCTGGGCGTTTTTTATCCATGCTAATGTTAAGACTAATTTAGGCCCCCTAAAATATATCCTTGTGAGTCCCCAATACCATCGCGTCCACCACTCTATTATGCCTGAACATTTTGATGTGACCTACGGCGAGCGCCTCGTCATCTGGGATTTTTTATTCGGCACTATGGCCAAGGATTTCAACTGGTATCCTCCCATGGGTGTCAAGGGGATCGAAAGATGGGTTGTCGAGAGCGACAGCACAGTGAGAGGCCTCATCACTTATTGGTTCAAGCAGACATTATATCCGTTCTACAAGATAGGCCAATCGATCGGGCAGGAAGTCGCAAGGGTAATTGGATCTGCAAAAGAAGAGGATAAGGCAAACCTGAAATCCTCATAACCCGATGTCCAGCAATTCGGGGGAGGCTCACTGTCGGGAGCGGTCCCAAAGGACGGCGCTCAAGAGGCCCGAGCGGACGTGGTACCCGCGCCTTATCGGACTTTTACGCGGTGATTTCCCAGAACTCGCATTCTGCGCTGTTTTTTTTGGGCCAACGGTGGCACACCCGTTTAGCCATGACCATTCAACCAGACCCGGCCTATAATGGGGCATACCCGACCATTCGCCGCGCGACGCGAACCGCCGGGTAAGGGTAATGGATGCATCCGCAGGAGGAAGGGTCATGGACATGCGTTCTCTTGTGATGATGTTCACCGGCCTTGTGATGGGCGTCGCAGCGATTGGCACGACGGCGGGGTGCACCCCGACCGCAAGTGCAGGTCAGCCGTATGCGTGCCCGGCGGGAGTGCCTTGGGTTCCTGACGGCTACGCGAACGCCAAGTTTGTCCCGGCCCACTGCCTGGGCCAAGCGGCGCAATAAAGCGCGATAAATTACCTTATATGGCGTTCTGGCCGGTCGGTCCCATCGCAACAACGTGGATGCCCGGACCAAGGTGCACGGCTGTCCGGTTTAGCAACCGAGGTTGTACAGCATCCTCATGCCTCTATTCTCGATCGTCATCACCGGGCTTGTTCCACGGCTGTCCGGTTTCACAGAGCCGATTGCAGGATTGCCCAAAACCTCTACCGTCAGTCGTCATCACCGAGCTTCGTCCCGGTGATCCACGCCCTCCTTCGACCCGGCCCTGGTCCGTGGATGGCCGGAACAAGTCCGGCCATCGACTGTCGGGAGAAACAACATCCTGAAGACAGGGCCAACCTGTAAACGGACCTGAACCGGACAGCCGTGGCACAAGGCCGGCGAGATTTGGTTTCCGCTTGCCCGGGCGGGCTGGGCTTGGGCAAGGTGGCGGGCAAGGATGACCATTCTCAGCACCGCACTCGATCCCCGCTCCGACGGCTTTCGCGGCAATGACGCGGCGATGCGGGGGCTGGTCGCGGATTTGCGGGCGAAACTCGCGGCGGTCGAGGAGGGGGGCGGGGAGGCGGCGCGGCGGCGGCATCTGGCGCGGGGGAAATTGCTGGCGCGCGAGCGGGTGCGGCTCTTGCTCGATCCGGGCTCGCCGTTTCTCGAATTGTCGGCGCTGGCGGCGTTCGGCATGTATGACGGTGAGGTGCCGGCGGCCGGGATCGTCACCGGGATCGGCCGGGTCATGGGCCGGGAATGCGTCGTCGTCGCCAATGACGCGACGGTCAAGGGCGGGACCTATTTCCCGATCACCGTCAAAAAGCATCTGCGCGCCCAGGAGATCGCCGACGAGAACCGGCTGCCGTGCCTCTATCTGGTCGATTCGGGGGGCGCCTATCTGCCGGCGCAGGACGAGGTGTTTCCCGACCGCGAGCATTTCGGCCGGATCTTCTACAACCAGGCGCGGCTGTCGGCGGCGGGGCTGCCGCAGATCGCGCTCGTCATGGGCTCGTGCACGGCGGGCGGCGCCTATGTGCCGGCAATGGCCGACGAATCGATCATCGTCAAGGGCGAGGGGACGATTTTTCTCGGCGGGCCGCCGCTGGTGCGCGCCGCCACCGGCGAGGTGGTCAGCGCCGAGGAGCTGGGCGGGGCGGAATTGCACAGCCGGGTCTCCGGGGTCACCGACCATCTGGCGCTCGACGACCGGCATGCGCTGGGGATCGCCCGGCGCATCGTCGGCAATCTCAACCGGGTGAAGCAGGTCGGGGTCGAGGTGAGGCCGCCGGTGGCGCCGATCTACCCGGCCGAGGAGCTCTATGGGATCGTGCCGCAGGACAGGCGCCAGCCTTATGACGTGCGCGAGATCATCGCCCGGCTCGTCGACGGCAGCGAATTCGACGAGTTCAAGCGGCTCTACGGGCCCACCCTGGTATGCGGCTTCGCGCGGATCTGGGGCTATCCAGTGGGCCTCGTCGCCAATAACGGCATCCTGTTCTCGGAAAGTGCGTTGAAGGCCGCGCATTTCATCGAATTGTGCGCGCAGCGGCTGATCCCGCTGGTGTTTCTGCAGAACATCGCCGGGTTCATGGTCGGCCGCAAATACGAGGCCGGCGGCATCGCCAAGGACGGGGCCAAGATGGTGACCGCGGTGGCGACCGCGGCGGTGCCGAAATTCACGGTCATCATCGGCGGCAGCTTTGGCGCCGGCAATTACGGCATGGCCGGGCGGGCCTATGGGCCGCGGTTTTTGTGGATGTGGCCGAATGCGCGGATCTCGGTGATGGGCGGCGAGCAGGCGGCCGCGGTGCTGGCGCAGATCCGCCGCGACGGGCGCGAGGCGCGGGGCGAGAGGTGGGACGCGGCCGAGGAGGAGCGGTTCAAGGCGCCGATCCGCGCCCAGTACGAGGCGCAGGGCCATCCCTATTATGCCAGTGCGCGGCTGTGGGATGACGGGGTGATCGACCCGGCCGATACGCGGATGGTGCTGGCCTTGGCGATTTCGGCCGCCCTCAACGCGCCGATTTCGGGTGTCCCGGGCGAGCCCACGCATTTCGGCGTGTTCCGGATGTGAGCATGTTTTCGAAGATCCTGATCGCCAATCGCGGCGAGATCGCCTGCCGGGTGATCCGCACCGCGCGCCGGCTGGGGATCGCCACGGTCGCGGTCTATGCCGAGGCTGACCGGGACGCGCTCTTTGTCGCCGAGGCCGACGAGGCCTGGCCGATTGGGCCGCCCTCGGCGCACGAGAGCTACCTCGACATCGGCGCGATCGTCGCCGCGGCGCGGGCGAGCGGCGCGCAGGCGGTGCATCCGGGCTACGGCTTCTTGTCGGAGAACGCCGATTTCGCCGAGGCCTGCGAGCGGGCGGGGCTCACCTTTATCGGGCCGCCGGCAGCGGCGATGCGGGCGATGGGCTCGAAGGCGGCGGCCAAAACGCTGATGGCGCGGGCCGGGGTGCCGCTGGTGCCGGGCTATCACGGCGCCGACCAGGACCCCCAGCGCCTCGCAGACGAAGCCCGGCGGATCGGTTTTCCGGTGCTGATCAAGGCGTCCGCCGGCGGCGGCGGCCGGGGCATGCGGATCGTCGCCAAAGCGGGCGAATTCGCCGCCGCGCTCGAGGCGGCCCGGCGCGAAGCCAAGGGCGCCTTTGGCGACGCGCGGATGCTGATCGAGCAGTACCTCGCCCGGCCGCGGCATATCGAGGTGCAGATCTTTGCCGACCGGCAGGGCGATGTGGTCCACATCTTCGACCGCGACTGCTCGATCCAGCGCCGCCATCAAAAGGTGATCGAGGAAGCGCCGGCGCCGGGGCTCGACCCCGAATGGCGCCGGGCGATGGCCGAGGCGGCGACCGGCGCCGCCCGCGCGGTCGGCTATGTCGGCGCCGGCACCGTCGAGTTCATCGCCGAGGGCGGCAAATTCTTCTTTATCGAGATGAACACGCGCCTGCAGGTCGAGCATACCGTCACCGAGGCGGTGAGCGGGCTCGATCTGGTCGAGTGGCAGTTGCGGGTCGCCGCGGGCGAACCATTGCCGCGGCACCAGCAGGATCTGGCGGCGGCCGGCCATGCCATCGAGGCGCGGCTCTACGCCGAAGATCCCGACCGCGATTTTCTGCCGCAGACCGGGGTGCTGCATGGCCTGCGGCTGCCGCCGCCCGAATTGGCGCGGGTCGATACCGGGGCGCGGCAGGGCGACCGGGTGAGCGCCCTTTACGACCCGCTGATCGCCAAGATCATCGCCTGGGGCGAGGATCGGCCGGCGGCGATCCGGCGCTTGCGCCGGGCATTGGCCGAGACGGCGGTGCTCGGGTTGCGCACCAATCTGGGATTTCTGGCCCGGCTCGCGGCCGAGCCCGATTTCGCCGCGGGCGCCCTCGATACCGGCTTTATCGAGCGCCATCGCGCGGCGTTGATGCCGCCGCACCGACCGGCCCCCGACACCGCGCTCGCGGCCGCGGCGCTGTCCCGGCTCGGCGCCCGCGCGGCGACGGCTGCCGTCGCGGCGCAGGGTTCGGGCGACCCCTATTCGCCCTGGGCCGGGAATGATGGCTGGCGGCTCGACCGGGCATCTCACCAGGATTTCGTCTTTCGCGACGATGCCGGGCCTCGGGCCGAGCCTCGAATTGTCGCGGCGACCGCGCGCGCTGGCGGCTGGCTGCTGCGGATCGGCGAGCGGACCATCGCCGCCAGCGCCGAAATGCGGCCCGACGGCGCGCTGGGCCTGGTGCTCGACGGAAAGCGCCGCCGGGTCATCGTGCTCGAGCACGGCGCCCTGACCGTGGTGTCGAGCGACGGCGAGAGCTGGCGGCTGGTAGAGATCGACCCGCTGGCGGCGCCGGTCGACGACGATCCGACGGGTGGAAGGCTGACCGCGCCGATGCCGGGGCGGGTGACCCGGCTCTTGGTCGAGCCCGGCAGCCCGGTGCGGCGCGGCCAGCCGCTGCTGACGATCGAGGCGATGAAAATGGAGCATACGATCCTCGCCCCCGCCGACGGCCGGGTGGAGCGGCTGCGCTTTGCCGTCGGCGACATGGTCGAGGAGGGGGCCGAGCTGGTCGTTCTCGCCGGGGACCCGCCTGCGGGCGGGACGGCCTGAGCGCGTTCGCCCCCGCGCATGGCGCTCCATCTGCTCAAGCTCGCGGTCGGCATCGCCGATATCGACGACCTCGTCCGGGTGCGGGCGGCGCGCGCGGCCGAGCGCGGCGGCGACTGGGTCTATACCCGAAACCACCCGCGCCAGGCGGCCGAATTGCTCGCCGGCGGCTCGATCTATTGGGTGATCCGTGGCCAGATCCGGGTGCGCCAGCCGGTCGCCGGGTTTCGCCGCGAGCGTGACGAGAATGGCCGCCGCTACTGCCTGATCGAGGTCGATGGCCGGCTGGTGCCGACCCTGTCGCGGCCCTGGCGGCCGTTTCAGGGCTGGCGCTACCTCGCGCCCGAAGACGCGCCGCCCGACCGCGCGCAGGACGGGGGGCTGCCGCCCGAGCGGATGCTGGCCGAGCTGCGCGCGCTCGGCCTGCTCTGAGGCGGTTTCTCGGCAAGAGTGCTTTTATTGCAGCCTCTCTGGACAGCGGGCATGCCCGCTCCCATCTTACCAGTCCGTCATGCCCGCCTGGGGCAGCCTTCGAGGTCGGGCCCTCCCGATGCGAAGAGCCGCCCCGGCAACAACCGCCCCAATCGTCGACAGCGCCGATCCTGATCGGGGTTGACGAGGGGATTGGGGAGGGGTTATAAGCGCGGCCCCTGTGGCGGCGTCGGTCGGGTGCGGGGATTGTTGATTGAGATTGTGGACGATGGGAAGGGATGCGCGGGCGGCGGCGTGGGTTATGCCGGACGTTCGCGCATGATGAGCGAATTGTT
>DASYNW010000138.1:0-15346 GCA_036008325.1 Allostellaceae bacterium
GCAAATGCTGGCCGTGCTAAACCGCGTGGCGCCGCGTTCGAACGTCACCGCGCGCATCGCCGCGGCGCTTTCGCAGATGGGGGCGGCGATCGCGACCGCCCGGATCGGCAACCGCGTCGGCCTGGTGCAGGCGATGGCGCACGGTCTGGGCGTGCTCGAAACCGCGGCCGCGAGCCCGGCCGCCGCCGAGGTCGCCGCTCTTGCCGAAGAAATCAGCGCGCGATAATGGAGCCGATCGTCAGAGGGAGGGATCGATGAGCGAACGAACCGCATCGTCTTTGCGCCTGCGGCAGCCGGGCTGGCTCGGCGAGTTTCGCGCGTTCATCATGCGCGGCAACGTCGTCGACCTCGCCGTCGGCATCATCATCGGGGTCGCCTTTACCGGCGTCGTCAACAGCTTGGTCAAGGACATCCTGACCCCGGTCATCGGCCTCGTCGTCGGCGGCATCGATTTCAGCAACATCTTCGTGACCTTGAAGGGGCCGCATGCGGCGACCCTGGCCGAGGCGCAGAAGGTTGGGGCGGTGACCCTCAACGTCGGCGTCTTCATCAACACCGTTATCCAGTTCATCATCGTCGCCTTCGCCGTGTTCTGGCTGGTCAAGGCGTTGTCGCGGGTCTATCGCCGCCCCGAGGCCGCACCCCCGCCGCCGCCCAGGAGTGAGGTATTGCTCGAAGAGATCCGGGATTTGCTGGCGGCCAAGCGAGGCTAAGCGCGGCGGTTGAACTTCGGGCCGAGGACCACGAGCGAGAATATCTCGAACAGCATCTGCGCGCCGACCATCGCGGTGTTGCTGGTCGCGTCGTATTGCGGGGCGACCTCGACCACGTCGCCGCCGACGATGTCGAGGCCCTTGAGCCCGCGCAGGATCGCCTGCGCCTCGCGCGGGGTGAGCCCGCCCGATTCGGGCGTCCCGGTGCCGGGGGCGTAGGCCGGGTCGAGCCCATCGACATCGAACGAGATATAGGTCGGCCCGTCGCCAATGACCGCGCGCGCCTTCTCGACGACCGCCGCGACGCCCATCCGGTCGACATCCTCGATGTGCAACACGGTCATTCCCGATTCGTAGGAAAAGCCCCAGAAGATCTCGGCCGGCCCGCGGATGCCGATCTGGATCGTGCGCTCGGGGTCGAGGGCGCCGGCCAGCACCGCCTGGCGGAACGGGCCGCCATGGTGGAATTTCGAGCCGTCGACCTCGCCCATCGTGTCGCAATGGGCGTCGATATGGACGAGGCCCAGCGGCCGCCCGGCGCCGAGCGATTTCAAGATTGGGTAGCTGACCGAATGGTCGCCGCCGACCGAAACGGGCCGCACCCCCACGGCGTGGATGCGCGCATAGAACTGGGCGATGTCCTCGATCGACTGGTCGAGGCTGAAGCGCGAGCGCAGCGGCACGTCGCCGATATCGGCGGCGGCGCATTCGCCTTTCGGGGTGACGCCGAGCGCATGATTGTAGGGGCCGATGCGCTCGACCTCGCGCACCGCCCGCGGCCCGAACCGGGCGCCGGCGCGGTTGGTCACGCCGAGATCCATCGGCACCCCGACGAGCGCCACGTCGAGCCCGCCGAAATCCGGCAGATCGGGGGCGTCGGGCCGATACGGCAGATCGAGCAGGGTCGAGACGCCGGCATAGGGCATCGCCCGGCGATAGCGCTCGCCGAACACCAGGCCGAGCGGCTTGCGGAAGCGCTCCGGCGCCACCTCGGTTTCCTTGGCGCCCTCGTATTTGGCGCGCAACGCGTCGAGCTTGGATTTGTCGAACATCTGAGCTGACCCTGAAGAACCGATCGGCGTTACGCTATATTGCCGGAAAGACCCCGGACGTCCAGGCGGAGTCGATGGATGCCGACGGAAGTCCCATTGCGCCTGACGGCCCCAAAAAGGCACGAGATCCCGATTTCGCCTTCAAGAACATCGACACGTCGGCCGCGGAGTGCACCGGGAACAGCGCCGCCAATGCGAAGCCAGCCGAACTGGCGGAGATCGGGAGTATTGATCGAAACGTTGATCACCTGGTCGACCGGATATAAATTTTAGGTGTAAAGGGCACGCAAGTGTGAACCGCCTCATATTCTCCGACCGATTCCCGAGCGATGCTGCTGGAGCGCGGGCGGATCGGCTGTCCACGGGAAAATGTCGGCTCGGCTGACGAGCCACAGAATGAGGAGCGGCCACTGTGAGCAATCAGTATTTGATTCGCAGCCTGCTGAGCAACGACTTCGTTATCGACGTACCACATTCCCAGACTACGCCCATCGGCTTACACATATGGAGTAAGAACGGTAACCCCAACCAGCTCTGGACATTCGAACAGGGGGCAACCAATAACGACCAGAACTTCTTTTTCATTCGTAGCGCGCTGGGTCACAATCTCGTCATCGATGTTCCGCATTCACGCACGGCGGATAGAACTCAACTTCAGACTTACGGGAAGAACTCTGGTAATAACCAGCTTTGGACACCCGTTGACTGCGCAGAAAGTGACCCAAACGCCTTCGCGATCCAAAGCCTTCTCGATTATCCTTCGCCTACGATTGTTATGGACGTAGAGGGTGCGATCGCCAAAGATGGCACGCGGCTTAACATCTACGATCAGCACCAAACATCGAGCAACAACCAGGCCTGGCATCTGGAGCCACGGTTTACCTTCACTCAACAGAAGATTACGTCGATCACCAGCGCCGGAACCGCTGCAGACGGTACGGAAATTGTCAAGTTTATTGGGACGAACTTCCGGCCGGCCAGCTCGCTGAGGACAGCCTTTAACTACACCGATGCCCAGCTCGAGGCTGAAACACCCATAACCAAGCCCAAAATGAGAGCTGATTTTGCGGGTGGCTTTGTCAACTACGCCGGCTCGTCCCCCGCAAGCGTCGGAGTTCACTTAGGCATTCCGGGACAGGGCAGGATCGACATTTGGGACAATGGAGATTCTTCGTTGCATTTTTTGACGTCGTTTACATTTGACGGCACCAGCTTTCACATAACGTTCTCTGGATTGGACTAGAGCGCGGCTGAGGGCCGTTTTCTTCGTCCGGCCTGAGGATCCGAAGTGCATCGCACGCGACGATTGTTGAAGATTTGCGCCGGCATCACCCCCACCCAACCCTCCGCCATCGAGGGGGAGGGCTATAGGAGGTGCTGCCGGCGAGAAATCTGCCGCCGGCGCAAAAAGCCGCTAGCCGTCATCTCATGCCGCGGACGCGGGGCGGGATCAGAACCTTCCACGGGTCGGGCATCTCGCCGACCGCGACCTCGATCAGGGTGGTGCCGCGGCGTTTCAAAGCCGCCGCCAGCTCGCGGCGCAGGCCCTCGGGGGTGGTGGTGCGCACGCCGGCGCCGCCAAAGCTCTCGGCCATCTTCGGGAAATGCGGGTTGTGCAGATCGACGCCGATCAGCCGGTTGCCGTAATCCTCTTTTTGCATGCGCCGCACATTGCCGTAGGCGCCGTCGGCAAAGACGATGGCGACGACATCGATGCCGTGGCGCACTGCGGTCGACAATTCCTGGACGTTGAACATGAACCCGCCATCGCCGCAGACCGAGACTACCGGCCGGTCGGGCCGCCCGACCTTGGCGCCGAGCGCCGTCGCAAAGCCGAAGCCCAACGTGCCCTGATAGCCGCTGTGGATGTAGGTGCGCGGGTGGTAGACCGGGAACGCCATCCGCCCGACATAGCCCACCTGCGTCAGATCTTCGACATAGATCCCGTCATCGGGGAGCTCGGCGCGGATCGCGCGCAGATATTCGCATTGCGCGCCGAGCTGCTGGTCGAGCCGGGCGAGGGTGGCGGATTTCAAGGTTTCGAGCTCGTCCCGGCGCGATGGCCGGCTCGGGGCCTGCCGCCCGAGGGCGGCATAGAGCGCAGCGAGCGCCGCCTTGGCGTCGGCGACGATGCCGAGCGCCGGTTTGAAGTAGCGGGTGATCTCGACCGGATCGATGTCGATACGGATGAGTTTCAGGTCGCGGTCGACGCCCCAGCGCAATTGCGGCTGATGGAGACGGGTCCCGACCGCCAGCACGACATCGGCCTCGCGCCACAATTCATGGCCGGCCAATGCCGATTGGGCGAGGTAATGACGGTCGCTGACGATGCCCTTGCCGCCGGTGAAGCTGACTACCGGGGCTTGCAGCATTTGGGCGACGGCCAGCACTTCCTCGCCGGCATCGACGGCGCCGCTGCCGACGAAGATCAGCGGTTTCTTGGCCGCAGCAAGCAAGGCCGCCGCCTTGTCGATCAGCTCCAGGTCGGGCTCGGTGATCGGCGGCGCGGCCTCGGCGGCCGGTAAGGCGACTTCGCCTGCCAGCGCCAGCACATCGGGCGGAATCTCGAGCCCGACCGGGCGCGGGCGGCCGTCGCGCAATTGCCGGAAGGCCTCGTTGACCAGCTTTCCGGTCTGAGTCGGATGGTCGATGCGCGCCGCCCATTTGGTCAGCCGCTGCATCACCCCGAGCTGGTCGGGGATTTCGTGCAACAGGCCAAAGCCACGCCCGATCATGTCCGAGGGGATCTGGCCGCTGATGCACAGCACCGGCGCGTTGGTGGCGTAGGCAGTGGCCAGCGCCGCCGTGGTATTCAGCAACCCCGGCCCCGGCACCACCGCATAGGTTCCGACCTTACCGGTCGCCCGCGCATAGCCGAGGGCCATATACGCCGCACCCTGCTCGTGCCTTGTATGGATCACCCGCAACGCCTCGCCGGCATCGTAGAAGGCGACGAAGAGCGCGTCGTTCTGCACCCCTGGCAAGGCAAAGATCGTATCCACCCCGTGCCGGCGCAGCATCTCGACCAAGGCCCCGCCGCCCGTCATCCTGGTCATTGTCATCTCCTCGCCGGCTTCATTCCGCTGCGACCCTCGGCTCGCTGCCCAGAATGATCGACATTATCAAGTCACGTTTTTTGGAGGCGTGCTGTACGTCGTAGCCGACCGGCTGACCATCCTCGCCGAGGTCGATATTGACATCCTCCTCAAGCTCCCGCGTCTGCCTGGCCGGCAACACCGGGAGCTCGATGTAGAGGCTGTCCGTCGATCTATCGTAAGAAAGCACGACGCTCACGGCCGACAACGCTACTCGGGTTCGCGATAGTCTCGCTGCCCGTCGCGGCGATAGTGGTCATCGACAGCGCGAAAGGTGCCGCTGTTGCGTGCGCATATCCCATCGAATAGCGCTGGGCTGAAAGCCCCGGTGATTATCGTCCATTTACTCCAAGCTAGAACAGCGAGGCCCAAAAATAGTATTCCAAACGGATTGAAAGGTCCCGCCGCCATGGGAGAGGCACCGAAAAATCCTCCAGCAGCGAAAAGCAGGAGAATCATTGTTATAAATAGTCGGCGGATCATGGCAGTCATGCTCCTATCCGGTTAGCGCGGGCTCCGGCAACCATCTTAGGCTGATTATTTCGGTTTATCGAGCGAACAGCCGGGGGCGATCCGCAGCTGTCGCACAGGCGACTTCACGATTCGAATTCGTAGCGGTAGGCGCTGCCGTGGCGGCTTATATGGCCGACCGTCGGCGCCGGGAAATGCGCCGGGAGAAGGCGGGTGCCGCGCTCGGCGTGCTCCTCGACGAGCCGCATCCGCGTTTTGCGCGACAATTCGCGGTCGGTGCAGGCCAGGGTCGACCATTCGGGCTTGGCCAATTGCAGCTGGTGGTGCAAGACGTCGCCGAGGAAGACGGCGCGGTCATCGCCCGAGCGGGCGTGGATCACGACATTGCCCGGCGTATGGCCGGGTGCGGCCTCGAACCACAGCCCGTCCTCGAGCGCGAAATCGTCGTCGACCAATTGCGACTGGCCGGTGCGCACCACCGGCAATACGCTGTCCTCGAAGGCGAGGCGGTGCGGCGACTCGCCGCCCTGCTGCTGCACCCGCTGCCAGTGGTCGAACTCGCGCCGCGCCATGATGTAGCGCGCGTTTGGGAAGGTCGGGACCCAACGGCCGTTTTCGAGCCTTGTGTTCCAGCCGACATGGTCCCAGTGCAGATGGGTGCACATGACAAAGTCGACCTGTTCCGGCTGAACCCCGGCGGCGGCGAGATCGGCCAGATAGGACGTGCGCAGATGGTGGAATTGCGGGCGCGACGGGCGCTCCTTGTCGTTGCCGAGGCAGGAGTCGACGAGGATCGTGTGATGCCCGGTCTTGACGATAAAGCTGTGGAAGCTGAAGACGAGCTTGCCGCTCACCGGGTCGATCAGCCGTGGCCCGGTCATGTCGGGGTTGGCGCGCAACACCTCCGGGTCGAAATCGGGGAAGAAATCTCCGGGCGCGATGAACGGGCCTTCGTACTCGGTAATGCGCCGCACTTCGAAATCGCCGATCCGCGTGACTTGCATGGGTCGCCTCCGCCTTCGCTGCGAGGGCGAAACCTACGCCGGCGGGTCACGGCGGTCGATAGGCGAGGGGATCAGGCGTCCATGCACGGTGGTAGGCGCGAAAGGGAATCGAACCCCTGACCTCTCCCATGTGCTAGGAGCGCTCTGCCACTGAGCTACGCGCCTGTCGGCCCGATGGTATGGCGCGGCCGGCCGATGGTGGGCGCGACAGGGATTGAACCTGTGACCCCACCCGTGTGAAGGGTGTGCTCTCCCGCTGAGCTACGCGCCCGCGTCGGCCATCCACGCCGGCCGGCGGCATTAAGCGGACGGCCGGAAAGGCTGTCAAGGCGCGCCGGCGCTGGTAGTGTCGCGCCTCAACGCAGATTGCCAGAAGCCGATCGAGCAAGGGGAGAGGCGGATGACGGGTCGGACAAAGCTGATCGCAGGCAATTGGAAGATGAACGGGCGGCGCGCCGACGGGCTGGCGCTGGCGGCGGGCATAGTGGAGCGGGCAAGGGGCGGAGCGGGTGCGGAGGCGCCGGCCTGCGAGCTGCTGATCTGCCCGCCGGCAACCCTGCTCGCGGCGGTATGCGAGGTCATCGCCGGCAGCGGGGTCCGGCTCGGCGGCCAGGATTGCCACGCCGCGCCGAACGGCGCCTTTACCGGCGACATCAGCGCCGAGATGCTGGCCGATGCCGGCTGCACCCATGTCATCCTCGGGCATTCCGAGCGCCGCCACGGCCATGGCGAGACCGATTTCGAGATCCGCGACAAGGTCGCCGCCGCGCATCGCGCCGGCCTCGACGCGATCCTGTGCGTCGGCGAGACCCGGCCGCAGCGCGAGGCCGGCGAGGCGATTGCCGTGGTCGGGGCGCAGCTGGCGGGCTCGATCCCGGACGGCCTCGACCGCGACCGGCTGATCGTCGCCTATGAGCCGGTGTGGGCGATCGGCACCGGGCTCAGCGCCACCCTCGACGACATCGCGGCGATGCATGCGGCGATTCGCGCCGACCTCGCGCCCGATTCGCGCATCCTTTACGGCGGCTCGGTCAATCCGGCGAACGCCGCAGCAATCCTCGCTCTCAACGATGTCAACGGCGCGCTGGTCGGCGGCGCCAGCCTCGATCCCGACGCGTTCTGGGCGATCGCCTGCTGCTCGGGATGATGCGTTTCGGCCGCTGGTCGGTCGCTGCTGGCTACCGGCTGGCAAAATGATTAAGTTCTGCCCATGATCATTTTGCTGCTCGTCATTCACATCATGGTGGCGATCGCGCTGGTCGCGGTCATCCTCCTGCAAAAGAGCGAGGGCGGTGCCCTCGGCATGGGGGGCGGCGGCATGTCGGGGTTTATGACCGGCCGGTCGACGGCGAATTTGCTGACCCGCGCCACCGCGATTCTCGCCGCCGCCTTTATGACCACGAGCGTGCTGTTGGTGGTTTTGCACAATCGCCAGCATGCGCCGGTATCGATCATCGACCAGGGCGGCCCGGCGGTGCCCGCGGTCCCGCTGGCGCCGGCGGCTCCGACTGCTCCAGCCTCGCCGGCGACCCCCGCCGCGCCCAGCGCCCCGCTCGCCCACTGATCGGCCGATCAGGGCCGCTTCCATCCGGCGGATGAGGGGGACGGCCCGGTCCGGCCGCCCCAGCTTCATTTCCCGAAATCCCGCCTCATTTACCAATATGACGGCGCCGCGCGATGCTATAGGCTGGGATTCCATGACGCGGTTCATCTTCATTACCGGCGGCGTGGTCTCCTCTCTGGGCAAGGGCTTGTCGGCGGCGGCGCTCGGCGCGCTCCTACAGGCGCGCGGGTTCAGGGTCAGGCTGCGCAAGCTCGACCCTTATCTCAACGTCGACCCCGGGACGATGAGCCCCTATCAGCACGGCGAGGTCTACGTCACCGATGACGGGGCCGAGACCGACCTCGACCTCGGCCATTACGAGCGCTATGTCGGGGTCGCGGCGCGGCGCAGCGATTCGGTGACCACTGGGCGGATCTATTCGACCGTGATCGGGCGCGAGCGGCGCGGCGAATATCTCGGCGCCACGGTCCAGGTCATCCCGCACGTCACGGATGCGATCAAGGAGTTCATCCAGGCCGACCTCGACGGCGAGGATTTCGTCTTGTGCGAGATCGGCGGCACCGTCGGCGACATCGAGAGCCTGCCGTTCCTCGAGGCAATTCGCCAGCTCGGCTACGAGCTCGGCCGCGAACGGGTGATGTTCGTGCACCTGACCCTGGTGCCGTACATCCCGGCCGCCGGCGAATTAAAGACCAAGCCGACCCAGCATTCGACCAAGGAATTGCTCGGCCTCGGCATCCAGCCCGACATTCTCTTATGCCGCTGCGACCGGCCGATCCCGCCCGGCGCACGCAAAAAGATCGCGCTGTTCTGCAATCTGCGCGAGGCCCGGGTCATTCCGGCGCTCGACATCGACACGATCTATGCGGTGCCCGCCGCCTACCACGCCGAGGGGTTCGACCGCGAAGTCTGCCGGCATTTCGGCCTCGACGCACCGGAGCCCGATCTCGCGCGCTGGCACGAGATCGTCAACCTGCTGCACCGGCCCGAGGGGCGGGTGACGATCGCCATCGTCGGCAAGTACACCCACCTGCCGGACAGCTACAAATCCTTGGCCGAGGCGATGACCCATGGCGGGCTCGCCAACCATGTCGGGATCGATCTCGACTGGATCGATTCGGAGGTGTTCGAGGCCGAGGCCGAGGCGGTGCGCCAGCTCGAAGGGGTGCACGGCATCCTCGTTCCCGGCGGCTTCGGCGAGCGCGGCACGCCCGGCATGATCGAGGCGGCGCGCTTTGCCCGCGAGCGGCGGGTGCCCTATTTCGGCATCTGCTTCGGCATGCACATGGCGGTGATCGAGGCGGCCCGCGACTTGGCCGACCTGCCCGGCGCCGGGTCGACCGAGTTCGGGCCGTGCCTGCACCCGGTGGTTGGCCTGATGACCGAGTGGACCCGCGGCAACACGATCGAGCGGCGCAATTCGAACGAGGATTTGGGCGGCACGATGCGGCTCGGCGCCTATGGGGCCCTGCTGGCGCCGGGCAGCCGGGTGGCCGAGATCTACGGCGCCGACCAGATCAGCGAGCGCCACCGTCACCGCTACGAGATCAACATCGGCTACAAGGACCGGCTGGAGGCGGCGGGCTTGCGGTTTTCCGGCATGTCGCCCGACGGCGTCCTGCCCGAGATCGTCGAGTTGCCCGATCACCCCTGGTACATCGGCGTGCAGTTTCATCCAGAGCTCAAATCGACGCCGTTCGCGCCGCACCCGCTGTTCTCCTCGTTCGTCCGCGCGGCGCGCGACCAGTCGCGGCTGGTGTGAGGAAGAGGCGCGACATGAAGCCGGTCCATGTCATTGCGAGCGCAGCGCGGCAATCTCGCGCCGCCGGCCACCCGCATCGCCGAGATTGCTTCGTCGCCTGCGGCTCCTCGCAATGACAACGGACCGACTGCCTCGCCGCCCAAGTCTGGAGCCATGACCCCTCGCCACATCGCGATCGGCGACATCACGATCGGCAACGATTTGCCGCTGGTGTTCATCGTCGGCCCGAATACCCTCGAATCGCGGGCTCATGCATTGGAAATGAGCGCCGCGCTGGCCGAGATCGCCGCCAGGCTCGGAATCGGTCTGATCTACAAGACCTCGTTCGACAAGGCGAACCGCTCGTCGATCGGGGGCGCGCGCGGCATCGGGCTCGACGCCGGATTGCCGATCCTCGCCGAAATTCGCGAACGCACCGGCCTGCCGGTGCTGACCGACGTGCACGAGAAGGAGCAGTGCGCGCGGGTGGCAGAAGTCGTCGATGTGCTGCAGACGCCGGCGTTTCTGTGCCGCCAGACCGACCTGCTGCTGGCCGCGGGCATGACCGGCAAGCCGGTCAACGTCAAGAAGGGCCAGTTCCTGGCGCCCTGGGATATGCAGCATGTCGCGGCCAAGATCGCCTCGACCGGCAACCACCAGATCCTGTTATGCGAGCGCGGCGTGAGCTTCGGCTACAACACCCTCGTCGTCGACATGCGCGCGTTGCCGATCATGGCGCGGACCGGCTACCCGGTGGTGTTCGACGCGACCCACGCCGTGGCCCAGCCGGGCGGGCTCGGCGACCGCTCGGGTGGCGAGCGCGAATTCGCCCCGGTGCTGGCCCGCGCCGCGGTCGCAATCGGCGTCGCCGCGGTGTTCATCGAGACCCATCAGGACCCCGACCGCGCCCCCTGCGAGGGGCAGACGATGCTGCCATTGCGCACCTTGCCCGGATTGCTCGGGGAGCTGATCGCCTTTGACAAGATTGCCAAGGCAAGGCCGCAGCCGGTCGCTTAATCTCTCGACCTTTCATCCCGGAAGCGAATTTACGAGGCTGCCAATGACCGCGATCGCCGATATCCATGCGCGCGAGATCCTCGACAGTCGGGGCAATCCGACGGTCGAGGTTGAGGTGACCTTGGACAGCGGCACAATGGGGCGCGCCGCGGTCCCGTCCGGCGCCTCGACCGGGGCGCACGAGGCGATCGAAAAGCGCGACGGCGGGACCCGCTTTGGCGGGCGTGGCGTGCTCCAGGCGGTGGAAGCGGTCAACGGCGAGATTTTTGACGCGTTGTCGGGGTTCGAGGCGGCCGATCAGCTGGCGCTCGACCGCACCCTGATCGAGCTCGACGGCACCCCGAACAAGGGCCGGCTCGGCGCCAACGCGATTTTGGGCACGAGCCTCGCCGCTGCCAAGGCCGCCGCACTCGACCTCGGCCAGCCGCTCTACCGCTATGTCGGCGGCATCTTTGCCCGCACCCTGCCGGCGCCGATGATGAACATCGTCAATGGCGGCGTCCATGCCGACAACCCGATCGACATCCAGGAATTCATGATCATGCCGGTGGGCGCTGCCTCGGTCACCGAGGCGATCCGCGCCGGCTCCGAGATCTTCCACGCGCTGCGCAAAAAGCTCGCCGAGGCCGGCTACAGCACCAATGTCGGCGACGAGGGCGGGTTCGCCCCGAACCTCGCCTCGGCCGACGCGGCGCTCGGTTTCGTCATGCAGGCGATCGAGGCCGCCGGCTATCACCCGGGCGACGATGTGGTGCTGGCGCTCGACCCGGCCGCGAGCGAATTCTACCGCGACGGCGCCTACCATGTGGACGGCCAGACCCTCGATGCCGCCGCGCTGGTCGGCTATTGGCGCGACCTGGTCGACCGCTACCCGATCGTTTCGATCGAGGACGGCATGGCCGAGGACGATTGGGACGGCTGGGTCATGCTGACCCGTGAGCTCGGGGCCAGGATCCAGCTGGTCGGTGACGACGTTTTCGTCACCAGCCCCGAGCGGCTGAACCAAGGCATCGCGCGCGGCGCCGCCAACGCGCTTTTGGTCAAGGTCAACCAGATCGGCACCCTCTCGGAGACGCTCGAAGCGGTCGAGATCGCCCAGCGGGCTGGCTGGGGCACGGTGTTCTCGCACCGCTCGGGCGAGACCGAGGACACCACGATCGCGGATCTGGCGGTGGCCGCCAACAGTGGCCAGATCAAGACCGGCTCGCTGTCGCGCTCGGACCGCATCGCCAAATACAACCAGCTGATCCGAATCGAGGAACAGCTCGGAACGGCCGCGGTTTACGCCGGCCGCTCAGTGCTCGCGCGCCACCCGGCCGCACCACGCCGGGGTTGACGAGCCAGCCCACCGGTGTTCCTGTTGTGCGATGATCGTGATGCGCGAATTGCGGCGGCGGGGGCGAGCCCTGATCGGCCCGGTCCTTGGGATCGCATTGACCGGCTATTTCGCCTACAACCTCGTTGAGGGTGATCGCGGGTTCATCGCCTGGATGCAGCTGACTCGGCAGATCGCCGCCGAAAACACCCATCTCGATCAGCTTCGCGCCGAACGCGCCGCACTCCGGCTGAACGTGTCCGACCTGACGCCCGACCATCTCGACCCCGATCTGCTCGACGAGCGGGTGCGGGAGACCCTCGACCTCGTCGCGCCGAACGAGCTGGTGATCATGCGGCCGTGGCGACAGGCGGCGGGCGCCGCCCAACCGTCGCCGGCGAATGCTTCCGCCGGCCCGCCCGATCGGTGAATTGTGCTGGTGCGACAGGGATTTGATTAAGTCGAGGTTGCAAACCCGCAGATTTGCCACCATCCTTCCCGCTAGGTTTCTGGCGGTGGTCTCGGGCGAGCACCCGGAGGGGATCGAGATGGCAGCAGCACACAAGGCCCAATCGGCGGCCAAGCCGGGCGGGGTCGCCGAGCTCGACGCCTCGCCGCCGGAGCTGCTGGGATTTTTTCGCGACATGCTGCTGATTCGGCGTTTCGAGGAGCGCGCCGGACAAATGTACGGAATGGGCCTGATCGGCGGGTTCTGCCATCTCTACATCGGCCAGGAAGCGGTGGTCGTCGGCATGCAGGCGGCGCTGAAGGAGGGCGACACGATCATCACCTCCTATCGCGATCACGGGCACATGCTGGCCTGCGGCATGGATCCCAAGGGGGTGATGGCCGAATTGACCGGGCGGCGCACCGGGTATTCGCACGGCAAGGGCGGCTCGATGCACATGTTCAGCCGCGAGAAGAATTTTTTCGGCGGCCACGGCATCGTCGGCGCGCAGGTGCCGATCGGGACCGGGCTCGGCTTTGCCCACCGCTATCGCGACAACGGGCTGATCTCGGTCACTTATCTCGGCGATGGCGCGATCAACCAGGGCCAGGTTTACGAGAGCTTCAACATGGCCGCCCTGTGGAAGCTGCCGGTCGTCTATGTGATCGAGAACAACCGTTACGGGATGGGCACCTCGATCGACCGCGCCTCGGCCCGCACCGATCTGTTTCATCGCGGGATGGCGCATGGCATCCCCGGCGAGCAGGTCGACGGCATGAACGTCCTGGCCGTGCACGAAGCCGGGCTTGCCGCTGCCGAGCACGCCCGCTCGGGGCAGGGCCCGCTGATTTTGGAGATGATGACCTACCGCTATCGCGGCCATTCGATGTCCGACCCGGCAAAGTACCGCACCCGCGACGAGGTCGACCGGATGCGCACCGAGCACGACCCGATCGATCACGCGCGGCGTCTCCTGAGCGAGGGCGGGACCGGGGAGGCGAGCCTCAAGGCGATCGACGCCGAGGTCAGGGCCCGTGTCGCCGAAGCGGCGCAGTTCGCCCAGGACAGCCCGGAACCGGACCCGGCCGAGCTGTGGACCGACGTGCTGGTCGACGCCTGAGCCCATAGCGATTATTCTGGTCGCTGGGATGTGCGCGCCGGACTGCCGCGGGCCGGTCCCGAGGCCCGGCCAAGCGCGCAGGAGACCGTGATAGCTCATGGCTACCGAAGTGCTGATGCCGGCGCTGTCGCCGACGATGACCGAGGGCAAGATCGCGCGTTGGCTGAAGAGCGAAGGCGAGAAGGTCAGAGCCGGCGACGTGCTCGCCGAGATCGAGACCGACAAGGCGACGATGGAAGTCGAAGCGGTCGACGAAGGCGTGCTCGCCCGGATCGTAATTGCCGAAGGCACCGACCATGTTGCGGTCAATACCCCGATCGCGGTGATCGCCGCCAACGGCGAAGACCCGGTCCCGGCCCCGGGCCCGAATGGCCGCGAACCAGCGGCGGCCGCCGCTGCGCCGCAGGCACGGGCGCCGCAACCTTCTGCCGCGCCGACCCCGCCGGCGGCTGCCCACGCCGCGCCAGCGGCTGAGCCCGAATACACCGGCGCCACCCGCACGATCACCGTGCGCGAGGCGCTGCGCGATGCGATCGCCGAAGAGATGCGCCGCGACGAGACGGTCTTTCTGCTCGGCGAGGAGGTCGGCGAATACCAGGGCGCCTACAAGGTGAGCCAAGGCTTGCTCGAGGAATTCGGGGCGCGGCGGGTCATCGACACGCCGATCACCGAGCAGGGCTTTGCCGGGCTCGGGGTCGGCGCGGGCTTTGCCGGGTTGCGCCCGATCGTCGAGTTCATGACCTTCAATTTCGCCATGCAGGCGATTGATCAGATTGTAAATTCTGCATCAAAGACGCGCTATATGTCGGGTGGGCAGATGGGCTGCCCGATCGTCTTTCGCGGGCCGAACGGCATCGCCGCACGAGTCGCCGCCCAGCATTCGCAATGCTATGCCAGCTGGTACGCGCATTGCCCCGGGCTCAAGGTCGTCGCTCCCTATACCGGGGCCGATCACAAGGGCTTGCTGAAATCGGCGATCCGCGACCCGAACCCGGTCGTCTTTCTCGAGCACGAACTGGTTTACGGCGAAAGCTTCGCGGTGCCGGACGACCCGGATTTCGTGGTGCCGATCGGCAAGGCGCGGATCGCCCGGCCGGGCACGCAGGTCACGGTCACCGCCTTCTCGCGCATGGTCAAGCTCGCGCTGCAGGCCGCCGAGGAGCTCGAAAAAGCCGGTATCTCGGCCGAGATCATCGATTTGCGCAGCCTGCGCCCATTCGACATCGAGACCGTCATCGCCTCGGTCAAAAAGACCAACCGGATCGTCGCGGTCGAGGAGGGCTGGCCGTTCGCCGGCATCGGCGCCGAAATCGCGGCGATGGTCATGGAGCAATGCTTCGACTGGCTCGACGCGCCGCTGAAGCGGGTCGCCGGCAAGGATGTGCCGTTGCCCTATGCGGCGAACCTCGAGCATCTGGCGGTGCCGCAGGTCGAGGACATCGTCGCCGCGGCGCGCGAGGTCGCCTACCGCTAGACCCGAACGAATGTCATTGCGAGCGGAGCGAAGCAATCTCGGGCCGACGATCGCTCCGTCGGGATTGCTTCGTCAGCCTGCGGCCTCCTCGCAATGACAAGCTGAATGGTGATGTGCGCCATGCCGATCGAAATTCTGATGCCAGCGCTATCGCCGACCATGACCGAGGGCAACCTCGCGAAATGGTTGAAGCGCGAGGGCGACCAGGTTCGCTCGGGCGAGGTGCTCGCCGAGATCGAGACCGACAAGGCGACGATGGAGGTCGAGGCCATCGATGACGGCCGGGTCGGCAAGATCCTGGTTCCGGAGGGGACGCAGGGGGTCAAGGTCAA
>DASYNW010000139.1:0-1564 GCA_036008325.1 Allostellaceae bacterium
GGCGTCACCGCCAAGGACATCATCCTCGCCATCATCGGCGAGATCGGCACCGCCGGCGGCACCGGCTACGCGCTCGAATATGCCGGCGAGGCGATCCGCGCGCTGTCGATGGAAGGCCGCATGACCGTGTGCAACATGTCGGTCGAGGCCGGCGCCAAGGCCGGCTTCATCGCGCCGGACGAGAAGGCCTACGCCTATCTGCAAGACCGCCCCAAGTCGCCGAAGGGGGAGGCCTGGGACGCGGCCATGCGTTATTGGCAGACGCTGCAGTCCGACGACGGCGCCCATTTCGACCGCGAGATCAGGCTCGACGCGGCAAAACTGCCGCCGCTCGTGACCTGGGGCACGAACCCCGAGCAGGTGGTCGCCGTCACCGGCCGGGTGCCGCGCCTCGAAGACATCGCCGACGCGAATAAACGCGAGGCCGCGGAACGCTCGCTCGGCTACATGGGCCTCAAGGGCGGCGAGAATGTCGCCGACATCACGCTCGATCGCGTGTTCATCGGCTCCTGCACCAATGGGCGCATCGAGGATTTGCGCGCGGTGGCCAAGGTCGTGGACGGCAAGACAGTCAGCGCCAACGTCAAGGCGATGATCGTTCCCGGCTCCGGACTGGTGAAGGAGCAGGCCGAAGCCGAAGGCCTCGACAAGATCTTCCTCAAGGCCGGCTTCGAATGGCGCGAGCCGGGCTGTTCCATGTGCCTCGCCATGAACCCGGACAAGCTCGCTCCCGGCGAGCGCTGCGCCTCGACCTCGAACCGCAACTTCGAGGGCCGGCAGGGCTACAAGGGCCGCACCCACCTCGTCTCCCCTGCGATGGCCGCCGCTGCCGCGATCGCCGGGCATTTCGTCGATGTACGGGAGTGGAGCTGAGAACTCTCGTCATTCCGGGGGCGCGGAGCAGCCGCGAACCCAGAATCCATATCCACCGCGGTCGAGGTAAGGGCACCACCGGTCGTGAACCGCCGGCTTCGTGGTTATGGATTCCCGGGCGCGGGCTTGTACCCGCGCCCGAATGACAAGGATTTACTTCACCCGCGCACCCACCAGCAGCGCATGCGCGGGTAGAGCACGGTCCCGCTCGGCCGCGGCTGCAGCTCGTACCAGTCGGTACAGCGCCGGTAGAGCAACTGCCGCGGATAGATTTCGATGCGCGGGTGCGCGCGCGGCAGCGTCAGCGAAGTCCCGCCCTGTCCGGTCGGCGACTGGCTTTGCGCCGCCGCCGGCGGCGTCGTCCCGACCAGCCAGAGTGCTGCGAAGCCGGCAATCACCGCGAATGATTTTGCTGACATGGGTCCCCTGCTCCGTTCGCCCAAAGCTTCCGCATCCGGGCGCACGGGTCAATCGGGACACCGGGCGCAAAACGCTCTACAAGACCGGGCATGGCCGACATCGTATCCGACCCGCTCGCCTGGGGGCGGATAAAGGCGCCCTCGCTCGTCGAGCTCGAGGTTCTCGCCGGCGAGGTGTTTCGCCGTTTGCCGAAGAAATTTCGCGATCTGTGCGCCGGGCTGGTCATCCAGGTCGACGATTTCCCGAGCGATGAGGTGCTCGACGCCATGGG
>DASYNW010000140.1:0-12145 GCA_036008325.1 Allostellaceae bacterium
TCGCTCGAATCCGACTCTATCGCGGTCTGCTGTTCCCCCTTCGGTTCGGCGGGGCCGAGGCGGGGCTGTCCTGCCGTGGCGCGGCCGCGTTGATCTCCGCTGCGGCGCGATGCCAATGATCGAGGTCGTTGCCGTGCGGCCGGCCTTCCGCTTCCCAAATCGCATAAGCGCGCTCGCGAATGGCCTCTTCGCCGGCCAGGTGCCCCTCGCTAGAGGCGATGGCGGCGACGACCTCGGGCTCGGTCTGCGCCGTCGTCGCGGTCGATGTCGGCGGTTCTTGGGGCTCTTTGTCGCTCATGATCGCTCAACCTTCCTGGACGCCGCCTGCCGGCGCCCAGTCAGGTCAACGCCCGCCGCCGCCCGACATCCGCCGCCGCCGCGAAAGCCGGGTCGGGTTCGCGTGCCGCGCGCGAGGCGGCTCGCCGGCCGCTACTGCCGGGTAGCAGGCTACTGCCTAATAAAGGTAAAAATCGCAGGTGCGGGTTTGGCCGTCGCTCTGAAGCGCCCGCCAATTGCCGGCGCCTCGCGAGGCGCCGAATCGGGCGCTCACGTCGTGTTCGTAGGGAACGGCCTGCGTGGTCGGGTTGATGTTGTAATAGGGGTCGCCAGTCAGGTCGCGCGCTTCCAGATTGGCAGTGCCGTCCGGCTGGATCGGGCCGTCGAGCGACAGCCCGGCCGGCCCGCGAGACCGTGCTCGCCGTGCAGCATCGCCTGCCTCACCGCGGCGGTGAACTCGAAAGTGAGCGGAAGGGCGCCGTCCGGAGCTTTGGGACAGACCAGGATCACGCCCCACCTGCCGTCGAAGCGGCCGGAATCGGCTGCCGCCGAGGCGCTCGCCGAGCCGCTCGCCGATAGCAGCCCAAAGAGAAGCAATATCCGGCGCTGCATTTCGGCTCCCTCCGGGTTCCGGGGCATGGCTTAGGCAATCGAGCAGGCAACGGCAGTCCGCGCCGTCGGATCGCCAGCCAATCCCGGATCGAGGCGGTTCGCGCGGCGGCGCGTGCGCCTCAAGGCTCCTAATAGTAGTGCCAGTGGTTATGCCGGTAAGCCCGATGCGCGTAATATCGATTGTGGTAACGGTACGCGTAATGATGGCCGTGATAATAGTAAGCCGATTCGATCGCTTGCTGGTGCGGCGCCGCAAGCTCGGATGCAGCCAGTGCGATCGGTGCAGCGACAGCCGCCGGTATAGCGGCAGCAGCCAGAAACCCGGCAAAACCCATTGACGTAAACAGCCCCTTGATCATCGCTCATTCCCCTCCCGGCAATCTCCCTGCATCAAAACGATAGGGACCGATCGCCCGCGTCGGCATTTTGACAGGCGCTACTGAAGGCATGAGATCCGAAACTGCGCAATCGATTTCCCGTGGCCACGCCCCCGAGGACCCCAGCGCTGCCGAGAACGGGACCCCGGCGTTTGCCGGGAATGGAAACCCGGTTATATTCCGCCGCCTGTCCCCGCCACAGGCCGTGTCCCCGCGCATGAGTGAAGCCTCCATCGACGTCGTCGGCATCGGCAACGCCATTGTCGACGTGATCGCCCATGCCGACGAGGCGTTTCTGGAAAAGGAGGCGCTGGTCAAGGGGACGATGGCCTTGATCGACGCCGAGCGCGCTGAGGCGCTCTATCGGCTGATGGGGCCGGCGATCGAGGCCTCGGGCGGGTCGGCCGGCAACACGATGGCGGGGCTCGCCTCACTCGGCGGCAGCGGCGCCTATATCGGCAAGGTGCGCGACGATCTGTTGGGCGGGGTGTTCCGCCACGATCTGACCGCCCAGGGGGTGCGCTTCGCCACACCGGCGGCGACTGCCGGGCCCGGCACCGCGCGCTGCCTGATCCTGGTCACCGGCGACGGTCAGCGCACCTTGAACACCTATCTCGGCGCCTGCGTCGGGCTCGGGCCCGACGACATCGACCCCGAATTGATCGCCGCCGCTCAAGTCACCTATCTCGAAGGCTATCTGTTCGACCCGCCCTTGGCGCAGCAGGCGTTCGCCAAGGCCGCCGCCATCGCCCACGCCGCCGGCCGCCGGGTGGCGCTGAGCCTGTCCGACCCGTTTTGCGTCGAGCGTCACCGCGCCGCCTTTGGCGGTCTGGTCGACGGCCACGTCGACATCCTGTTCGCCAACGAGGCGGAAATCTGCGCGCTCTATCAGACCGAGGACTTTGCCGCCGCCGCCGCAACGGTGCGCGGCCGGGTGGCGATCGCGGCGCTGACCCGCAGCGCCGAGGGCAGCCTCGTGCTGACCGCGGGCGAGGAGCACCCTGTGGCGGCGGCGCCGGTGGCGCGCATCGTCGACACCACCGGGGCCGGCGATCTCTACGCCGCGGGCTTTCTCCATGGCTTGACCCGCGGCCTGCCGCTCCCCACCTGCGGCAGGATCGGCAGTTTGTGCGCTGCCGAAATCATCAGCCATGTCGGCGCCCGCCCCGAGACTGCGCTGTCGCGTCTCGCCGCCGAAGCCGGTCTGGCCTGAGCATCCTCATTCAGCCTTGGCCGCCGGCCGGGGAGCCGGCAGGTTTCCGTATGGACATCCGCAACATCGCGATCATCGCCCATGTCGATCATGGCAAGACTACCTTGGTCGACGCCATGCTGCGTCAGTCGGGCGCGTTTCGCGCCAACCAGCAGGTCGCCGACCGGGCGCTCGATTCGAACGAACTCGAACGCGAGCGCGGCATCACCATCCTGGCCAAATGCACCTCGGTCGTCTGGCGCGGCGTGCGCATCAACATCGTCGACACGCCGGGGCACGCCGATTTCGGCGGCGAGGTCGAGCGCATCCTCAGCATGGTCGATGGTGTGCTGGTGCTGGTCGACGCCGCCGAAGGGCCGATGCCGCAGACCAAGTTCGTGCTCGGCAAGGCGTTGCGGCGCGGCCTGAAGCCGATCGTCGTGATCAACAAGATCGACCGGCCCGACGCCCGCGCCGGTGTGGTCCACAACGAGATCTTCGACCTGTTCGCGGTGCTGGACGCGAGCGAGGCGCAGCTCGACTTCCCGACGGTTTTCGCTTCGGGCCGCAACGGCTGGGCGGTCACCGACCTCGACGCGCCGCGCCGCGACCTCGCCCCGCTGTTTGAGCTGATTCTGACGCACGTGCCGGCGCCCGAGGCCGATCCCGAAGCGCCGTTCGCGATGCTGGCGACAACCCTAGACTACGACCCCTATCTCGGCCGGGTGTTGACCGGGCTCATTCATTCAGGCTCGGCGCGGCTCAACATGCCGGTCAAGTCGCTGTCCCGCGACGGCCGGGTCATCGAGCAGGCGCGGCTGACCAAATTGCAGGCGTACCGCGGCCTCGACCGGCGGCCGATCGAGGAGGCGCAGGCGGGCGACATCATTGCCGTGGCCGGGCTGGCGCTGACCACCGTCGCCGATACGATCTGCGCGCCGGAGGTGACCGAGGCGCTGCCTGCCGACCCGATCGATCCGCCGACCCTGGCGATGACCTTCTCGGTCAACGACAGCCCGCTCGCCGGCCGCGAGGGGACCAAGGTCACCTCGCGCATGATCGGCGAGCGCCTGCATCGCGAGGCCGAGGGCAATGTCGCGATCGAGGTCACCCAAAGCGCGCAGCGGGAGGCCTTCGAGGTCGCCGGCCGCGGCGAATTGCAATTGGGCGTGCTGATCGAGACGATGCGGCGCGAAGGCTACGAGATGTCGATCTCGCGCCCGCGAGTGCTGTTCAAGAGCGATCCCGCGACCGGCCGGCGGCTCGAGCCGATCGAGGAGGTGGTGGTCGACGTCGACGAGGAATTCGCCGGCATCGTCGTCGACAAGATGAGCCGCCGCAAGGCCGAGATGCAGCAGATGCGGCCGTCGGGCGGCGGCAAATTGCGCCTGACCTTTTTCGGGCCGACCCGCGGGCTCATCGGCTATCAGGGCGAGTTCCTGACCGATACCCGCGGCACCGGGGTGATGAGCCGGCTGTTCCACGGCTACGCCGCGCACAAGGGGCCGCTCGAAGGCCGGCGCAACGGCGTCCTGGTGTCGACCGCCAACGGGGTGGCGATCGCCTATGCGTTGTGGAACCTCGAAGACCGCGGGCCGATGTTCATCGAGCCGGGGGCGCAGATCTATGAGGGCATGATCATCGGCGCCCACAGCCGCGGCAACGACCTCGACGTCAACCCGGCCAAGGGCAAGCAATTGACCAACATCCGCACCACGTCCAAGGACGAGGCGGTGCGGCTGACCCCGCCGGTGGCGATGAGCCTCGAACAGGCGATCGCCTATATCGGCGACGACGAGCTGGTCGAGGTGACGCCGAAATCGATCCGCCTGCGCAAGCGGCTGCTCGACCCGAACGACCGCAAGCGCGCCACCCGCGCCGCCGCCGCGGCGGAGTAGAGCTGGCCGACTGGCCCCGGCTCGCGCGCAATTCGGGATGGCTAGCGAGATCAACCCGCTCTGCTCGCGCTCGACTCGACCCGAGATCAGGTCCCGCTCTCGATCCGGCGGGCGATCCATTGGTTGAGGCTGACACCTTCGGCTTGGGCGCGCAGCGCCGCTCGGCGATGCACCTGCGGGCTCAGGCGAAGCAGGATCTTGCCGCTGTGCGGTCGGTCGGGCGCTTCGCCGCGCTCGGCACAGAAGGCGAGATAGTCGTCGACGCTGTCGCGGAAGGCCAGCTCGACTTCGGCGAAGCTCGCGCCCTCAAAGGTAATCACATCCCGCAGCCCGGCAACGCGGCCGAGGAAGATCCCATCATCGGCCTCGACAGTCCCAAAGTAGCCCTTGTATTCGAGCATTGGCGTTACTCCTCCTCCGGCTCCATGCCGGCGGCGGCAAGGAAATCGCGGACAGCACGCACCGATCCGCGCCTGGTTTCGGGGCCTGGATGGGGTCGATGGAATACAGCCCGCACACCGCCCAGCGCGACCCTCACGCGATTTCCCGCCCCTTCGCTGATCTCGGCTCCGGCAGCGCGCAACAGCGCCTCGATCTCGCTCCAGCGAAGATCGGCCGGCGTCGGCTCGGCGAAAATCCGGCCGAGCGTGCGTCGGCGCCGCCGGTTCATCGAAACCAATGATATCGTAAATAGGTATCGCAGGGGATCGCGGCGATGCGCGCGCGATCGCGGTTTGACTTTGATCGGGTGCCGGTTGTAGCTTTCACGCCATTCCCGAGAACGTGGGCGAAGCGCCCCGGCCCCGCTGCGTTCGAGCGCGGAAGGCCAGACCGGGACAACAACAACGTGAAACGGATCGATAGCGAATGAGCAGCAAGCGCGAGGAACCGAAATACAAGATCAACCGCCGCCTCGGAGTCAATCTGTGGGGCCGGCCGAAGAGCCCGTTGAACCGCCGCGAATACGGCCCGGGCCAGCACGGCCAGCGGCGCAAGAAGCCGTCCGACTTCGGGACCCAGCTCGCCGCCAAGCAGAAGCTCAAGGGCTACTACGCCAATCTCGGCGAGCGCCAGTTCCGCCGGCTCTATGAGGAGGCGGTGCGCCGGCGCGGCGATACCGGCGACAATCTGATCGAGCTGCTGGAGCGCCGGCTCGACGCGGTCGTCTACCGCATGAAGCTGGTGCCAACCCCGTTCGCCGCGCGCCAGCTCGTCAATCACGGCCATGTCCGGGTCAATGCCCGGCGGGTGACGATCCCATCCTACACGGTGCGCGACGGCGACGAGATCGAGCTCGGGCCCAAGGCCAAGACGATGGCGCTGGTGCTCGAAGCCTCGAGATCGGGCGAGCGCGACGTCCCCGACTATGTCGAAATCGACCACGAACGCATGAAGGGCCGCTTCATCCGGGCGCCGAAGCCGGCCGACGTGCCCTTTCCGGTATCGATGGAGCCCAATCTCGTCGTCGAGTTCTATTCGCGCTGAGCCGGTCGCGCTGAGCCGGCCGGCGGGGTCGCTCGACCCGCCTTTTCCGATGGGCCCGGTCACGGCCCGCCGCGCGGCTCGATCGGGCGGGCGAAGGCCGCGCCCGCGAGCGGCGGCAACGGTGCGGCGATGCTCCTCTCATTTCGCCGGCGCCGCTCGCTCGACATGCGCCGCGATCGAACCGGACGATTGCGATGCTGATTGTGCCGATCACCGTCGTCCTGCTGCTGATCCTGGTAAACGGCTTGTTCGCGATGGCCGAGATCGCCCTGGTCTCGGCCCGCACCGCGCGGCTGAAGGCGCTGGCCGAGAGTGGCAGCGCAGGCGCCCAGGCCGCGCTCGAGCTGCGCGCCGACCCCTCGCGGCTGTTGTCGACGGTGCAGATCGGGATCACCGTGATCGCGGTGCTGTCGGGCACCTTCGGCCAGGCGACCTTGGGCGACCGCCTGCAATCCGTGCTGGCCCAATATTCCGGGTGGATCGGCCGCTACGCGCACGCGCTCAGCATGGCGGTTGTGGTGATCGCCATCTCATATCTGTCCTTGATCATCGGCGAGTTGGTGCCGAAGCGCATCGCGCTCTTCCATCCCGAGCGGATCGCTGCGGCATTGGCGCAGCTGATGCGGGCGATCGCGCGGGTGGGCGCGCCGATCGAGTGGTTTTTGAGCGCCTCGACCGATCTCGTGCTGCACCTGGTGCCGTTGCGCAGCGAGGGGGCGGCGCCGGTGACCGACCAGGAGATCAGCTTTCTGCTGCGCGAGGGGACCGCCACCGGCCACATCCCGCAGGCCGAAACCGAGATCGTCGAGATGGCGCTGCGGCTCGGCGACCGGCGGGCCAACACGGTGATGACGCCGCGCACCCGGATCGAATGGCTCGATCTCGACGATCCTGAAGAAGAGAACCGGCGCAAGATCCGCAGCAGCCCCTATTCTCGCTTTCCGCTGGTGCAGGGCGGCTCGCAGCAAGTGATCGGCATCGTCGAGGCCAAGGATCTGCTCGGCCGCTGCCTCGCCGGGCTGGCGCTCGATCTGCGCGCGACGACCCGCCCGCCGCTCTATCTGCCGAACACGGTCAGCGTGCTGCGGGTGCTCGACATGTTCAAAAGCTCGGGCGAGCCGATGGCGCTGATCGTCGACGAATATGGCGATCTCGAAGGGCTGGTGACGCCAAGCGACATCCTCGAAGCCCTGGTCGGCGACATTCCCGGCACCGGCGACGCCGATCAGCGGGTGGTGCGCCGCGAAGACGGCACCTGGCTGATCGACGGCATGGTCGGACTCGACGAGCTGAAGCAGACCTTGGGGCTGCCCCGCCTGACCGGCGAGGACGCCGATTTCCACACTCTCGGCGGCTATCTGATGGCCCGCCTCAACCGGGTGCCGATGATCGCCGACCGGGTCACCGCCGACGGCTTCCAGTTCGAGGTGGTCGACATGGACGGGCGCCGCGTCGACCGGGTGCTGATCTCGCCGGTCGTCGCCCAGAGCCGGCGCTGACGCATGCGCGCCAATGGCCGAGGATGCAGGCCGATGCCGATGATACTATATCCCTCAGCATGAGCCGGCAAATCGCATGTAAGCAACCGGCGGTTATGCAGTTGCCATGACCGGCGTTGCCTTCGACACATTGAAGCTCGCCCGGCGCTTGCGCGAGCAGGCAGGGTTCACGCCCGAGCATGCCGAGGCCGCCTCTGAAGCCCTCGCCGAAGCGATCGGCGGCGCGGAACTGGCGACCAAGGCGGACCTGCGCGAACTCGAGCAGCGATTGACGATCAAATTTGGTAGCGTGCTGATCGTGGCCGTGGGTATCCTGCTGGCAGCGCTGCGATTCTTCCCGGGGCCGCACCCGTGAGCACGAGCCAGGCCCGCAGCGCTCTCGCTGGGCTGTGGGACAACGTTTCGTTCTGGCGCTCGCTGGCGGGCAGCCTCGGGGTTGCAACGCTGGCCTTGCTGGTCGCGGCGCAAATCGGGCGCGCTGCGCCCGACTTTTCGGCGCGGCCCACCGTCGCCGTGCTGCGCGACGCGGCGGGGCATCCGCTGTGGGCGATACGCCTGGCCCGCGGCGCCGATCAGATCGCCGCCGACAGCCTCGCGCCGCCGCCGGTTCCGGCCGGCCGCGTATATCAGCTGTGGCTGGAGGCGCCGGGGGCCGGCGGCCCCCGTTCGATCGGCCTGCTGCCGTGGACGGGGCGAAAGAAGATCGCCGAGACGCCGGCCAACATCCGCCTGCTGGCCGCTCGGGGTGAGCTCATTGTCAGCCTCGAGCCCCAGGGCGGCTCACCTGGAACCGGGCCGAGCGGGCCCGTGCTGTTCCGCGGCACTCTCGCCGGGCCGGGCTGAACCCGCGGCGGCGAAATGTTCGGCGTTTAAGCTTTTTTGATAACCGGTGGTCAGCATGAAGCAGGTATCGGGGGCGGACCGGGCGAACGCCGCTGTCGCGTCATCGTCATCAATCTCGGGTCGACCGGCGCGCCGGCGCGCCCTATAGTGGGTCGGCAGGAACGGGGAGTCGCGCAAGGTGCGGCAAAACCATTACGCCCCGACGGTTGCCGTGGTCATGGGCGTCGCCGGCGCCGGCAAGACCACGGTCGGGGAGCGCCTGGCGGAACGGTTCAATTGGGAATTCATAGAAGGGGATCGGCTTCATCCGCGGGAGAATCTGGCAAAGATGCAGAGCGGGCAGCCGCTGACCGACACCGACCGCGCGCCGTGGCTCGCCGAAATTGCCGGGGCGATCGACGCCTGGCGAGCGCGCAATGCGTGCGGCGTGATCACCTGCTCGGCGCTGAAGCGCGATTATCGCCGCCGGATCGTCGGCGGACGCGCCGGGGTCCGCCTGGTCTACCTTGTCGGATCGCACGAGCTGATCGCCGCCCGTCTCGCCGCCCGGAGCGGCCATTTCATGCCGGTGAGCCTGCTCGATAGCCAGCTTGCCGTGCTCGAACCGCCCGGCTCGGACGAAAACCCGATCGTGGTCGTGGTCGGTCAGCCGGTCGAGTGGATCGTCGACGAGGTCGCCGCTGTTCTTCGGCCAACCATGGAGCAGCGTTTGTGAACCGCGTTTTCCCACTGACGGAGCTGAGATGACGATACCCGCGGGGTCGATCGACGAGCTTTGCGTCAACACCATCAGGACCCTGTGCATCGACGCGGTGCAGCAGGCCAATTCGGGCCATCCCGGGACGCCGATGGCGATGGCGCCGGTGGTCTACACCCTGTGGCAGCAGTTTCTGCGCTTCGACCCGGCCGACCCGATCTGGCCCAACCGCGACCGCTTCGTGCTGTCTTCGGGGCACGCCTCGACCCTGCTCTATTCGCTCTTACACCTGACCGGTGTCGTCTCGGTCGACGCGGAGTACGAGCGGCTCGGCACCCCCGCGGTGGCGCTCGACGATCTGAAGCATTTCCGCCAGCTCGGCAGCAAATGCCCGGGCCATCCCGAATACCATTTGACCTCGGGGGTCGAGACCACGACCGGCCCGCTCGGCCAGGGCATCGCCAACAGCGTCGGCATGGCCATCGCCGCCGATTGGCTGGCGCGGCACTTCAACCGGTCGGGGTTCGACATTTTCGATTACGACGTCTTCGCCTTGTGCGGCGACGGCTGCATGATGGAGGGGGTCGGCAGCGAGGCGGCCTCGCTCGCCGGCCATCTGCGCCTCGGCAATCTGTGCTGGATCTACGACAGCAATCACATCACGATCGAGGGCCACACCGCGCTCGCCTTCAGCGAGGATGTCGCCGCCCGCTTTCTCGGCTATGGCTGGCAGGTCTTGCGGGTCAGCGATGCCAACGACCGCGAGCGCATCGCCGACATGATCGCCGACGCACGGCGCACCGACGACCGGCCGACCCTGATCATAGTCGAAAGCCATATTGCGTACGGCTCGCCGCACAAGCAGGATACCTCGGCCGCGCATGGCGAGCCTCTGGGCGAGGAGGAGGTGCGCGAGACCAAGCGGCGCTACGGTTGGCCCGAGGACGCGAAATTCCTGGTGCCCGATGGCGTGCGTGAGCATTTCGCCGCCAATTTCGGCGCCCGCGGCAAAAAGCTGCGCGCCGAGTGGCTGGCCTTGTTCGAGCGCTACCGCGCCGAATATCCTGAACTCGCCGATGCGTGCGAGCGCATGCAGCGCCGTGATCTGCCCGAGGGCTGGGACCACGACATCCCGGTGTTTGCGGCCGACCCTAAGGGCATCGCCAGCCGCGACTCTTCGGCCCAGGTGCTGAACGCGATCGCCCCGCGGCTGCCATGGCTCCTGGGCGGTGCCGCCGATCTCGCCCCTTCGACCAAGACCCGGCTGACCTTTGCCGGAGCCGGCGATTTCGAGGCCAACCAATTCGGCGGCCGCAATTTCCATTTCGGCATCCGCGAGCACGCGATGGGCTCGATCTGCAACGGCATGTCGGTGTCGAAATTGCGGCCCTACGGCTCAGGCTTTCTGATCTTTTCCGATTACATGAAGGCGCCGATCCGACTGAGCGCGCTGATGGAATTGCCGGTCGTCTTCATCTTCACCCATGATTCGATCGGGGTCGGCGAAGACGGCCCGACCCATCAGCCGGTCGAGCAGGCGGTCGGGCTGCGCGGCATCCCCGGCCTCGTCGTGCTGCGCCCGGCCGACGCCAACGAGGTGGCCGAAGCCTGGCGGGTCGTTCTAGGGTTCAAGCACCAGCCGGCCTGCCTGATCCTCAGCCGGCAGAATTTGCCGACCCTCGACCGCACCCGCTATGCCGCGGCGAGCGGGCTCAAGCACGGCGCCTATGTGCTGGCCGACAGCGGCGGCGGCCCGCCCGAGCTGATCCTGATCGCCACCGGCAGTGAGGTTTCGCTGTGCGTCGGGGTCTATGAAAAGCTCGCTTCCGAGGGGGTCAAGGCGCGGGTCGTCAGCATGCCGTCCTGGGAACTGTTCGAGCAGCAGGACGAGGCCTACCGCGCCGCCGTGCTGCCGCCCCAGGTGACCCGCCGGGTCGCGGTCGAGCAGGCCTCGACCCTGGGGTGGGAGCGCTACACCGGGCTGCGCGGCGCGATCATCGGCATGAAGACCTTTGGCGCCTCGGCGCCGCTCAAAGAGCTGCTGGTCAAATTCGGCTTCACCCCCGAACACGTCTACGCGGCTGCCAAACAGCAGCTCGCCCGCAAGGAGTAACGGCGATGCCCAATCCGCTGAAGACGCTCAACGAATACGGCCAGTCGGTGTGGCTCGATTTCGTCAGCCGCGAACTGCTGAAAACCGGCCAGCTGACCCAGCTGATCGCCGATGACGGGCTACGCGGGGTCACCTCGAACCCGTCGATCTTTGAAAAGGCGATCGGCCATGGCGACGATTACGACGAGCTGATCGCGGCGGCGCAGCAGAACGGCGACCTCGACCCCGGCGCCTTGTTCGAGGAGCTGGCGGTCCGCGACATCCAGGAGGGCGCCGATGCGCTGCGCCCGGTCTATCACCAGACCCAGGGCCGCGACGGCTTCATCAGCCTCGAAGTGTCGCCCTATCTGGCGCTGCAGACGCATGAGACGATCGAGGAGGCGCGCCGGCTGTGGCGCGAGGTCGGGCGCGAGAATTTGATGGTCAAGGTGCCCGGCACCAAGGCCGGGCTGCCGGCCATCCGCACCCTGATCGGCGAGGGCATCAACGTCAACGTCACCCTCCTGTTTTCGCAAGAGGTCTATGCCGAGGTCGCCGAGGCCTATGTGTCCGGGCTCGAAGCCCTCGCCAGGAAAGGCGGCGACCCGCACAAGGTCGCGAGTGTGGCGAGCTTTTTCGTCAGCCGCATCGACACGCTCGTCGACGAGGCGCTCGACAGGCGCATCGCCGCTAGCTCCGATCCGGCGGAAAAGGCGCGGCTCGAAACGCTGAAGGGCAAGGTCGCGATCGCCAATGCCAAGCTCGCCTACCAGCGCTATGGCAAGATCTATTCGGACGAGCGCTGGCATCGCCTGGCGCAGCAGGGCGCGCAGAGCCAGCGCCTTCTATGGGCCAGCACCGGCACCAAGAACAAGGCCTATAGCGACGTGCTCTATGTCGACGAGCTGATCGGGCCCGACACCGTCAACACCATGCCGATCGCGACCATGGATGCGTTTCGCGATCACGGCAGGGTGCGCGATGCGCTCGAAGACAATGTCACCGACGCGCAGCGGGCGTTGAGCGATCTTGGCCGCGCCGGAATTTCGCTTGACGACGTCACCGACAAGTTAGTCGAGGAAGGCGTGCGGCTGTTTGCCGACGCCGCCGACAAGTTGCTCGGCGCGGTCGCCGAAAAGCGCGCCAAAGCGCTCGGCGGCAGGATTGACGAACA
>DASYNW010000141.1:0-8255 GCA_036008325.1 Allostellaceae bacterium
GGTCGATCTTAAGACGACGGAAGAGCTGGCCCCGCTGGTGCCGGCCGACCGCATCATCGTCGCCGAAAGCGGGATTCGCGGCGCCGACGATCTGGCTCGCCTGGCTGCGGCCGGGGCAAGATGCTTCCTCGTCGGCGAAACTTTGATGCGCCAGCCCGATGTCGCCGCGGCGACGCGCGACCTCCTCGGCCTACCCGAATTCACCCATCTCGACGCGCACGGACGCGCCAGGATGGTCGATGTTTCGCGCAAGGACGAGACCGACCGGGTGGCGGTGGCCGGGGCGCGCGTCGTCATGCAGGCGAAGACGCTCGAACGCATCCGCATCGGAGATGTCGCCAAGGGCGATGTCCTCGCGGTGGCGCGGCTCGCCGGGATCATGGCGGCAAAGCGCACCGCCGAGCTGATCCCGCTGTGCCATCCGCTGGCCTTGACCTCGGTCGAGGTCGATCTCGTCTGCGTGCCCGAGAAGAACGCTGTCGAGATCACCGCCACCTGCCGGCTGCGCGGCCGCACCGGGGTCGAGATGGAGGCGCTGACCGCGGCCGGCGTGGCGGCCTTGACGATCTACGACATGTGCAAGGCGGTCGATCGCGGGATGATCGTCACCGATCTTCGCCTGTTGCACAAATCGGGCGGGAAATCAGGAGAGTGGGAGGCGACACGGTGATTTCGGTCGAGGAAGCTCTGCAGCGACTGCTGAGCCTGGTCGACGCCTTGCCGGCGGAGCAGATTTCGCTCGCCGACGGGCTCGGCCGGGTGCTGGCCGAGGATCTGGCGGCGCGCCGTACCCAGCCGCCTTTCGCGGTCTCGGCAATGGACGGCTATGCGGTGCGCGCCGATGATCTGGGTCGGATCCCGGTCGAGCTGCGCATCGTCGCCGAGGTGCCGGCCGGGGCCGGGTTCGGCGGTCATATCGGCGCCGGCGAGGCCGCGCGCATCTTTACCGGGGCGCCGATGCCGGCCGGCACCGACACCATCGTCATCCAGGAGGACGCCGAGCGGACCGGCGACCGGGTGCGGGTGCTCGACGGCGCGCCGCGCGGCCGCTATGTGCGCCGCGAGGGCCTCGATTTTGCCGAGGGCGACGTCCTGCTGCGTCCGGGCCGGCGGCTCGGCGCGCGCGACGTCGGCCTGCTGGCGGCGATGAACCGGCCCTGGCTCTTTGTCCACCGCCGGCCGCGCATCGGCATCCTGTCGACCGGCGACGAGATCGTCATGCCGGGCGATCCGATCGGGCCGCATCAGATCGTCAGCTCGAACAGCCTGGCGCTGGCTGCCATCGTCGCCGCCAGCGGCGGGGTCGCGGTCTCGGTCGGCAACGCGCCCGACGATCGGCAGGCGCTGCGCCGCATCGCTGCCGCCGCCACGGGCGTCGACCTGCTGGTCACGACCGGCGGGGTTTCGGTCGGCGAGCACGATCTGGTGCGCGAGGCGCTGGCCGCCGATGGGTTCGATCTCGATTTCTGGCAGATCGCGATGCGGCCCGGGAAGCCGCTGATGGCCGGGCGCTACCGCGGCACGCCGATGCTCGGGCTGCCGGGCAATCCGGTTTCGACCTTTGTCTGCGCCCTCTTGTTCCTCAAGCCGGCGATCGAGCGCTTGAGCGGTCTGGCCTCGGTCGCGGAGCCTCTGGCCAGCGCCCGGCTCGGCGCCGCGCTGGCGGCGAACGACCGGCGCCAGGATTATCTGCGCGCCCGGCTCGGCCGCGCCGATGACGGTGTCGAGAAGGTGACGGCCTTCGAAATCCAAGACAGCTCGATGATGCGGCTGCTCTCGGCCGCCGACTGCCTGATCGTGCGGCCGCCGCACGCGCCCCCGGCCGCCGCCGGCAGCGTCGTGCCGATCATCCGCTTCCCGAGCGGGGCATCGCCGCTCTGAGCGGCCGGCCCGATCCGGGCGGCTGCCACACCGAATTTGATCCGCCCGAGGGGCTTGACGCGCGTCGCGAACCAAAGTAGAACGGGAGCTGCTGTTTAGGGTTCGTTCTGTACCGCGCAAGTGGGGGCTTCATGTTGACTGCAAAGCAGCGCGAATTGCTGCTGTTCATAAACCAGCGCCTGACCGCAACCGGGGTTTCGCCGTCGTTCGACGAGATGAAGGATGCGCTGCACCTCAAATCCAAATCCGGGATTCATCGGCTGGTCAGCGGCCTTGAGGAGCGCGGCTTTATTCGCCGCCTGCCGCACCGGGCTCGGGCGCTGGAGGTGACCAAGCTGCCCGAGGAGAGTGCGGCACCGGCGGCCGACCGCGGCCGCTTCTCGCCGACGGTGATCCGCGGCGACTTCAAGGCCTCGCTGCCCGGCGCCCCAGTGGCGCCCGACGTCGCGGCGGTCGATCTGCCGCTCTACGGCCGCATCGCGGCCGGCACCCCGATCGAGGCGCTGCGCGACCAGAGCAACACGGTCGGAGTGCCGGCGAGCCTGCTCGGCCACGGCGGCGAGCACTATGCGCTCGAAGTCGCCGGCGACAGCATGATCGAGGCCGGCATTCTCGATGGCGACACCGTAATCATCGAGCGCGGCGACACCGCCGAAAACGGCGCCGTCGTGGTGGCGCTGGTCGATCGGGAGGAAGTCACGTTGAAGCGGCTGCGCCGGCGCGGCGCCTCGATCGCCCTCGAACCGGCGAACAAGGCCTATGAGACCCGCATTTTCGGGCCCGACCGGGTCGAAGTGCAGGGTCGCCTCGTCGGCCTGCTGCGGCGGTATTGAGCGGCGCCGGCGCCGCTTGGCGCACCCGGCGAGCAAGGCGCCCGGGTCACTTGCCGGGGGCCGGATTGCCCTTGCCGGCGAGCGCGGCCTCTTCGGCGGCCTCGCGCTTGGCGCGCCCCTTCTCGACCATGCGGCAGGCGATGATCGAGGCTTCGAACAGGATAATCAGCGGGATCGCCAGGCTGGTTTGGCTGATCACGTCGGGCGGCGTCAGCACCGCGGCGACGACGAACATGATCACGATCGCATAGCGCCTCTTCGAGGCCAGCCCGGCCGCGGTGACGAGCCCGACCCGCGCCATCAGGGTCAGCAATACCGGAAGCTGAAAGGCGACGCCGAAGCCGAACAGCAAGGTCATGACCAGGGAGAGGTATTGGTCGACCTTGGCGTCGAGAACGATCGGCAAGGTGCCCGGGCCGCCCGGCGATTCGAAGCTGACAAAAAACCGCCAAGCGTACGGGATAACGACAAAATAGGCGAGCGAGGCGCCCATCAGAAACAACACCGGTGTGGCGAACAGGTAGGGAAAGAAGGCCCGCTTCTCGTTCTTGTATAGGCCGGGGGCGACGAACTTCCAGATCTGGATCGCCACGATCGGAAAGGCGATGCACAGCGCCGCCCAGAACGACACCTTTACATAGGTAAAAAAGGCCTCGGTCAGCCCGGTATAGATCAGATGGCGCCCGGTCTGGCCGGCAAAGATCACCGCCAGCGGGTGGACCAGAAAGCCGTAGATCCGCTCCTTGAAATGGTAGCAGACGAGGAACGCGACCATGATCGCGCCGATCGACCACATCAGCCGGTTGCGCAGCTCGATCAGATGGTCGAGCAGCGGCATTCGGCCGGCCTCGAGTTCGGCCTCGCGATCATCCTCCATCGCGCTCACCTATGGCCTCGGCGGCGCACTATCGCGGGCGAAGCCAACGGGCGGCTCGCCGGGGCGAGGCGTCGCGGCACCCCCTGCGGGCTCGGCCGATCCGGGTTCCAACGCCTCGCGCTCGGGTCGCCCGGCTTGCGACGGGGGCGTCGCGCCGACGCTTTCCTCAGCGGCGGGCGCGGCCAGCAGCGGAGGCTCCGAAGGGCTCGGCGCCTCGTCCGGCTTCGCGCCTCGGGCCAAGTTGGCGGATGGTTCGATCGTGTTGTGGAATTCCTGCTGGAGGTCGAATTCGCTGGCTTTTTTGAGGTCCTGGCGCATTTCGTCGAGCTCGGACTCGCGGATCATCTGATCGATGCTGCTCTGAAATTCGCGCGACAGGTTGCGCGCCTTGCGCACCCAGAAGCCGGCAACGCGCAGCGCCTTGGGCAGATCCTTCGGTCCGATGAAGACGAGCGCCACCACCCCGACCAGCAGGATCTCCGACCAGCCCAGATCAAACAGCATCGGATCGTCCGCTCCGACGAATAGACATGGCCGAGGCTCCGCAAGCGGGCGCGATGATGTCAGAAGGGGCCGGCGCCGGCAACGGCCGCCCCGGCCAGGCCAGTTGTCGCAGATCGGGCAGCGGCCTCCCGCCACCACCTGCCGGCCTGGCGCTACCTATCGATTGTGCCGCGGGGATCGTGGCTCGCAGCCGCGCGACCCACGCTGCACGGGCTGTCAGCGGCGCACCAGCCAGACCAGCGCCACACCGGCGCACGCGGCGGCGAGGCCGGCCATCCGAAGCGCCTGCGGCGGGACGGCGACAGCCCGCGCCGCGGCCCGCTTCATGCCCTCGGGAAAGAGCGCATAGAGACAACCCTCGATCACCAGCACCAGAGCGAGCGAGGTCCACAGATCGCTCATGACCGGGCGAGATCGCGCGACCCTTGGCGGCCCGGCAGGCGCGGGGTCATTGCGCCGCGGGCTTCGCCGCCGGCGCCACGGGCGCCGCCGTCTCGCCGGGCGCCCCCTTTCCGCCGGGCGCAGCCGTCCCCGTCCCGCCGGGGCTCTCGAAGTAGCGGAAGAAGCTGCTGTCGGGGTTCAGCACGAACGAGGTATTGCTGCCCTCGAAGGCATCGCGATAGGCCTGCAGGGAACGATAAAAGGCGAAAAAATTCTTATCCTGATCATACGCCTTGGCATAGATCGCAATCGCCTTGGCATCGCCGGCGCCGCGCACCTTTTGCGCGTCGCGCTGCGCGTCCGCGAGGATCACGGTGCGCTCGCGGTCGGCGTTGGCGCGCACCGTTTTGGCCGCCTGCGCGCCTTCGCCGCGGTAGAGGGCCGCCTGCTGCTGGCGCTCGGAGCGCATCCGGGCAAAGATCGCCTCGCTGTTCTGCGGCGGCAAATCGGCGCGGCGGATGCGGACATCGGCGACATCGATGCCGAAGGATTTGGCTTGGCCGGCGACCTCGTCGCGGATCTGGCGCATGATTGTCGCCCGCTGCGGCGACAGCAGCGCCGACAAGGTGACGTTGCCGATCACCTGCCGCAGGCTGCCGCTGACCAGCGCGCCGAGCCGGGCCCGCACGGTCAGCTCGGAGGCGACGGTCTGATAGAACAGCAGCGGGTTGGTGATGCGGTAGCGCGCGTAGGTGTCGACGATCAGCCGCTTCTGATCGGAGGCGATGACCTCCTCGGGCGGCGGCTCGAAATCGAGCAGGCGTTTGTCATAGATGATAACGTTCTGAATAAACGGCTTTTTGACCCATAAGCCGGGCGTGCGAATCAGCCGAAGCGGCTGGCCGAACTGGAGCACCAGCGCCTGCTCGGTCTGGTCGACGATGAACAGCGAGCTCATCGCCAGGATGCCGGCGACAACGAGCGCCACCGCGACGGCGAACAGCGCACGCCGGTTCATCGTCTCATCCTCATTGCCGGCGCCTTCTCATTGTTGTCCGCCGCCCGGCTGTCCGCCGCCCGGCGCCGGGGTCGAGGTTTGCATGTCCGAAGGTTGCGCCGATGATAGGGGCTGGGTCCCGCCGCCTCCCGAGGTCGAGGCTCCGGGGACGGCTTCCGGCCGCGGCATGCCGGGTTTGATGCCGCCGCCGAGCGCGGGCAACGGCAAATACGGTAATACCCCGTTTCCCCCTTGCGCCGATTTGTCGATGATCACCTTGTTGCTGTTCTTCAGCACCTGCTCCATGGTCTCGAGGTAGAGCCGCTCCTCGGTCACGTCCTGCGCCGCCTTGAAGGCGTGATAGACCGAAAGAAAACGAGCGGCGTCGCCCTGCGCGCGGGCCACGGTCGCCAGCCGATAGGCTTCGGCCTGCTGCTCGATCTGCACCGCATCGCCGCGGGCCCCGGGGATGATGCCGTTGCGGTAGGTCTCGGCCTCGTTGCGCAGCCGGGCGCGGTCGGCCAGCGCCGCCTGCACATCGCGAAACGAGTCGATGACTTCGGCCGGCGGATCGACCCGCTGCAGCTGCAATTGGGTGATCTCGATGCCGGCGCCGTAGCTGTCGAGGATCGACTGCAACAGCTTTTGCGTGTCGGCCTCGATCTTGGCTCGCCCTTCGGCCAGCGCCTGGGCGATCGGGGTTTCGCCAATGACCTCGCGCATCGCGCTCTCGGCCGCCGATTTGACCGTCAGCTCGGGGTCGCGGATGTTGAACAGATAAGCTTTGGCGTCCTTGATCACCCAGAACACGGTGAAATTGATGTCGACGATGTTCTCGTCGCCGGTCAGCATCAGCGCTTCCTCGGGCACCTGGCGCGCCGGCGCCTCGCGGCCGGCCTCGGTCTCGGCCGAGCGGTAGCCGATCTCGGTGCGGTTGACCCGGGTGACGCTCGGCGTCAGCACCCACTCGATCGGGTCCGGCAGATGATAGTTGAGGCCCGGCTGGGTGGTCCGGTTGTAGGCGCCAAAGCGCAGCACGATCCCGACCTCGTCGGGCAGCACCCGGTAGAAGCCGCTGGCCAGCCAGATGACGATGATCGCGAGGACGACGATGGCGATGCCGCCGCCGGTGCCGAACCCGCCCGGCAGAACCCGCCGAATCCGGTCCTGGCCGCGCCGCAGCAATTCCTCAAAGTCCGGCGAATACGGCCCTCGGCCGCGCGGACCCTGGCCGCCGCCATTGTTGCGCGGACCGCCACCCCAGGGGCCGCCCCCGCGAGGACCGCCGCCCCACGGCCCGCCACCCTGACTTAGCCAGAACATCGGCCGTGAACCTTTCCGCGCCGTCGGCCGCACCGTTGGGATCGGGCCCGAGCCCGGCTCGGCTGCGGGCTGCGCCAGCGCGGCGCACCAGACGCCCGTCCCGATAGAGGCCGGGTGCGGGTGTTGTCAAGCACGGCCGGCGATCCCAAATCCGCTCTATCGGGCGAGGCTCACCAATCGGTGGCATCGGTTGGCCGGGCCTTCCGCTCGATCGCTTGGAGTGGGCGCGCAGACTAACAGGTCGGCGAGCCCGCCGGCTCGCAGTCGACGATCGCATGATTCGCGTTTCGCCCGTCCCGGCGGGCTGAGGAGTGACATGGCCGCAATCACCGAACAACAGATCCTCGACGCCTTGTCGCGGGTCGGCGATCCGGACCGTGGCGCCGACATCGTCGCGCTCGGCATGGTCTCGGGGATCGGGATCCGCGACGGCAATGTCGCCTTCGCGATCGAGGTCGAGCCCGAGCGCGGCCCGCTTCTGGAACCGTTGCGCAAAGCCGCCGAAAAGGCGGTCGCGGCGCTGCCCGATGTGCTGTCGGTGACCGCGGTCTTGACCGCCCAGAGCGCCCCGCGTGGCCGCGCCGCGGCGCAACCGGCGGCGGCCCACGCGCATGGCCGCGCCGCCCCGCAACCGGCCGGCCGGCCGCAGCGCGGGGCGGTGCCCGGGGTCGGCGCGATCGTTGCGGTCGCCTCGGGCAAGGGCGGGGTCGGCAAGTCGACGGTCGCCGCCAACCTGGCCCTGGCGCTGAAGGCGAACGGGTTGCGCGTCGGCGTGCTCGACGCCGACATCTACGGCCCCTCGATGCCGCGCATGCTGGGGATTTCCGGCCGGCCCTCCTCACCCGACGGCAAGCGCCTGATCCCGCTCGAGAATTACGGGGTGCGCTGCATGTCGATGGGGTTTCTGGTGCCGGAAGATAAGCCGATGATCTGGCGCGGCCCGATGGTGATGAGCGCCTTGCAGCAGATGCTGCGCGAGGTCGACTGGGGCCCACTCGACATCATGGTCGTGGACATGCCGCCCGGCACCGGCGACGCGCAGCTGACGATGGCCCAGCAGGTGCCGCTGGCCGGCGCCGTCATCGTCTCGACCCCGCAGGACATCGCGCTGCTCGACGCGCGCAAGGGGCTCAACATGTTCCGCCAGGTCGAGGTGCCGGTGCTCGGCATCGTCGAGAACATGAGCTATTTCCTGTGCCCGCATTGCGGCGGCCGCAGCGAGATCTTTTCGCATGGCGGCGCCCGTCGGGAGGCCGAAAAGCTCAACACCGAGTTTCTGGGCGAGGTGCCGCTCGACCTCCAGATCCGCGAGACCTCGGATGCGGGCCGCCCGATCACCGTCTCCGACCCCGACAACCCGCACTCCCGGGTGTTCCGCGCGATCGCCCGGCGCATCTGGGAAAAAGTCTCCGGCGCCGACGCCGTCGGCCGCGCCCCGCCGCGCATCGTCGTCGAATAG
>DASYNW010000142.1:0-35290 GCA_036008325.1 Allostellaceae bacterium
GAGGGCAGGCTCTTGGCCCGCACCTTCGACTTGGTGCGGTTTTTCGCCCGCTCGGCCTCGTCCACCACGCCGCGGAAACGGGAGCGGCGATTGATGAAGTCTCTCGCCTTTGGGGCGCGCCGGCGGATCACCGCCCGCTGGCCGCGATCGGCCTGATCGCCCCACACCCGGGTTTCGTTGCCATGCAACAGATCGGGCAAGACGGTGCTGTCGGGCGACATTGGCCGGCGTCACCACCGCCGCGTGGATCAGCTTGGTGCGGCTGTCGACGCCCAAATGCGCCTTGATGCCGAAATACCACTGGTTGCCCTTCTTGGTTTGATGCATCTCGGGATCGCGCGCCTTCTGGGCGTTCTTGGTCGAGGACGGCGCCGCGATGATCCCCGCTTTCGCGAGGACCGCATCGACAATCGTGCCGGTGGCGAGCGCCGACCAGGGCACCACCCGCTCCATCGCGCACAGAAACACCGCCCGCCGCGGCGTCCGCGCCTAGCGTTCAAACCCCACCGTCGCCAAGCTCAGCCGCTTCATCCCCCAACCCTTGCGTGCCGTCCCCCCAATACACACTATACCATCGCCGCCGGCCGATGGCTTTTGCAGAGTGTCCTTAAAGTAACCGCCTTCCCGGTGGCACCACAATAGGCATCGACGAGGAACTGGACAAATATATCGAATGCGTGCATTTTACGCCGCCCGCCAGTGTCCTTGCCGCGCGATTGTTTTAGCTCACGAGTGAGACTTGCATAGTCGCTAAGCTCTTTGAGTCCTGAGATTGATTTGGGCTTATGGCGACCCTCCCAAAGACATGACGCGTCGAGTGCGGCCGACAGCCGTTCCAATGCTTCCACCGCTGCCGTTAAGCTGCTGCCCGCGTCGGCGGTTTGTGGTTGGTGGTGAGCAGCATCAACAGAGCATCGATAATAGCCTCGCGAAAAGCGGGGTTTAGCTGGTCCAGGCCGATCGCCCGTTCGCAGCTGACGAGTTCAGTCTCCGTAAGAGCCGAACGGTAGAATTCAGCAAGATCCTCCGAAAGGTCTGGGATGTCCCGAATCCCAGCGACGTTTCTACGCGCGCCGTCGGGGAGCTTGCGGTTGCCACTCATCGGCTGGCCCTCATCGGCACAATGTTCTCGCCGTCCGCCCCATCGCAGAACCTCGCCCAAGCCTCGGCGAGCTGGCGCCGTTTGTCGAACAGATCGCCGCGCCTGTATGCCGCTTCGACCCGGTCGCCGACCGCATGGGCCAGCGCCATTTCCCGGACTTCGGCGGGGAAGTTCGTACACTCGGCCGACCAATCGCTGAAAGAGCTGCGAAAGCCGTGGGCGGTCAAATCGGAGCGGCCCATCCGCCTCAGCAACATCAGCATCGCCATGTTGCTGATCGGCCGCCCGGCTCGGCCGCCGGGGAACACATGCTCGCCCTCCCGGATCGCGGCCATGCCCCGCAGGACCGCCAGTGCTGCCTCGCTCAGCGGCACATGGTGCTCTTTCCCGGCTTTCTTCATGCGCTCGGCCGGAACAATCCATAGCCGGCCTTCCAAATCGATTTCAGCCCACGTCGCGCCGATCGCCTCGCCGGTGCGCGCTGCGGTCAAGATCGCGAATTCGAGCGCGCTGGCGCCGACGCCCTCTTGCTCCCGCAGCTCCGCCATAAAGGCAGGCAGTTCGCCATAGGGTAGCGCCGGATGATGTTCGACCCGCCGCACCTTCGACCGCGCCGGCAGCAGGTTTTCGATAGGTCCTTTCCATCGGGCCGGGTTTTCGCCGTCTCGGTAGCCCCGCGCCTTCGCCCAATCGAGAACAGTCTCGATCCGACCGCGCACCCGGCTCGCGGTTTCCGGTTTCACGTTCCAAATCGGCTCGATCGCCTTCATGACGAGCCCGGTGTCGACCGCCTGCACCGGCATCTCGCCCATGATCGGATAGACATAGCTGCCGAGCGTCGCCGGCCACTGCGCCGCATGCTTGGGGTTGCGCCAGCCGGCGCGATTGGCGGCGATGTAGGCTTCGGCGCATTGGCGGAACGTCATCGCCTTCGCATCGGCGAGCCTGGCCGCGAGCCTGCTCGCCTTCCGTTCCTCGATCGGGTCGAGCCCGTCAAGACGCTGCTGGCGCGCCTTGCGCGCCTTGTCGCGCGCGTCCGCCAGCCCGATTGTCGCGAGCGACCCGAGCCCCATTTCCCGCAGCCGGCCGTTGACGCGATAGCGGAACACCCAACTCGCCCCGCCCGGCGTCACCTGCAACCATAGGCCTCCGCCGTCGCCGTGGTAGGATCGCGCGCCGGTGCTTCTCGCCAGCGCTCCGACCGTGACCGCCGTGAGCTTGCCTGTCCGCATACCCATCCGCCGCCTCCCGCACCCGTACCCATACGCACAAGGCGATAGATAGCGAATGGTGGCGAATGTAGCAAGAGTCAAGATACGGAAATTTATGGATTTATGAACGGTGGCGAACAAATACGAAGGCGGATAAAACGGACACCCCATCCGCCAATTCCGCCCGGCGCGGGGTTGGGTTGTTCGAGTAGCGGTGAAAGCGCCGGGTCTGCTGGAGAAGAGAGATGGCATTATCCGCATCGAGCCGCTTCCCGCTCACCGCCGATCTCGAGATATGCCGGCTGCTCAATGGGATGTGGCAGGTTTCGGGCGCCCACGGGGCGATCGAGCCGGGGCGGGCGGTCGAGGACATGCTCGCCTATCACGGTGCCGGCTTTACCACCTGGGACCTTGCCGACCATTATGGCCCGGCCGAGGATCTGGTCGGCGCGTTCCGCCGCCGGCTTGCTGCCGCCCGCGGCGCCGACAGCCTGTCAGAGATCCAGGCATTCACCAAATGGGTGCCCTATCCGGGGCCGATGACCAGGCGCGCCGTCGAGGACGCGGTCGACACCTCGCGGCGACGGATGGGCGTCGACCGGCTCGATCTCTTGCAATTTCATTGGTGGGACTACGCCGATGCGGGCTACCTCAACGCGCTCGAGCATCTCGCCGATTTGCGCGAGGAAGGCAAGATCCGCCATCTGGGGCTGACCAATTTCGACACCGAGCGGCTGGGCCTGATCGCCGGGCGCGGCGTCGCCATCGTCTCGAACCAGGTGCAATATTCGCTGATCGACCGCCGGCCCGAAATCCGCATGGCGCCGTTCTGCCGCGACCATCGGATCACGCTCTTGGCCTACGGCGCCGTGCTCGGCGGCTTGCTGTCGGAGCAATGGCTCGGCCGGCCGGAGCCGCACCGGGCCGAGTTCGGCACCGCCTCGCTGCAGAAATACAAGAACATGATCGACGCCTGGAGCGGCTGGCCGCTGTTCCAGGAATTGCTCGCGGTGCTGAAGAACATCGCTGACAAGCACCGGGTCGGCATCGCCAATGTCGGGATGCGCTATGTGTTAGACCGTCCGGCGGTGGCCGGGGTCATCGTCGGCGCCAGGCTCGGCCTGGCCCAGCACCGCGCCGCGAATGCGCGGGTCTTCGGTTGGTCGCTCGACGACGGCGATCTCGCGCTGATCGAGACGGTGCTCGCCCGATCGCGCGATTTGATGACCGTGATCGGCGATTGCGGCGACGAATATCGCCGCTAGGAGCCTATCTGGATAGTGGAAAGATCTCTTTACCCAATCTCGTCGCGGCGGGTACGAGCACACTCAAACGCTCAGGACGAAACCCGCGTACCCGTTGACGGCGACCGCGGCGCAGGTCTCGCGGTAGCGCGCCATGCCGCCGGGATAGGGCATAAAGACCCGCGGCTTTCCGGGTATGTTGGCCCCGAGATACCACGAATGCTTCGCTTGCGGCAGCAGCGTCGCGTTTGCCGCTTCGTTGACGTGAGCCACCCAACGGTCCACCGCCTCGGGCGTCGGCTCGATGCGCTCGAAGCCGTGGCTGCGCATATCGGCGATGCAGGCGGTGATCCACTCGACATGCTGCTCGATCGCCACCGGCATGTTGCAGAGCACGGACGGGCTGCCCGGACCGGTGATCGTGAACAAATTCGGGAAGCCGGCCGCCTGCAGCCCCAAATAGGTGCGCGGGCCGGCCTGCCACGCCTCGCGCAACGCGAGCCCGTCGCGACCGCGGATGTTCATCCGCAGCAGCGGGCCGGTCATCGCGTCGAACCCGGTGGCGAACACGATGATGTCGAGCCTGTGCTCGATGCCGTCGCGCGTCTCGATGCCGTCGCGGGTGATGCATTCGATCGGCGCCGCGCGGACATCCACCAGGGTGACGTTTTCGCGGTTGAATGTCTCGAAATACCCGGTGTCGATCGGCGGCCGCTTGGTGGCGAACGGATGATCGATATCCGCGAGCTTGGCGGCCGTCGCCGGATCCTTCACCACGTCCCGGATCTTCTGGCGGATGAAGTCGGCCGCGGTGTCGTTGGCTGCCTTGTCGATCAGCAGGTCGCGGAATGCGGCACGAAATTGCAGCCCGCCCTTGTCCCAGCCCGCCTGATAGATTGCCTGCCGCTCCTCGGGCGTGACGTCGTGCGCTGAACGGTCGCAGATCGCGAACGGGTGCCCGTTTGGAGTGGCGTGCATCACCTGCCGCAGCTCGGCGGCGTTCTCCTTCGCCCAACGCTTGAATTCCTCGGTCAACGGCGCGTTGCGCGCCGGGATGCTGTAATTCGCGGTGCGTTGGAAGACCGTAAGGTGCGCCGCGGTCTGTGCGATCACCGGAGCGGCCTGGATGCCGGTCGATCCGGTGCCGATCATGCCGACCCGCTTGCCGGTGAAGTCGACGCCCTGATGCGGCCATCGCCCGGTGTGGTGCCAGGCGCCGGCGAACTGATCGAGCCCCGGTATATCCGGGATATTGGCCGCGGACAGGCAGCCGACGGCGGTAATCAGGAACTTGGCGTCATAGCGCTCACCGGCCGCGGTACGCACCTGCCAGCGGTTCGCCGCCGCGTCGTAATCGGCGGCGGTCACCCGCGCGCCGAAGCGGATGTCGCGGCGCAAGTCGAAGCGGTCGGTCACATGATTGAGGTAGCGCAGGATCTCCAGCTGCTCCGGGTAGCGTTCCGACCAGGTCCATTCCTGGAGCAGCTCATCGGAGAAGTAGTAGGCATAGGAATGGCTTTCGGAATCACACCGAGCGCCCGGATAGCGGTTCCAGTACCAGGTGCCGCCCACCCCATCGCCGGCCTCGAGCAATTGCACCCTGAGGCCGAGCCGGTCGCGCAGGCAGTGCAGCTGGTAGAGGCCGGAAAAGCCGGCGCCGACGATCAGCGCGTCGAAGCTATGGGCGTCAGCGGGTGGTGCGGTCATCGGGTGCGTGTCGTCCTCAGGGATCGAAGCTCCGGGTCGAAAATCGGTCTGGGGTGGAACCTTAGCGTGGACTGGAGAAGATGCCGCGCAGCCATGCGCAGGCTTTGTTCATCGCGGCCCCGGCCTGGTCGACGACGCCGACCCAAAACATGAAGCCGTGGTTGACGCCGTCGTAACGCGTCAGGGCGGTCGGCACCCCGGCTGCGCCGAGCTTCTCCGCATAAAGCTCGCCCTCGTCGCGCAGCGGGTCGTATTGGGCGGTGATCACGAGCGCCGGCGGTAGTCCGGACAGATCCGGCGCGCGCAGCGGGCAGGCGTGCGGATGCGCGGCCTCTGCCGCGTCCTTCAGATAATGCGCCCAGAACCACTTCATCGTATCGCGGGTGAGCCCGTATCCCTCGGAGTTCTCGTCGTAGGAAGGAGTGCCGGGCGTGTGGTAGTCGGTCACCGGATAGAGCAGCAGCTGACCGCATAAGGCCGCACCGCCTTCATCGCGCAGCCGCAGCGCGGTGACTGCCGCCATGTTGCCGCCGGCGCTGTCGCCTCCCACCACGATGCGGCTCGCATCGGCGCCGAGGTCGGCGGCGTGCGCCGCGGCCCAGCGCGTCGCATGGAGACAATCGTCGATCCCGGCTGGAAACTTGTGCTCGGGGGCCAGCCGATAGTCGACGGACGCCACAACGCAAGCAGCGCCGGCGCACAGATTGCGACACATGCCGTCATGCGTGTCGAGACTGCACAGCACGAACCCGCTGCCGTGATAGAACACGAGCAGCGGGAACGGACCGGCGCCGTGCGGCGTGTAGATGCGCAGGCGCAGCGGCACGCCCGGCCCCGCAATGGTCTCTTCGCGGACGCCGGCGATGTCGGCCGGGCGCGCCATCAGACCGATGCGCGCCTCGTACTGCGCGCGCGCCACCGCGATCGGCAGGGTATGCGTCGCCGGTACGCCAGCGCCCTTGTCGAGCAGTGCCTGGATCTGCGGATCGACCGGCATAGCGTCTTCAGCGAGCGGCCGAAAATTACTGCGCTGCGTTGGCCATCGGCGCCGCGCGGGCCAGCGAAAACCGGTCGAGCACCTGCCCCGGGCCCTTGACCAGCCGCGCGTAGTCCTTGCCGTCGAACACGCGGACGCCGTTGACGAAGACGCCGTGCACGCCGATCGGATCGCGCAGCGTGCGCGTACCACCGGCAGGCAGATCGCTGATCCGGCGCGACGCCGAGATGCCGACCGTTGCGGGGTCGAACAGCAAGAGGTCGGCATGGGCGCCAACCGCGATATGGCCGCGGTCGGGGATGCCATAAAGCCCGGCCTGATGGCTCGTCAGTCGCCGCACCCCCTCCGGAAGGTCGAAGGCGCCGCGCTCGCGCACCCAATGGCCGAGGAAATAGAGCCCGAACCCGGCATCGCACAGATAAACCAGATGCGCGCCGGCGTCGGACAGCGCGATGACCCCGGCCTGGTGCTTGACCAGCGGCTCGACGCCGTCGTCGACCGCGTTGAAGAAGCGGCCGATCAGCCCGGTGTCGAGGTCCTCCTCGAGGCCGAGATCGAGCAGCACGTCGAGCGGGTCGCGCCCGATGGCGTGCGCGATGTCGGCGATCGTGCGGTTGGCCAGGCCGGCATTCTCCGGCTTTACCGGTGCGGCGACGATGACCCGCTGCCAGTTGCCCTGGAATACGGTCCCGGGCTTCGGATTGCGAAGATCGGCGCGGAAGGCCTCGCGAAAGCTCGGGTCGCGGAACACCGCTTTGAGCTCGTCGCGGTCAAAGGCCTTGATCGGGTCGAACGCCGGGTGGCTGTAGAACGGATAGGCGCTCGCCAAGGTGAAATCGAACGACAGCGGCTGACAGGTAATCTGGATGAAGAGCTCGTTGCCGCGCGACTGGGCCGCGGCGCAAGCATCGAATACGCCCAGCGCCCGGTCGGGGTGCTGCTCGTTGTAGAGCGCTATGGCGGTGCTCATGAAGATGCGGCGGCCGTGCCGCGCGGCGATCTCCTCCATCGTCTTGGGCGTGATCGGTCCGGACGAGATCTCGACGACGCCGCGGCCCGGCCCGCCCATCGCCCCGACCAGCGCGTCGAATTCCGACAGATCGCTGATCGTCGACGGCATCGGGACGCCGCCCCAGCCCGAATGGTTCAGCGAATAGGAGGCGCCGAGCCCGATGGCGCCCTGGTCCATCGCCTCGGCGACGAGGCGCGTCATCTCGGCCAATTCCGCGGCGGTCGGCTCTTTGCGGACCGAGGCCTCCTCGCCCATAACGGCGGTGCGCACCGCCGAATGCCCGACCAGCACCCCGAGGTTCATGTAGGGGCCGCGGCTGCGCAGCATGCCCATGTATTCGGCGAAGGACTGGAAGCGCCAGTCGATGCCGGCGCGCAGCGCGTCGAGGTCCATGCCCTCGACGACGGCGAGGTTGCGCATGATCATGTCGCGCAGCGGCGGCGGGCTCGGCACGATCCCGAAGCCGCAATTGCCCATTACCGCCGTGGTGACGCCGAGCGAGGGCGACGGCGACAAGGTCGGGTCCCAGGTGACCTGCGCGTCGTAATGCGTGTGCAGATCGATGATGCCCGGCATCAGCGCGAGCCCGCCGGCATCGACGATCTCGGCGGCGTCCTTGCCGACCTCGCCAAGCGCGGCGATCCGTCCGTCCTTGACGGCTATGTCGGCGCGGATCGGGTCGCGCCCGAGCCCATCGACCACAATGGCGCCGCGGATCACGAGGTCATGCATCGCCGTCTCCTCTGCTGGCTCGAAAATGCCCGATACCCCAGGCGTCCATTCGTCGTCTATAGAAGACAAATGATTTGTATTGCGATTACTGGTTGGATGCGTATCATGCTGTCGCGCATGGGTCAATGCGCGTGATCAGGGTACCAGATGGACAGGCCGCAGCCAGCGGATTCCACGACCGGGACCGTCTCGGTAAAGGCGCTCGAACGCGCGCCGAGCGCCGTCACCGGTGGGAGCGATGTCACTGGAGAGAGCGTCGGGGCTGCTGATCTCGGCGCAAGCAGACCGGGCAAACCGGTGGGCGCGGTGGTGGCGGCGGCCAAGGTGCTGCGGGCGCTGCACACCTCGGAGCGGTCGTTGAATGCGAGCGAGGTCGCCCGCGCCGCGGGGCTGCACCGCGGGACCGCGTACAACATCCTGCGAACCCTGCGAGCCGAGGGCCTGGTCGGCTACGACGAGGCGACGCGCAGCTATTCGGTGAGCCTGCTCATTCTCGAGCTCGCGCACGGCGTTCTGCGGCGCAGCGGGCTGATGGACCTGGCGCGCCCGCTGATGCACGCGGTTTCCGACGCGCACGGCGTATCGGTTTATCTGTCCAAGGTCCTGGGCCCGTCTTCTCTGCTGCTGCTCGACTGGGTCGGCGCGGCGGTCAGGACCGACCTTTACGTCGCGGTAGGGCGCGAGTTTCCCGGCCCTGCGGGCGCTTCGGGCGTGATCATGGCGGCGTTCGGAAACAGCAGCGAGGCGGAGCTCGAAGCGCTGTTCGCGCAGGTGACCTGGTACCAAAAGCCGTCCTTTCCCGATTTCCTGGCGCGGGGCAAGGAGGCGAGGCAAGCCGGCGTCGCGGTGGATCGCGGCGCCATGTTTCAAGGCGTCACGCAGGTGTCCGTCCCGGTGCTGTCGCCGTCTTGGGAGCTGCTGCTGATCCTGACGGCGGCCGGGCACGCACACGACCTCGACGGCGATGTTATGGCATCGCTCAGCCGCGCGATGCGCTCGGCGGCGGCGAGGCTGTCCGAGAGCGCGCGACTGCTGCGTCTTGGTTGACCGTGTGGCCGCGTCGGGGTTTCCCTAAAGCATCAGCGCAAGGAATAACAGCATGGCTTCTTGGCAGGCGGCGGCGCAAAAGGCTTCGACCGACCCGAGCACGCATTTTGACGCGATCATCATCGGCGCCGGCGTTTCCGGCCTCTACCAGCTCTACAAGCTGCGCGAGCTCGGCCTCAAGGTGCTGGTATTCGAGACCGGCACCGGCGTCGGCGGCACCTGGTACTGGAACCGCTATCCCGGCGCCCGCTTCGATTCGGAGAGCTATACCTACGGCTACTCCTTTTCGCCGGAGCTGCTGGAGGAATGGGATTGGGCCGAGCGCTTCGCCCCGCAGCCGGAGACGGAGCGCTATCTGAACCATGTCGCCGACAGGTTCGACTTGCGTCGCGACATCCAGTTCCGGAGCCGTGTGGCCGCCGCGCACTACCAGGAAGAAACGCGCAGCTGGGACGTCATGCTGGAGGATGGCCGGCGCTACTGCACGCGCCTCTTGATTACCGCCATTGGCGTGCTCTCGGCGCCGACCATGCCGCGCATCGCCGGCGTCGACACTTTCGAGGGCCAGTCCTGCCACACTCACTACTGGCCCAAGGAGGGGGTGAGCTTCGACGGCAAGCGCGTCGCGGTGATCGGCACCGGCGCCACCGCGGTGCAGACGATCCAGGAAGTGGCCAAGACCGCCGGCCAGCTGACCGTGTTCCAGCGCACCCCACAATGGTGCGCGCCATTGCACAACGACCGGATCGGCGCGGACGAGATGCGCCGCATCCGGGCCGGCTATCCCGAGATCTTCGCGCGCTGCGGCGACACCCCGGGCTGCTTTATCCACGCCCCCGACCCGCGCGCCACCCACGAGGTAACGCAACAGGAACGCGAGGCGTTCTGGGAAAAGCTCTACGCCGAGCCCGGCTTCGGCATCTGGCAGGGCAATTTCCGCGACATCCTGGTGGACCGCGAGGCCAATGCGCTGGTCTCGGATTTCATCGCACGCAAGATCCGCCAGCGCGTCAAGGACCCGGCGGTGGCCGATAAGCTGATCCCGAAGAATCACGGCTTTGGCACCAGGCGAGTGCCGCTCGAAACCCGCTACTACGAGGTCTACAACCAGCCCAACGTCACGCTCGTCGACATCAACGAGACGCCGATCGAGCGCATCACGCCGAGCGGCGTCAAGACCAGCGATGCCGAGTACGAGTTTGACCTGATCATCTATGCGACCGGCTTCGACGCGATCACCGGCAGCTTCGACCGGATCGACATCCGCGGAGTCGACGGCTGCCGACTCAAAGACAAGTGGAAATCAGGGCCGCAGACCTTTCTCGGCATCCTGGTCGAGGGCTTCCCCAACATGCTGATGGTGATGGGCCCGCATGCCGGGCTCGGCAACTTCCCGCGCGCCGCCGAATACAGCGTCGATTGGGTGACCGGCCTCGTCCGCCATGCGCACGACCGCGGCCTCACGCGCATCGAGCCGACCTCCGCCGGCGTCGCCGAGTGGACCAGCCACGTCATGGCGATGGGCGAGGGGCTGCTGATGAACGAGATCGATTCGTGGATGACCGGCGTCAACCGCAACGTCGAGGGCAAAGAGACCCGCAAGATCATGCGCTACAGCGGCGGCCACCCCGCCTTTCGCGAGCATTGCGACGCGGTTGCGGCCGACGGATATCGCAAGCTGTCGCTGGCTTAGGCGCCTACTGGTTGCGCAGACGGCGGGTGGCGCGCCTCATTCCCGCAGCATCGCCGCGACCTGGTCGAGGCTGCGGATGCGCGCGTACATTTTCATTGCCTTGTCGAGGCTGTAGGCGTGGGCGGCCGGGTCGCCGCTCCAGCAGCATTCGCGCACCACAACAGCCTTGAGGTCGAAGTTGAAGGCCTCGCGCACACTCGTCTCGACGCCGCGATTGGTGGCGCCGCCGCCGATGATGATCGTGTCGCGCCGCAGCATGTGCAGCAGTTCGGCGACGCCGGTTCCGTAGAACGCGCTCGGCCTGCGTTTGAGGAAGACGTAATCCTCGGGGCGCGGCGCGATCTCGTCGGGGAAGCCGGCCTCCGGCGTGCCCTCGATACCATTGGTGAGCGACGGCACGCCGGTCTGCGCCGAGAGATCGGTCGGCAATATGACGACATCGGCGCCATCGGCGCGGCTGACCGGCGTCGTATAGATCACCGGCACGCCCGCCGCCCGCGCGGCGGCGATCATCTGCACCCAGGCCTCGAGCACGGGGCGCATCGCGGCCCGGCGTGCGGGATCCGACGGCGTCAGCGCGCGGCGGCAAACGTCGTACGCGATCAGCGCCGTCCGGCGCCGATCGATGCGTTCGAGTTCGGGCATCGCAGCCTTCCTCACCTGAGAGCGGGACGGCATTCCCGCAGGCGCCGTGGTAAATGTGGGCGGAAAGCGCTGTCAAGCCCGTGACATTGCCGCCGCGCCGGTGCGGACGACCATCATGACGACGGGGATGGTGACGCGGCGGCTCGGCCTCGGAGCGACCTCATCCGGGTCGGCCAAGGGTTTCGAATGCCGGCCGGCCGCCACCTATCCCGCCGTGCCGATGGCCAACACCGAAATATCTGGGAAGACGGAATAGTAGCCCGAGCACGACACCGCGAAGCGAGCGCCAGCCCGGCCCGAGCGCCGCGGCCGCAGCGCACCAGGGCCACGGCCGAGCGCGGCAGGATCAGGCGGCGGCTCTTTCGCGCTGGCTGCTCGTTACGCGGGCCAGCATCGCAGCGGCGTTGCGGTGCAGGATCTGCTCGCGCGCGTCCTCGCCGATCTGCGCTTGCGCCAGCGCCTTCCTGGTCCAGTCGCAGCCGAACTCGGTGCCGTCGGTGCCGCATACGATGCGCTCGGCGCCGTAGAGGCTCACCGCCGCCTCGATCGCGCGCGGGCCGAACGAGTTGCAGTCGACGTACACCCCCGCCTTGCGGAAGCGCGACGACGGCAGCTCCTCGCTCGGCGTGTCGAGCAAAGAGCGGTGGTCCATCCGCTCGACCTCGTAGGGAATGTTGCCGCCCAGATTGTGAACGTGGACCATCGCGTCGGGGTAGTCCGCGAGATAGTCGGTCAGCGACAGCGTCACCATCACCGAGGACAGGCTCGCCTGCATATCGAGCGTGCCGTTTCGGCGGCGCGCATTGTCGGTGTCGCCCGCGACCTTGGGGAAAGCGTCGCCCGGCCGCGGTCCGTGGTGGATGAACAGCACCGCGCGGTGGCGGTTCGCCACGTCCAGGAGCGGACGCATCGCTTCGGCGTCGCTGCGCGTGAGGAAGCCGTTGCCCGGTATTTGCGCGCCGATCATGCCCGGCAGGCCGAGAGCCCGCTCGAGCTCGGCGGCCGCGGCGGAAATGTCCATCAAGGGCAGTGCCGCATAGGCGGCGAAGCGGCCGGGATGCTCCTCACAAATCGCGGAGAGCCCGTCATTGACGCTTCGGCACAGCGGGCCGGCCACTTCCAACGGCTGGGACTCGATCCAGCAGAACGAGCCGAGGAGCGACAGCACGCTCGTCTCGACCCCCTGGCGGTCCATGCGAGCGAGATGGAAATCGACGTCATCGAAGGCCTCGGCGAGCGGCGCTTCGCCCATGCGCGGGGCCTTCAGCACCTCGACGCCGTCCTGGTTGCGCAGGATGCGCGGTTCCCTGGTCCGCGCGCGCAGGGCGTCGGCAACTTCCGCGGGCCGCCAATGGGTGTGCATGTCGATCATCATGGCTGTCTCCTCCAAGGGCCTTCCGGCAGCTTAATCCCACGGTGGTTCCGGCGCAAAGCACGACAACCGTCGAGATCGATCGACCAAGCTCGCGGCCCCTGAGCTTCGCTGTCGGGGTTCCGGCTGCGGTTCGCAGCAGATTGACCGAACCAAATAGGCGATTTATGGTTCTACTCTAGGACGAAAACGAGACGCCTGATTGACGCCAGCATCCGAAGATACTGCGAGCGGCAAGGTAGGCCGGTCAGGGGACCAAGATATGAGCAGCTTCAGTCGATCAAACAGGCGGGCCGGCCCGCCGGCGCCACCCACCATACGCGGACGACCCTGCGATGCTCCGATATGGCGGATCATCGTGGCGGCCGGGGCGTTGTGCGCGGCCTCTCCCGCTGCCGTTCAAGCTGCCCCTGATCCGTGCACGGGTGTCGGGGTTGTCACCTGTTCGGGCAACCAGTCCGAGGGTGTCGACAATCCGCCGCCGGGAACGACCGTCCTCAACGTCAATTCACTGACCAGCACTATCGCTCCGGCGATCGGAAGCGGGCAGCCGGGAATCTTGTTCTTCGGCTCCGGCAATATAACGCTCAATAGCGCGACAGGCCGGTTCGGGATAATTACGTCCGACGATTTTGTCGATGGCATCATTGCGCAAAGCGACGGCGGGGTCAAAGTAACCAGCTCGGGCAATATCGCCGTCAAAGGCCTCTTTGCCAATGGGATCAATTTGCTCTCCTTTTCGGGCGGGGCAATAAACCTCACATCGTCGAGCGACATTTCCCTCGCACAGGGCGGAAACGGCCTCCTCGCCTATAGCGATGGTCCGGTCGCCTTGACTTCCTCGGGCGGTATTTCGGTGACCGGTGACGGCACCGGGATCAATGCAACTGCCGGGAACCTTGTCACAGTAAGCTCGTCAGGCCCGATCTCGATAACCGGCGACGGCGACGCGATCGATGCGGCCGATATCGGCGGCCCGTCCGGCGCGGGCGGCGTCACGGTGAATTCCTCGGGCGCCATAAGCTTGGCGGGTAACGCCGCAATCGGGATCAACGCCTCCTCCGAAGACACCGACCCGGTCAATGTCACGTCGTCGAGCAACATCTCCCTTCTCAACGGCGGCGCCGGTATTTCTGCGTCCGGCTCGGGCGCGATTACCGTCAACTCCTCAGGCGCAATTTCCGTCAAGGGTGACGCAGGCGCCGGGATCGTCGCTGGATCGGACGGAGCCGGGACCGTCGATGTCACATCATCAGGCAACATATCGGTCGCGGGCGACGGTCTCGCGATTATCGCGGTTTCCGTTGGTGGGGCCGCCAATGTCACGTCGTCGGGGACTCTGCTGCTGGGCGGCAGCGGCATCGGGATCAGTGCGATCGGCGGGACCGATGCAAGCGTGATCTCGTCGGGCGGCATCTCGATTGGCGGCGACGGTAATGCGATCAGTGCCATCTCCGATACCGGCACCGCCAACGTCAAATCGTCGGGCAGCGTCTCGCTGGGAGGCAGTGGCGCCGCGATTCTTGCTTTTTCCGCTGGCGGGGACGCGAACGTTACCTCGACGGGGAATATGTTCGTCGTCGGCAACGGCAGCACCGGGATTGATGCCGAGGGAAACCTCGCAGGGATCAACTCCTCGGGCAATATTTCCCTGGCCAATAGCGGCACCGCGATCAGCGCATCCGGCGCGAACGGGGCCACCGTGAATTCGTTAGGCGGCATCGCGATCGGCGGCAGCGGCGACGCGATCGATGCGAGTTCAGCGGGCGGAACCGCCAACGTCACGTCAACGGGGAGCATATTCATCGGCGGCAACGGCACCGGGATCAGTGCTCAAGGAGACCTCGCCGAGGTCAGCTCCTCGGGCAACATTTCCGTCGCGAACGGCACCGGGATCAGCGCATCCGGCCCGAACGGGGCCACCGTGAACTCGTCGGGCATCATCGCGATCGGCAGTAATGGCAGCGCGATCGATGCGTCTTCCACGGGTGGCGCCGCTACCGTCACATCCGCGGGGAACATCTTCATCGGCGGCAATGGCACCGGGATCGATGCCGAGGGCAACCTCGCCCAGGTCAACTCGTCGGGCACCATCTCGCTGGCGAATGGCGGCACCGGGATCAGCGCAGCCGGCGGGAGCGGGGCCGGCGGCGCCGCCGACGTCACCTCCTCGGGGAATATATTCATCGCCGGCAATGGCACCGTCACCGGGATCGATGCCGAGGGAAACCTCGTGCAGGTCAACTCGTCGGGCGGCATTTCCCTCGCGAATGGCGGCACCGGAATCACCGCATCCGGCGGGAGCGGGGCCACCGTGAGCGCGTCAGGCGCGATTGCGATCGGCGGCAACGGCGATGCGATCGATGCCGCTTCAGCGGCTGGCGCCGCCACTGTCACCTCGTCGGGGACGATATTCATCGGCGGCACCGGCACCGGGATCGCTGCTCAGGGCAACCTCGCGCAGGTCAACTCGTCGGGCAACATTTCCCTGGCGAACGGCACCGGGATCGCCGCATCCGGCGCGAGCGCGGCCACCGTGAGCGCGTCAGGCGCGATCGCGATCGGCGGCAACGGCACCGCGATCGCTGCGTCTTCACAGGGTGGCGCCAGCAACGTCACATCGTCGGCGAATCTCTTTATTGGCGGCAGCGGCGTCGGGATCGCTGCTCAGGGAAGCCTTGTCCAGGTCAACTCGTCGGGCAGCATCTCCCTCGCGAATGACGGCACCGGGATCGCCGCATCCGGCGGGAACGGGGCCACCGTCAGCGCGTTAGGCGTGATCGCGATCGGCGGCAGCGGCACCGGGATCGCAGCTTCTTCGACGGGTGCCACCAACATCACATCGTCGGGAAATACCTTCATTGGCGGCAGCGGTACCGGGATCGCTGCTCAGGGAAACGTCGTCCAGGTCAACTCGTCGGGCAACATTTTCCTCGCGAATGGCGGCACCGGGATCGCCGCATCCGGCGGCAACCAGGTCGTGGTAAACTCGTCCGGGAACATCTCCGTTGGAGGCCAGGCTGGCTCCGGGATCGGCGCCTTCGCCACGAATAAAGGCGGCGGCGTCAACATCAATTCATCAGGCGATGTAACCGCGGCGGGACCCGCGTCCAACGCCATTCTCGCCCAAGCCGCCGGTGGCAACATCAACCTCAACATTACCCGCGGCACGATTACCGGCGGTTCCGGAACCGGTGCCGGCATCGAACTGATTGGCGGCGGGAACAATACCCTGGCGAACTTCGGCACGATCACGACCTCGCCCGGCCTCGCAGGAAACGCAATTCTCGGCATGCCGAGCCCAGGCTTGACCTCAACTTCGCCACCGGTGATCGGCAATAACATCGTCAACAACGCCGGAACCGTCGTCGGGAATGTCGCTCTCGGGCCAGGTCGCAACACCTTCAACAATCTGCCGGGCGGCACGCTCAATTCCGGCGCGGTCCTGAACCTCGGCGCGGGCAACTCGCTCAATAACAATGGTAATTTGTCGCCTGGCGGCATCGGCGTCTTTCAGACGACCGCGCTGACCGGAAATCTGGTCCAAGGCAGCGCGGGCAAATATACCGTCGACGTCAACCCGGCGACGGGCCAAACCGACCGGATCAACGCCAGCGGCAGCGCCCAGCTCGCCGGCCAGGTGGTGGTGAACCCGATCGCAACCGCGATACCGACAGTGACGACGCCGTTCACCATCCTCCATGCCGATGGCGGGGTGACGAGCCAGGGTCTCACGCTCGTCGGCGCCGACCTCTTCAGCTCCGCCGTCGTGACACCCGAGCTCGAGCTCCTGGATCCGAACGATCTGGCGCTCCTGGTCGCGGTGGATTTCGCACCGCCGGGGCTCAACGGCAACCAGACCTCGATCGGCCAGAACATCAACGCCATTCAACAGGCAGGGAGCTCGCCGAGCTTCCTTCCGGTGGCTCAGGCGCTGGTCACGATCCCGGATCTCTCGGGTCTCGAACAGGCCTACAACCAGCTTTCCCCCGAAACCTATGCAGACAACAAGATCGCCGATTTCTATTCGGGCTTGCGTTTCGCCAACAGCCTGATGAGCTGCAACGTCCCGGACGGGCGCTATGCCTTCATCAAGGAGGGACAGTGCGTCTGGGCGCAGATCGGCGGCAAGTTTCTGGACCTCAACGCGACCTCGGGAAGCCTCGGCTTTGCCGAGAACGCGTTTGTGATGTCGGGCGGCGCCGAAGTAATGCTGCGGCCGGACTGGTTTGCCAGCTTTGCCCTCGGCTACGATCACGGGGATATAAACACCGGGAATACGCTGGCGCAATCGCAGGCGAACCGCGCGCATTTCGGTGCCGCGATCAAGTACAATCCCGGCCCGCTTTTGCTCGCGGCCGCGGTCTATGGCGGCTACGGTTGGTACACGACCGATCGTTACATCGATTTCGCCGACTTCAGCGCCAATCCCACGTCCGACAGCAACATCAGCCGCGTCGGCGGGCAACTCCGGGCCGCGTATCTGATCGATCGCGGAGCGTGGTATTTGAAGCCGCTCGTCGACTTGAACGTCACGCGGATCAACCTCAACGGGTTTAGCGAACAGGGCGCCGGCGGCGCAGACCTCAACGTTTCCGGCAGCGGCTCGACGGTCTTCAGCGCCTCCCCCGCGGTCGAGGTCGGGACCCAGACGGGCTTGCAAAACGGCGCTCTCGTCCGGCCGTTCGCGCGGCTTGGCGTCAGCGCGTACAGCAACACCAATTTTGCCGTAACTGCGTCGTTCGCCGGCGCTCCCACCGGGGTCGTCCCGTTCAGCGTCGCGACCGGCATCGATTCGGTGACTGCCGATGTCGCGGCCGGTGCGGATCTTTTCTTGCCGGACAGCCGGTGGGCGTTGAAGCTCGCCTATGACGCCCACTACGGCGCACGGGTGCGCGACCAGGGCGTTTCGCTCAAAGCCACCATCCGCTTCTAAGAGTCGCCTCCAGGCGGCGGCCTCGCCGGTCTCCGCTGGTCGCCCTCCAACTTCGGCGCAAACGGATTCTTCTTGCACGCGGCGCCAATAAGAACGAAGAATGTCTCTATCTTGGGTTATACGAATCTTGGGAACGCACGATGAAACGAACCCTCACCACCTTGTTAGTCTTAATTTTCCTGGTTTTATTCGGCTTCGCCGGCACCGCCGTCGCCTGCGCCTATACAGATCCTGTCCCGTGCAAAACGCTTCGCATCTACAATAACAACCCCGCTACCGGCAGTAACATTTACGTATTTTTCGAGTCCTTTATTCAACTCCCGACCAAGGCTGATTTGTGGATGCAGGCTCAGTTCAAAGTAACGGACTGGAACAGCAGCTTTGTCAGCTCCCGGCGATTTGTCACGAGCAGGCTTCGCCGAGCGTACATTCAGATCGGCAACGATCAAGGCATCGCGCCGGGGCAGTCGGTCGACATTACCGTTCCATTTTACACCCAATTGCTGACGACAACGGCAGATAATTTGGGAAAGATCCCCGATCAATATATCGATTGGTGGAATTCCGGGCGCATCGTCTTTTTCGACAGTCCGGCCGCCTATCACTCGGTAATCGTCACCAACAGCCCCGACGCTACGGTACCTGGAGGGGGCCTCCCGCCCAGTCCTGTCAAGTATCTCGCTGGGGCTGCGGTACCGACTTGTACGTCTTCCGACGGTAAAAAATGCACCGTGGCGCTGTTCGAGAATGCGCTCCAACCGCTTGACGGCATTCCCTTCCAGCTCCAGGAATATACCCTTGCTTCGGCCGAAGGCCCTCCACTCAATACAACGCTACCCGCGCCTACCCGAACCAAGATTGATCTCAGATACGTCAATTATAATGTGTCGTCGCTCGACTCGGTGTTCCTGCCCGTGGCGATGGGGCCGCTGACCCAGGCCGGTGACAGCGTGGATCTCGGGGTAAAGCCGCCGGTGCCGGTGCCGTATGTCGGCACGGCCCTCACGACCGCACAATTCAGACAAACCCTGGACAAGTTCTCGAGCGGCGGAAACAATTGGCCGTTCTATGTGCCGGCCTATTTTGACGATATGGTTCGTCCCAATTTTCCGTCGTCTGCCGCCAAAGCCTGTTCTCTTGCACCGTTCTCCTCGCCCAGCACCGGCGTTTATAACCTGCCGAAACTTCCCGGCACCTTCAACGTGTTGACCGCGTCGTATCTGGGAGCGCGAGTGGACGATGCGGGAGGAATCGTTTACCCGCCGGTGCCCCCGGTGCTGAGCTCAAATCCTGCTAACTACAAGGCCAAATACACGACCAATGCGTGCACGCTCCCGACCCCGCCGCCCTTTCTGAACCCGCCCAATTTGGGAGTGGCCGGCAAGTCGTTCGTCGACTTGTGGAATAGATGTTACCCCAGCACAATGGATAATAGTGGAACTTGCCAAAATATCAGAACGGTAGCCGACCTTTTTGTCAACAAAAGCTACTACGCTAATACGGCCTGTAAAAATCCACAGCCTCCTCCCTTCTATATAGTGATGCAGGCCGTGTATGGCTGGGTGCCGATTGTTAATAGAGGCTGCACCGGGCTTGATCTTAAGACCAATGTAACGGCGTATCAAAATGCTGCCCTCGCCTATTGTCGCCTGCAATACAATTACATAACGTTGCCAGCAAACAAGAAGTCCGAATACACATTCAATCCTTTCACCGCCTTGATTCATGCTCCGTATAGCCCCGTATTAGGCGGCGGCCTCGACTCCAGCGCCTACGCATTCTCGATTGACGACAAGCTGTCGTTCAAGAGTGTGGTCGCGGACGGGATCATTCTGACCATCGCCGGAACCAAGGGCCTCGAGTTCGACCGCAAGGCCGGCCAGACGGCGCCGGTGCCAACGCCGATCCCGACAACCGCGCAACAGATCGTGGAGCATTGCAAGCTGGATTGAGGCGGTAGGGCAGCGAGGCCAGAGCGGTTTCCGGTCAGGTTGCCTAGCCGGCTTGGTGAAAGAAGGTTCGACATTCCTGGGGCGGATCGCGATCGAGGGTGCGGCCGATGGTCTGCCACAGGCCGTCGTTGGGCGGGCCTTGAATCTGGCCCCTTCCAGCCACTTCCAGACCAGCACCAGTCCGGTCCCGTCATAGACCACCAGCTTCACCCGGTCGGCTCGCTTCGAGCAAAACACAAAGACCGTCCCGCGGAATGGATCCCCCGGAAGAACCGATTGTACCCGTTGCCGCCAACCCATCGGCACGCGGCGAAAATCGACCGGCGGCGTCGCGATCGGCACTCGCACCCCGTCTGGCGGCGTCCCCGTGAGAACGGGGATCATGCCATCGCCTTCAACAGGCGCAGCACCTAGCCGAGAAGGGCCCCAGCTCGGCACCCGCCCCGACCCGCACGATTGCGCTGCCGATCTCGATCGCCGCCGCCCCGGAACCCCCCGTGGCTTTCGGCCACCACGGGCTCCGCTTAGGGTGGAGCGGTCTTTCTGCCGGAGGATTTGAGGTGCGACCGACTTGGTAGCCCGCTATATGACCAAAAAACTGTCAGTCATAACGCAGGAGAAAACGTGAAAATGAAGCGACCGTCCTCGCGACAAGGATGATACAAGAATCCCTTGAGGCGCTTTGGGAGCCGTTATGACCGCCGACGCCCTTGTCCCGCCCGTCCGCGCCAGACCCACACTGACGCGGGTCATCGTCGCCGCCTCGCTCGGCAATGCGATTGAATGGTTCGATTTTCTCGTTTACGGCTATTTTGCGGTCACGATCTCAAAAGTGTTCTTCCCGAGCGGCAACGAGACCGCGTCGTTGCTGTTGACCCTCGGAACTTTCAGCGTCTCGTTTCTGGTCCGCCCCGTGGGCGCGATCGTGATCGGCGCCTATACCGATCGCGTCGGCCGCAAGGCCGGGCTCACTCTCTCGATCCTGTTGATGGTCATCGGCACGACGATGACGGCGTTGATGCCGGGCTATGCGACGATCGGGGTTGCGGCGCCCATCTTGATCCTTGTAGCCCGCCTGGTGCAGGGGTTTTCGGTCGGCGGCGAGTTTGGCAGCGCAGTCACCTTTCTTGCCGAACAAACCGCCTCGCGCAAAGGCTTTGTCGCGAGCTGGCAATGGGCCAGCACCGGGATCACCGGCGTCCTGGCGTCGGGTTTCGGGATCGTGCTGACGAGCGTCTTGTCGCCGGCACAGATCGTCGAATGGGGCTGGCGCGTTCCGTTCCTGTTCGGGATCTTGGTTGGCCCAGTCGGGCTTTATATTCGCCGCCGGCTCGACGAGACGCCGGAGTATGTCGAGATCGAGCCGACCCGCACCCCAGTGCGCGACGTGCTGCGCGAGCACCCGATCGAAGTCCTCTTGGCGATTGGCGCCGCGGTGATCTCGAACAGCTCGGCCTATATCATCCTCTACATTCCAACCTATGCGATGAAGGAGCTGCATCTGCCGCAGGTAACCGGCTTCATCGCGACCTTCGTCGGCGCCGTCATTCTCGGCGTCGCCTCGCCCTTCGCCGGACACCTCTCCGACAAATTTGGACGCAATGGCATTTTGACGGGGACGGCTTGGCTGTTTTTCCTCACTACGTTTCCGGTTTTTTATCTGATGGTCGCCTATCCCTCGCTCGCGACGGCGATCTTGGCCGCCGGCTGGCTCAGCCTCGTCAAGGCCGGCTATAGCGGGGTGCTGCCATCGCAGCTCGCCGAGCTCTTTCCGACCGCCATCCGCGGGATCGGCGTGTCGTTGAGTTTCGCCATCGCCGTGACGATCTTTGGCGGGTTCACGCCCTTTGTCGCGACCGGACTCATCGCCGTGACCGGCAACAGCCTTTCGCCCAGCTTCTATATAATGTTCACTGCTGCGCTCAGCATCATTGCTCTGGTTTTTGTGCAGCGCCGCCGGTATCCGCGGTAATATCCGGGCCGGGTGTCGCCTGGTGACGGCGACTAACCGGCAGGGTAGGGCGCATCGAAAACACCGACACCCTGAGCCATCTCAGGACCGATCAGGCACACATGTTCCGCCCGATTGGCAGGCGCATCGCCAGCCACCGGCGGTGCTGTTCCGTTACTTGGCCGATCGCAGGGGCGAGCATCCCCGGGCTCGCCTCAAGAACCCACAGGCGTCATCCACGCCGATGGCTATGCCGGTTTCAACTAGCGAGCAATTGAAGGCGCCGGAGCGGCGCACCCGACTTATCGGCATCCATCATTTCCGAAGGTCCCCCCCCCCCCCCTCGCGCGCGGAAGTTTCGGTTTGCACTACGGTGACGGCGCGGAAAACCTCGCCCTTCGCCATCACAAGCCCATCGCGGCAATCAGATCTTGCGCGGCGCCGGTCATCGCGGTCTCCTTCACAATCGCGCAAATTCGTGTTCGAGAGCCGCAAGGCTCGCCAGCGAATGGGCGGTCGCGAAACAATCGATGTAGTCGAGCGCGGCGGCCATGGCGCGCGCCACCGGCGCGTAGTCCCGCCAGCCCAGGAGCGGGTTGAGCCAGACCAGCCGGCGGGCGCGGCGCTTCAGACGCTCGAGCTCGACGCTCAGCGCTTCGGTTGGATCGGTGTCGTAGCCGTCGCTCATCACGATCACGACGCTGCGCGAATTGAGCGTCTCCTTGGCGTAGCGTTGATTGAAATGCCTGAGCGACACCGCGATCCGCGTGCCGCCGCCGAAACCCTCGGTCATCAAGGACAGCCGCCTGATCGCGCGGCTCGGATCGCGCTCGCGCAGCGCCTCGGTGACGCGAACGAGGCGCGTATGGAACAGGAAGGCCTCGGCCTGGAGCCATTGCCCGACGAGCCCGCGCACGAAACTGAGAAAGTAACGGCTGTAGACCTCCATCGAGCCGGAAACATCGAGCAGAACCACGAGCCTGACCGGCCGCTCCGGCCGGTGCCTGCGCCGCAGCTCGATCGGCTCGCCGCCGCGCGACAGGTTGCGCCGGATAGTGCGGCGCAGATCGATCGCGTCGCCGTGCCGCGCCGGCAGCCGCCGGCGGCTCAGGCGATAGCGCATTGCGCGCGCCAGGCGCCCGGCAGTTCGCTCCGCCTCGGCGACATCCTCGGGCGAGACCAAATTGCGCAGATCGGTGCGCATCAGCGCATCCTGCGCGCTCGCGATCAGCCTCCCCGAGCCGCCGGCGCCGTCCGGCCCCTCGGCTTGGCCAGGCAGGCGCGCGATCCGGCCCAAGGAAGCCGAGCCTTCTTCGGGCGGCAAGACCTTGTCCCACAGTTCGGGCCGGGGGCGATGGCTGCGAAACGCATCCTTCGCCGGAGCGCTTTCGAGGAGGCGCAGGCCGCGTTTGAACCAATAGGCGTCGAACAATCCATCGAACCGCGACCATTGCGAGCGATCGCCCGACAGCATGGTTTTGAAGGCGAGACGGGCGGCCGAAACATCGGGGAACTCGTCCGCCGCCAAGGTGCCGAGGACAAGCTCGGCTTCGCCCGGCCCGACCGCAAATCCACGTTCGCGCAGATGCGCCATAAAGCCGGTCATGCGCGAGGCGGCAACGAGAGGCATCACGCCACTTTGCCGATCAGCCGGGCGGTGACCTCGCGCGGCATCGATTTCAGATCCGCCTCGGTCTTCAGGAGGCAAATCAGGCTCGCCTGGATCGCCGCGGGGTCGCCATGGATCGAGCGGACATCCAGTCCGACGAGCGCGCCCGCCCAATCGAGCGTCTCGGCGATGCCAGGCTTCTTTTCCAGATCCTCGCGCCGCAGCATCTGCACAAAGCGCACGATCTGCCGCGCCAGGCGCCGATCGAGATCGGGCAGCCGCGCGTGAAGGATCGCCAATTCTTTCGTATCGTCGGGAAAATCGAGATAGGAATAGAGGCAGCGCCGGCGCAGCGCGTCCGACAAGGCGCGGGTTCCGTTCGACGTCAGGATCACATGCGGGAGCGAGCGCGCGGCGATGGTCCCAAGCTCGGGGATCGTGATCTGAAAGTCCGACAGGATTTCCAGCAGATAGGCTTCGAACTCTTGGTCGGCGCGATCGATCTCGTCGATCAGCAGCACCGGCGATTGAGGCTGCGAGATTGCTTCGAGCAGCGGCCGGCGCAGCAGATATTCCTCGGAGAAGATATGGCGTTCGATGGCGTTGGACGGCATCGCGTCGCGCTCATGCGCACGGATCGCCAACAGCTGGCGCTGATAGTTCCATTCATAAATGGTCGCGTTGGCGTCGAGCCCCTCATAGCATTGCAGGCGAATGAGCCTGGTCTCGAGCGTGGCGGCGAGCGCCTTGGCCAAATCGGTCTTGCCGACCCCGGCCTCGCCTTCCAACAGCAACGGCCGCCGCAGCCCGACCGTCAGGCACAGCGCCATGGCCAAGGCGTCGTCGGCGATATAGCCAGCCTTGGCGAGATCGTGCTGCATCGGCTTGTAGTCGAAAGTCATGCCAAAAAAATGGGGACGGCCAGCTGATTTTGTGACACCGCCATCCCCACCTCGTCTGCTCAAGCAGTGGTCAGCGCGAGCCGCTCCGCCGTCTTCCACACCCGCCAATGATCGTGCGGCATTTGCGTATGGGTCAGCCCCAGATGCGCGAAGGCGTCGTTGACCGCGTTCGAGATCGCCGAGACGCCGCCGACATTGGGCGACTCGCCGACCCCCTTGGCGCCGATCGGATGGTGCGGCGAGGGTGTGGTGGTGTAGTCGGTCTCCCAGACCGGCGTCTCGACCGCGGTTGGCAGGAAGTAGTCGAGCAGGCTCGCGTTCTTCAGATTGCCAACCTCGTCATAGGCCATCTCCTGGCCCATCGCGATCGCCAGCGCCTCGGTCAAGCCGCCATGGACCTGGCCTTCGATGATGGTCGGGTTGATCCGCGTGCCGCAATCGTCGAGCGCGTAGAAGCGCCGGATCTCGGTGACGCCGGTATCGATATCGATATCGACGACGCAGACATAGGCGCCGAACGGATAGGTCATGTTCGGCGGATCGTAGTAGCTCACCGCCTCGAGCCCCGGCTCCATCCCGGGCGGGACCTTGTTGTATGCGGCAAAGGCGATCTCGGTCATGGTCTTTTGCCGCTCCGGCACGCCCTTGACGCGGAAACGGTCGACATCCCATTCCAGATCGTCGTCATGGACTTCGAGTAGATAGGCCGCGATCATCTGCGCCTTGGCTCTGATCTTGCGGCCGGCCATCGCGGTCGCGGCACCGGCCACCGGCGTCGAGCGCGAGCCGTAGGTGCCGAGCCCATAGGGCGCGGTGTCGGTGTCGCCCTCCTCGACCGTGATGTTCGCGGCCGGGATGCCGATCTCGCTCGCCAGGATCTGCGCGAAGGTCGTGGCATGGCCCTGGCCTTGGCTGATCGTGCCGAGGCGGGCGATGGCGCTGCCGGTCGGATGAACCCGGATTTCACAGGAATCGAACATGCCGAGGCCGAGGATGTCGCAGTTTTTGATCGGTCCGGCGCCGACGATCTCGGTGAAAAAGCTGACGCCGATCCCCATCAGCTTGCGGGTCTCGCCGCGGGCGAAGGCTTCGCGATTGCGCTTTTGCTCCGCGCGCAAGCCCTGGTAATCGACCGCCTTCAAGGCCTTGTCGAGTGCGGTGTGATAGTCGCCGCTGTCATATTCCCAGCCGAGCGCCGAATGATAGGGGAACTGCTCCTTGCGGATCAGGTTCTTGCGGCGGATTTCGGCCGGGTCCATGGCGAGCTTGCGGGCGAGGATGTCGACCATGCGCTCGATGAAATAGGACGCTTCGGTCACCCGGAACGAACAGCGATAGGCAACCCCGCCCGGCGCCTTGTTGGTATAGACGCCATCGACCACGACATGCGCCACCGGGATGTCGTAGGAGCCGGTGCAGATGCTGAAAAAGCCGGCCGGGTATTTGGTCGGGTCGGCGCAGGCGTCGAAGGCGCCATGATCGGCGATCATGTTGCAGCGCAGCGCGGTGATGCGGCCATCCCTGGTGGCGCCGATCTCGCCATTCATGTGGTAGTCGCGGGCAAAGGCGGTCGATTGCAGATTCTCCATCCGGTCCTCGACCCACTTCACCGGCACGCCGAGCACGATCGAGGCGACGATCGAACAGATATAACCGGGGTAGACCCCGACCTTGTTGCCGAAGCCGCCGCCGATATCCGGCGAAATGATCCTGATCTTGTGCTCGGGAATGCCCGAGATCAGCGAGGCGACGGTGCGCACCGCGTGCGGCGCCTGGAACGTGCCCCACACGGTCAGGCGACTGTCGACCTTGTCCATCGAGGCGACGCAGCCGCAAGTCTCCAACGGGCAGGGATGGACGCGCTGATAGACGATCAGCTCCTTGGCCACCACTTCGGCCTCTTTGAGCGCCTTGTCGGTGCCCTCGGCGTCGCCGACCTCCCAGCTGAAGACGTGGTTGCCGTGTTTGCGCGGGCCGTGGGCGCCGCTGGTCTTGCCCTGCAAATCGTCACGCAGGCCGGGCATGCCGGCATCCATGGCGTGGTTCGGATCGACCTGCGCCGGCAGCCCCTCGTATTCGACCGCGACGAGATCGACCGCGTCGGCGGCGATATAGCGGTCCTCGGCCACGACGAAGGCGACTTCCTGGCCCTGGAACAGCACTTTGTCGCCGGCCAGCACGGCCTGCACGTCGCCAGCGAGGGTGGGCATGAAATCGAGCTTCAGGGGTTTCAGATCGGCCGCGGTCAGCACCGCCTTCACCCCCGGCAGCTCGAGCGCCGCCTCCTTGTCGATCGATTTGACGCGGGCATGGCCATAGGGCGAGCGGACGAAATCACCGAACAGCATGCCCGGAAATTTCAGATCGTCGACGTAGTTGCCCTTGCCCTGGGTGAAACGGACATCCTCGACGCGCTTGCGCTTGGCGCCCAGACCTTCGAGCTTCTGGGTTCGCGCTTCGCTCGATTCGAGATCGGCGCTCATTCGGCGGCCTCCCTGGCATGACCCATTCGGTCAGCGGCGGCGCGGATTGCCTTGACGATGTTCTGATAGCCGGTGCAGCGACAGAGATTGCCGGAGATGCCCATGCGGATTTCCGCCTCGCTCGGGTCGGGGTTTTCCTGCAACAGCCGGTAGGCGCGGGTGATCATGCCCGGCGTGCAGAAGCCGCACTGCAAGCCATGATGCTCGCGGAACATTTCCTGCAGCACGTGAAGGCCGCCATCGGCGTTGACGAAACCCTCGATCGTGGTGATCTCGGCGCCGTTTACCTGCGCCACGAAGATCGTGCAGGACTTCACCGACTTGCCGTCGAGATCGACGGTGCACGCGCCGCAATGGCTGGTATCGCAGCCGATATGCGAGCCGGTCAGCGCCAGCTGCTCGCGCAGAAAATGGATCAAGAGGGTGCGCGGCTCGGCCAAACCCTCGACCTCGCGATTGTTGACTTTGAGCTTGACATGCATCTTGGGCATCTTTGCCGTCTCCCTTAAGCGGCGCGTTCGTTGGCGCGCGCGATGGCGCGTTTGACCATCACGCCCGCCAGGTGAGCACGGAAATCGGCCGGCCCGCGACCGTCCGACGACGGTTTGGCGATCGCCTGCGCGCGGCGCGCGGCCTCGGCGATCGCCGTCTCGTCGAGGCTGGCGCCGACGAGCGCCGCTCCCGCCTCCGCGGCGAACAGCGGCGTCTCGGCGACATTGGTCAGCGCGATCGCGGCCGCATTGCATTTGCCTTGGGACAAGGTCAGCACGACCGCCGCCGCGGCGGTGGCGTAATCGCCGATCTTGCGCTTCTGCTTCTGATAGGCCCAGCCATGGCCCGCGGCCGGCGCCGGGATCCGGACCGAAATCAGGATTTCGCCGTCTTCGAGCGCGGTCGCATAGGCGCCCCGATAGAAATCGCGGGCCGGGATGTCGCGCTCACCGGCCTTTCCTTTGAGACGATAGCAAGCATCGAGCGCCATCATCACCGCGGGCATGTCATTACCCGGATCGCCGTTGGCGAGGTTGCCGCCGAGCGTGCCGCAATAGCGCACCTGCGGATCGGCGATCTGGAGCGAGGTCTCGCGCAGGATCGGAACGTTCGCCGCCAGCATCGCCGAGGAGATCAGCTCATGCTGGGTCGTCATCGCGCCGATGACGATGGTGCCGCTATCGGCGGCGATGCCGCGCAATTCGGCCAAATCCTGAAGGTCGACGAGATGGCCCGGCTGGGCCAGGCGCAGCTTCATCATCGGAACGAGGCTGTGGCCGCCGGCGACGACGCGGATATCGTCGTCGCCGTGGCTGGCGAGGATAAGGATGGCCTCGTCGAGGGACCGCGGGCGATGATACTCGAAAGACGCCGGTATCATACCGTGCTCCTCCCGTTGATTCTTGCCGGCAAACCTTAGGTGAACGATCCACTGCGGCTGCGCAGTTTGTCCAAGCGCCGGCCTAAATTATCAGAATTGAGGGAAATACGAAATCGGCGCGCGAACGGCACCTTTGGTACGCCTTGGCGAAGGTCAAGGCTTGGCGAAAGTCGGGCGTGACAAGCCGCCAGCGCCGAAGGTCGCGGAAGGGTCGATGTCCGACTTTGAACGCTGAGATGCGATCATACCCAATCTGGCGGCTCACCAGGACTTCCGGCCCTCGAGGTCCCGGCGCGTCTGCGCCTCGATCCCTGCCGGCAGCGGCGCATCGTCGTCGTCGGGGTCGGCCGGCATCTGACCGGTGACGCGATCGTCAGCGTGGCGCTCGGCCTCGATATGGCGGACGGTCTGCTCACCCGCGGCCGGGTCGCGATCGGTTGTGCCTATCGGGCGCCGTTGGCGGCGCAACTCCCGCTCGCGCCGGGCGAGCTCGCGCAACAGGCGGCGGCGCTGGCCAAGTCAATCGTAAACGAGTCGCTCGAACCGGTCACCGACCACCAGGCCAGCGCCGATTATCGCCGGGAATGGTCGGGCTCCTGCTGCAACGCAATTTGGCCGCCCTTCAGTGAACGCGCCGGTCGAGATCGAGGCGAGGGTCAACCGAAGCACGTCGCGCACCTGGCGCATCGCGGTACTCTCCCCTGGCACCGTCCGCTCCCGTGGCAAAAGCCGAAGGAGCGGACCCTAAGCGGGCCAGCAGAGACGCCGCCTATTCGGGCGTTTGCAGCTTTTTTTGCAAAAAAACCAATCATTGGGTACCTCGACGAGTAGTCGTACGAGCGAGTTTAAGACAAACATGGCCGGGAGGGACGGCAGTGAGCGAGAGAGTGGAACGAAACGGCTTCAAGAGAGCAGCCCGGACTGCATCGCTGGCCAGGAAGCCGAGGAACCACCGGATCCGCCGGCATCAACCGGCGCCTGGAGAATCCGCCAGACCCGGTTCGACATCATCTGCCTGCGGGCGGCTCCGCGCGGCCGACCGCGGCGACCACGACACCGTCGGCCGGGGCAATCGTGCGATAGCACCAGGGTGCGGCTTGTGTTCAGCTTTCTGCTGAAGACGGCATGTTTTGCCATCTCGCTTGTCGCCTGCGACGGTGCAAGCAGCCAAGGTGCGACGAGCACGCCGCTGCCGCCGGTGTCAACGGCAACAATTCCGGATGTGAGCGTCTTTCTGGCGCAAACGGTATGCCTCGATCGGTCCGGAAAGGCAGTCGGGTTGGCCGTTCCGGGCGGGACATGTACGGCCAAGCGGCCGCAGCGCGCATCGGACCCGATGTTTGAAAGACGACACGATTGGCCCGCTCCGACCGGATTTCAGATAGAAGACAGCGTCGCCAGTGACGATGACCGCGAGTTCGTCACGACTTGGTCTTACCCACCGTTCGGCCCCTTTGTGGCCGCGAACGGCGATGGCGGCGAGGTTTTTGTCAGCGATGGAACGACGGTTCGCATCGCGGTGACCCAGGACGGGGGAAAGCCGGGACTGCAATATTTCGTAGGGCGGGCCTGCGGCGGCACCGGTTGGATCGTATTCCGCAACGACGCGCCGACCGGGAAATGGGCTGATCTGGTCGCCGCCCTCGGCGACAGCCCAGACCCCAATATCTGCAGGGAAGACAGCCCGAGCTACACGCGGTATCGGCGCGAGCATGTCCGGATCCCGTTCATCATCAATGGCGTCCGCCAAGACCCGATCATCCCGACGATCATTTCCGAGCACTACACGGGGCGCTCTCTCGCCACCGCGACAGCGCTGGAGCGCTTCTTCCTAGGCCAGGGCTGGGGCCAGTTGATCTGGGAGGCTTGGGGCCCGGGGGCGCCCGCGATCGACCTTTCGGCGCGTTGCCCGGGTACCGCATGGTCGGTTCCGCCCGTGGCCGGATGGCAACTTCACGATTGCCGCTATGCCACAAACATCAGCCCGGCGGTCGGCAGCTTTTCCGTCATCGACTTCGGGTGGCCGCCGTCCGGCACTCCGGTCCCATAGTCCGGCTCCGCGGGCATGATCCACTAAGTTCGAGGTTTCTCTTCCGTCGAGAAACCAAGGAGAACCACCTCGAACAGCTCGATGTCCCGACCCTGCCGTTCATCGATCCAAGCGATGACAGCCTTCGCCGTCTCTGCTTTCCCGCCGTTCGCGGTCGCCCGGACCAGGCCCGACTTCAACAGCCTTTCTCATCAAGCAACGCCCGCATATCAGCGAGCCCTCGGAATCATTCGTTAGCGCCGATCGACTGGCTACAACAGGAAGACATACCCATAGTGCGACGGCACACTCACCGAAGCAAAGTCTCCTGCCTTTGCAACCGTAACGGTTAGCGGCGGCATCTGCGCGTCTGCTCGCGACTTTGCATCGACCGACTCGGTCCACACACCGGCCACCGGGAACGGTAGGCTGATCTGCCCCTCCGCCCGGCCGAAATTTATGACTACCATGGCAAATTGCTCGGCCGTTCCACCCGCCGCCGCGGCATAGCGATGATAGGCCAGGATCGCGTTCCCGACCAGGGACTGAGCGTAATAGTAGTAGCTCTCGCGACTGCGCAATGCCGGCTCGGAAGCACGCAATGCACCCAGTACGCGGCATAGCCGTACGACCGGACTGCCTTGATCATCGTAGAAATATTCCCAGTGCACATCGCGGCGCAGATTGATCCGGGCAGCTCCGCTTGGCGGCAACTGGTAGTCGTCGACGAACTCCTCGCCTTCCCACAGCATTGGAATGCCCTGGCACGTGTAAAGCGCTACAATCAAGGGCTGCATCCGGTAGAACAGGTCCCGGTTGCCGGGCGCCAGGGGATCGCTGCTGGTCGTCCCAGCGAACGTAATCAGATGACTTTTGTCATGGCAGTTCAGATATTGAAACGGCGCTACCGGCATGTCGACCGCCGCACCTGCCGAATCCACGACTGATTTCGTCGCAGGATATGTCCCCGCGAACAATGGATCCAGCGTATGCGCCAAGGCGGTCAACGTCCCAGTGGAGAGATCCCCGCCGGCAACCTGTTCGGCGAGACTCAGAAGATTCTCCTGCCACGCCGCGTTCGTGTACGTGTTGCGAAGGACATCCGGCGCCTTCCATAGCGCCTCGGCGCATTGAATGACCCGGCTGTAGGTCCCCGGCGCGCAACCGAAGCGGGCAATGGATCGAGAATAGAGATAAGTCTCGTAGGCCAGCATCGCGTACGCGGTATCCGTTGGCCCCTGATAGAGGTCGGTCACTTCATCGTACCGGAACCCGTCGACATGAAATGTGTCCAGCCAAGCCTGGTTCGCCAGTTGGCAGTATTCCTGGGCAAAGGTCTGCGAAAAATCTATCTGTGGACCAAACTCGCCGACGCCGCCGATCATTGGGCTTTGCACCTTCGGGGCAGCTTGGCTGGCCTGCAGATCGGCATAAACACGGTAATACGCGAATGCATAATCCACGTGCTGGTAGACGACATCCAGGATCACCGCGACACCCTGTGCATGGCACGCGTCGACCAACCTCTTCAGCCCCGCGACCCCGCCGAAGGCGCTATGTGGGGCGAAGTAGTGCAACGGGCCGTAACCCCAGTCGAAATCGAGCTTTGTGCTCGTGACCGGCATCAATTCGATGCAGTTCACCCCAAGGCTTTTCAGGTAAACGATCCGGTCCGCCACGCCGGCGAACGTATCATTGAACTGTTCGACCTGCGCTTCGTAGACGATCAGGCTGTCGAGTTCAGGTGTCCTCCATGCTTCGTCGGCCCAGTTGAACGGCACAGGCGCCCCACGGGCGCAAGTCACGGCCGAGAGCACCCCGAGGTCGGTCTCACGCGCGAACGGATCGGGAAACCATTCCGTTATCAGCTGGCGCGCCCCGCCAGCCGGCGTCCAATACAACTGGAAGCGATACAGGTAAAGTCCGTCCTGTCCAAAGTGGCTATGCGGATCGGGGTTGAGCGCCGCCCTTGCGGTCCACAGATCAAGAGCGCTCCCGGCCGTCCATGCCATCAGGATATTGACCGGGGGTACGTTTGGGTCGAAGCGATCTGCATCGTGAATAATCCGCACCACAACGCCAAAGCCGTCTGTCGATCTGATCCCCGGGAGATACAGACCGAATGTGATCTGCACCGTCCCGCTTGCGTCGACCGCGCAGGATGCCCCAACTTCCGCAAGATTGATCGCCATGATTCACCTCGAACTGACGCTGAATGCGGCGACGCCGATCACCTCGGTGAAAAGGGATGCGAACGGAATCCCGGCGCGACGCGGCCCGACTCAAAATTCCGGTTACCCCCGATCTCGAAGGCTACCGCCTCGATATCTGTAGATACGCGGGCCGCCGCGGCAATTTGGCGCAAATGTCGGCACAGGTCGAGCCCGGCGCTTAGATTGCAGGCCTGCGAACGGCCGCTGTTGGCGCGACAGCGTCCTTTCCGGCATAGATTATCGCCGCCTAGTCGATGTCGTCCGACGCTGCGGCGGCAGCATAAAGAACGCAACCGAAGCCGGTCTCGGCGAATTTCGCATGACCCAGCTCGGTGCGAGCCCGCCGAAAACCATGATGGCAACCTGCGGCACAGGCAGGGCGGGTGCGATCTTGGCCAGCTGGTCAGGCGAGGTGGATCCTGTTGACGCCGAGACTATCTCGCCGGCAAGGGCCGCCACGTGATATGTCGTTGGCGATGCCGCTTCCCTTGCTCCTGATGCAGGAAATCAGCATCACTTTTGGGTTCACACCCCTCTTGGCAGGCGCGGGGGTGGCCGTTGCCGCCGGCGACCGGGTCTGTCTGGTCGGGCGCAACGGCTCCGGCAAGTCCACGTTGCTGCGCATTGCCGCCGGCTTGGTGCAGCCCGATGCGGGACGCCGCTTCGTCCAGCCCGGGGCCACGATCCGCTATCTGCCGCAGGAACCCGATTTGTCGGGGTTCGCCACCGCGCTGGCCTATGTCGAGGCGGGGTTGGGGCCCGGGGCCGAGGGTCACCACCGTGCACTGCACCTGCTCAAAGAGCTCGGCCTGACCGGCGATGAAGACCCGGCATCGCTGTCCGGCGGCGAGGCGCGCCGCGCCGCGCTGGCCCGCGTGCTCGCCCCCTCACCGGACATCTTGCTTCTCGACGAGCCCACCAACCATCTCGACCTGCCCGGTATCGAGTGGCTGGAGCGCGAACTGGCCGGGATGCATTCGGGCATCGTGCTGATCAGCCACGACCGACGACTGCTGGAGCGCGTCTCACGCACGACAGTCTGGATCGACCGCTGCATCACCCGGACGCACAACGAGGGGTTCAAGGCGTTCGAGCCATGGCGCGATGCGCTTCTGGAGCAGGAGGAGAGCGAACACCACAAGCTCGTCCGCAAGATCGCGATGGAGGAGGATTGGCTGCGCTATGGGGTCACCGCCCGACGCACGCGCAACCAGAAGCGGCTCGCCGATCTGCAAGCGCTGCGCAGGAAACGGACGGAGCGACGTGCCGCCCAGGGTGCGGTCCGGTTGGAGGCTGCCCAGGCCGGCTTGTCGGGCCGGCTCGTCATGGTTGCGCAGGGTGTATCGAAATTCTATGGCGGTCGCCCGATCGTGCGCGATTTTTCCGTGGCGATCCTGCGCGGCGACCGGGTGGGCATCGTCGGCCCCAATGGCGCCGGCAAGACGACATTGCTCAACCTGTTGACCGGCGCGCTGGCGCCGGATTCCGGCGAGGTGCGGCTCGGCACCAACCTCGCTCAGGTGACCCTCGACCAGCGACGCGAAAGCCTCGATCCGCGGCAGAGCTTGAGTGGGGCGCTGACCGGCGGCAGCGGCGACACGGTTACGATCGGCGGCCAGAGCCGGCACGTGGTCGGCTACATGAAGGACTTCCTGTTCCGCCCCGAGCAGGCCCGTACCCCAGTCGGTGTGCTGTCCGGTGGCGAGCGCGCCCGGCTGACCCTGGCCCGCGCGTTCGCCCGGCCATCCAACCTGCTGGTGCTGGACGAGCCAACCAACGATCTGGATCTGGAGACGCTGGACCTGCTGCAGGAGCGGCTGGCCGAATATCCCGGCACGGTGCTGCTGGTCAGCCATGACCGCGACTTCATTGATCGCGTGGTGACGTCGGTCATTGCCGCCGAAGGCAGCGGGCGCTGGATCGAATACGCCGGCGGCTACACCGACATGCTGGCTCAGCGCGCTTCAGCCCATCGTGTGCCGCCTCGAGCAACCGCACCGGGGGCAAAGCAACTGCGTAAGCTTACACAGGTCAGAGTGCAATCAGCCGGCCGTCTGCGTCGCATGAGTTTCCAGGATCGGCATGCGCTCGGTACGCTGCCGGCCCGGATCGCGGCACTACAAACGAATATTGCCGAGCTGAATGGCGTCCTGGCCGATCCGGATCTTTATGCCCGCGATCCGGATCGGTTCGGCGAAACGATCAAGGCGCTCGCCGTTGCCCGGGACGGGCTGGCGGCAGTCGAAGAGCAGTGGCTGGCCCTGGAAATGCTGCGCGAGGAGATCGATGATGGCGAATTGAAGTCCTGATGTTCGTTAACGGCCGGCCGGCTTCTTGCGAGCTATGCTCGACGCGGGTCAAACAAGCGTCTCCATTCGGTGAGCACCGCAGGCTGGGCTATTTGGTTGATTTGACCTGCGGTGGCGCGTTTCCGGCGGCTCTTTGATCGGCGATGATCTGCTGCAGACACTCGATGCCGTCCCTGGTGAAGGCGGGCACACCATCCCATGCGCCGGACTGCCTCCAGCGCCAGCGGCGAGATCACACCCGGCGCTTTGCCCTGCGCCGTGCGGCGGGCGTTCGCGGTGAGATCGGCCATCTGGAAGAAGGGTCGGCGGGCATGGACCCAGCACGCCGCCTCGACGGGTGTCGTCGCCGTGCAGCCGCGCGGCGGCCAAGACATGTGCCTCAACCCGCCGGAGGAGCGGCGCCAGCACCGCGCAGCAGCTACCCACCTGGTCGGCCAGGGTCGACAGGCTGAGCGGGACGCCTGCCCTGGCGTAGCGTTCGGCCTGGCGATTCAGTGGCTGATGCTGCCCGTACTTCTCAAACAGGATCATCGCCAGCAGGCTGGGACCGGCCCAACCCCTGGCAATCACATGGAACGGTGCCGGCGCCTGGCTGATCTTCTCGCAGTCGCGGCAGGTGAACTTCTCCCGGACATGCTGGATCACCTTCCACTGCCGCGGGATCACCTCCAGCGTCTCGGTGATGTCCTCGCCCAGCTTGCGCAGCCGCGGGCTGCCGCAACATAGGCAGACGGCCGGGCCCGGCTCGACCGCCCGCTCCCGCGGCAGATGC
>DASYNW010000143.1:0-1855 GCA_036008325.1 Allostellaceae bacterium
GAAACCGCAGCCTTCGCATGTTGCCCGCCGTGGCGCCCGGCGTGTCGGCAGCCAGAATGCGATCGGCGTGCGGGGCGAAGGCGACGCGGAAATGGGACGAGGATTTCACGAACACCAGCGCCGCCTGGCGCAGTGGCAGGCCGACCGAGGTGTACATGCCGGTGTCCCATTCGAAGCTCGGCAGGCTGCGCAGCGCGAGGCGGAGGTCGCCGATGGCGATGACCGCCGTCGGCCCGAAATTCACCTCGAGCCCCTGCGCACCGGCATCATGCTGGGTGAACACGCCGTCGGTCAGCGTGCGGACCCGGCCGCTGATGCTGACGGACTGCCCGTCGCCGCTGAGCTTGTGACCGACACGGAGCGTGACGGTGGCGCCGGGCCCCGCCGCGACCGCCTGCGCGACGGCTTCGGCATCGACCAGCGCGAGGTACGAAAGCCGCCCCGCCCGATCGGCGCCGGCGGAGAGGAGTGCGCGCAGCACCGCGTTGTTGTCGCCGCCCGCACCGCCGGACGGTCCGTCGCCGGTGTCCCCGACGATGGTGGTGCCCTCACTGGTGAGACCGATGCGCACGGCTTCGTCGAGTGGCGTGAGGTCGGGGACGAATGCCTGGCGCACGTCCCAGGCCATGGCCGCGAGGTCCTCCGCTGCGGCAAGTGCAGCCTCGGTATCGCCATCGGTGCAGACCAGCGTGGCGAAACCGAGGTCGGGCACATCGATCCAGGGCTGGACCGGGAACAGCGAGGCGTGCAGCACGCGCCCGGCATCCTCCATGGCGCGGGCGGCGGCGACGATGCCCGACAGCGGCGGCTCGGCGGTGCGGGCGTTGACCGGGCTGACGAGCATGTGCCGCTTGGCCAGCGCCATCGCCGGCGACCGGCGACCAGCGAGCGTATCCAGCATCAGCCGGGCGACACGTTCGCCGGTTTCGTACATGTCGATGTGCGGATATTCGCGGTAGCCGATAAGGAACGTGCCGGGCTGCAGCATGCGCGGCGTTATGTGACCATGCAGATCGAGCGACACGCCGATCGGCCGGCTGGCGGGAAGGATGGCGCGCAGCCGCTCGACGATCTCGCCCTCGGCATCGGGATTGTCATCGACGAGCATGGCGCCGTGCAGCGCCAGCAGAAGCCCGTCCAATCGCCCGGCGTCGCGCAGGCGCTGTTCCATTTCACCCATCAGCGTATCGAACGCGGCGCGCATGACCGGACCGCTGGACCCAGCATGCGCAGCGAGTAGTGGAACCGCCTCGACGCCGGCTTCGCTGAGCACGTCGAAGAATGCGGGAACCTCGACGCGTGCGGCGCCATAGCCGGTGAGCATCTCCGCCCCACGGTGCAGGTAGACCGAGCGAAATGTGTCGAGGTCCGTGCGGAAGGGGACGAAGGTGTTGGCTTCCTGCATGAGGGAGCCGACGGCGATACGCATGGGTTTCGGTCTCCCCCGGCGGCGGGCTGGTTGGTCCGAGCGTTGCGGTTGGCAGGATCTGAGTCAACGCGGGCGCACGGATCGTCCAGCATCGGAGTCACCGGCTTGCGCGAGGTCGCCTGAATGCAATGCTACCCGGTCAGCTTGACGTTCCAGAAGGCGGGCGGCTGCGCTGGCGTGAAGTTCTCCAGATGCGTGCTGATGCCGTACAGTAGCTGATAATACCCGACCATCAGGCTAGGCACCTCGCGGTAGAACAACGCGTGCATCTTCGTCCATGCCGCAAGCCGCGCCGTGTTGTCGGGGGCGGAGGTGAAGGCTTCCACGGCGGCGTGGATCCCTGGCGTATCCCACCAGCCCGCATAGTTGCGGTTGAACGGGCTGAACAGTGTTGGGTCCGGAAAAATCGGGCTGGAGGTCACGAAC
>DASYNW010000144.1:0-15058 GCA_036008325.1 Allostellaceae bacterium
TGCTACATCGCTAATCCGCGGCGCAGACCGGCGATTCGTTCGACCGCCAGCACGACCGCCATCGCGAAGCCGATCAAGAGGGTCGAGATCGCTGCCACCGACGGGTCGAACACCGCCGAGATCCGCTGAAAAATCAGCAGCGGCACCGGGTTGTGCTGGGCGTCGGCGAGCCACAGCGAGATCGGGAAATTGTCGAACGACACCATGAAGGCAAAGAGCGCGCCGGCGGCGAGGCCGGGGGCGATCTGCGGCACGGTGATGCGGCGAAACACCCGCCAGCGCGCGGCGCCCAGGGTCTGCGCCGCCTCCTCGAGGACGAGATCGGCCAGCATCAGGCTGGCGCCGACCGTGCGCACGACATAGGGCATCGTGACCAGCACATGGGCGATCAACAGGTTGAGCGCTGCGTTGTCGGAACGCAGCATCGCGAACAGCTGAAGCAGCGCGACGCCGGTGATCAGCACCGGAAAGATCAGCGGCGTCAGCAGGATCGAAGCGACCGCATCGCGGCCGGGAAAGCGGCCGCGCGCCACGGCGAAAGCGGCCGGTACGCCGAGCGCCAACGCCCCGGCCGTCGCCGCCAGGGCAAGCTCGGTGCTGAATGTGAGCGAGCTTAAAAATTCGCCATCGTGCAGGATCTGCCCATACCAGCGCATCGTGAAGCCGTGCGGCGGGAAAACGACAAAGGCGGTATCGCTGAACGAGATCGCGACGGTGACGGCGAGCGGCGCCAGGGTGAAGATCAGCATCGCCGCGGTGACCGGCACCACAAGCCAGGCGAGCGGCCCGTGGAGTCGGCTGTTCATCGGGCACGCAACCTTCGGCTGCGGTCGAGCAGGCGCACCGAGGCGATGTTGACGGCCAGAACGATGGCGACCAGCACGGCGGCGACGGTGGCGCCGAACGGCCAGTCATAGACCGTCAGGATCTGCTGATCGACCAGCATGCCCAGCATTTGCGCGGACGTGCCGCCGAGGATGGCCGGGGTCACAAAAGAGCCGGCCGTCAGCGAGAACACCAAGGTGGCGCCGACCGCGAGCCCGGGCAGGCTCAATGGCAGAGTAATGCGGCAGAATCGGCGCCATTGGGCGGCGCCCAAGGTCGTCGCCGCCTCGTCGAGCGCCGGGTCGATCTTGCCGAGCGCCGAGGCCAGCGGCAGCACCATCAGCGGAAAGAACACGTGCAGCGAGCCGATCACCACCGCGGCGTCGGTATAGAGCAGGCGCAGCGGCCGGTGGATAAAGCCGGTCGTCAGCAGCAGCCAGTTGAGAACCCCGGTCGGACCGTTGCCGAGGATCACCTCCCAACCATAGGTTCTGACCACGATGCTGACGATCAAGGGCGCGATGACGATCATCGTGATCGCCCGCGCGGCGAACGCACCGGCGCCGACCATCACCAGCGCCACCGGATAGGCCAGAAGCGCTGCCGCCGCAGTCGTCCACAGGCTGATCTTGAGCGTGGTCCACAATACATGCGCGTAGAGCGCGGTGTCGAAGAAATGCCGGTAATGCTGAAGGGTCAGCGGCAACCCGACGGTGCCGCTCGTCGATTGGGTCAAAAAGCTGTAGGCGAACAAATTGACCGCCGGGAGCGCAAAGAAGAACGCCAGAAACGTCAGCGCCGGCAGTAGCTGCAGCGCGGGCGCGAGCATGCCGGGCGGCAGCCTGGCGGCGATCGCGCGGCAGGCGTCGACGAGCGATGATGAGCGGATAACGGCCGCCGGGGCGGGCATCGACAGGGCACTCCCTTGGTGCGCAGCGGCGACTCCCCCCATCGTGAGCCCGCAAGATCCATGCCAGAAACTCCTGCCCGGCGGTGCGGCCCGCGCTCGACGATGGGATCGACGGCGGCGCCGACGGCGTTGCTGAGGTATCTTGCGCCGACCAAACTCACGGAGCCGCCGATGCTTCGCCCGCGCCGCAGCCTCTTGTTCATGCCGGGATCGAACCCGCGGGCGTTGGAAAAGGCACGGGCATTGCCGGCCGACGGGCTGATCTTCGATCTCGAAGATGCGGTGGCGCCGGAAGCTAAGGACGCGGCGCGCGGGATGGTGGCGGCGGCGCTGGCCGCGGGCGGCTATGGCGGCCGCGAGCTGGTGTTGCGGGTCAACGGCCTCGACACGCCCTGGGGCCATGCCGACCTCGCCGCGGCGGCGACGATGCCGGTCGACGCGGTGCTGCTGCCGAAGGTCGAGGACCCTGACCGGGTGCGGCTGGCGGCGGCGCTGCTCGAAACCCTGGGGGCGCCGCGGCGGCTCGCGCTGTGGTGCATGGTCGAGACCCCGCTCGGCATCCTCAACGCGCGGGAGATTGCCGCGGCGAGCCCGCGGCTTGCAGCACTGGTCGTCGGCACCTCGGATCTGAGCAAGGATCTGCATGCGTTGCCCACCCCCGACCGCCTGGCGCTGCTGCCGGCGCTCGGCCTCGCCTTGCTCACGGCGCGGGCCCATGGGCTGGCGGCGCTCGACGGGGTCCATCTCGACCTCGCCGACGACGCGGGGTTCGCGCTCGCCTGCCGGCAGGGGCGAGAGCTCGGCTTCGACGGCAAGACCCTGATCCATCCCAAGCAGATCGAAGGCGCCAATGCGGCCTTCGCGCCGAGCGCCGAGGAGATCGCCTGGTCGCGGCGGGTCGTCGCGGAACATGGCGCGGCGGCGCGTTCGGGCAAAGGCGTCGTGTTGGTCGACGGCAAGCTCGTCGAGCACCTGCATGTCGACAGCGCCCGGCGGGTGTTGGCGATCGCCGAGGCGATCGAGCGGAATGCGGCGGTGCCCGGATCCTGAACCCTACCGCTGCGCGCCGGGAGGAAAAGGGGAAGGAGGGATCGGGCGAGCCTCCGTTGACACCTCCGGGAACGCGGTCTAAGTCACCGGGAGGGCGCGCGAATGCCGTGCCCGCCGCGATATTCACCGAGGATGTGGATGCCTGCGATCACGTGCCGCGATACCGGTTCCGGGCGATCGACGCCCCCGCGGTTGCCTCGGTCCCGCTGATTTCGGCGCGCCAGGCGCCGCCGCTTCGCCGACCCCCCTTCATTCCAGTCATTCCAGGTCAGCCCGTTTATGAGATCAGCCGACCGGCCGTTGTCGCCGCACCTTCAGATCTACCGCTGGCAGCTCACCTCGGTTCTGTCGATCCTGCACCGGGCGACCGGCGTGGCGCTGGGCCTCGGCGGCATCCTTTTTGTCTGGTGGCTGGTCGCCGCCGCGTGCGGCCCCGATGCCTACCGCACGGTCGACGATTTTCTCGGCTCCTGGCTTGGGATTGTTCTGCTGCTCGGCTGGAGTGCGGCACTGTTCTATCATTTGTGCAACGGCATTCGGCATCTGGTGTGGGACACCGGCCATGCCCTCGACCTCAAATCGGTCTATGTTGGCGGTTGGCTGGTGATCGCCGCGACGACGGCTCTGACCCTGATCGCCTGGGTCGCCGGCATTGCGCGCTGGGTCGGCTGAGATGGCCCCATCACGGATGCGTTCGCCGCTCGGCCGCGCGATCGGCCTCGGCTCGGCCAAGGAAGGGGTTGAGCATTGGCTGGTGCAGCGGATCAGCGCGCTGGCCCTGGTGCCGCTGGCGCTGTGGTTCGTGATCGCCGTGATCGGCCTGGTCGGCGCCGATTACGACACCGTGCAGGCCTGGGTCGGCCAGCCGCTGCCGGCGATCTTGCTGGTGCTGCTGCTGATCGCCACCTTTTATCATGCGGCCCTCGGGCTCCAAGTCGTGATCGAGGACTATATACATGGCGAGCTCGCCAGGTTCGGCCTGGTGATCGCCGCCCGCTTGGCCTGCATCGCCCTTGCCGTCGCCGGCATCGTCGCGGTGCTGACCCTGGCGCTCGGAACCGCGGTCTAGCCGATCGGGAGTTGCACGATGCCACCCGCCTACGAGATCACCGATCACCGTTATGACGTTGTCGTCGTCGGCGCCGGCGGGGCCGGCCTGCGCGCGACCCTGGGCTGCACCAGCGAAGGGCTGCAGACCGCCTGCATCAGCAAGGTGTTCCCGACCCGCAGCCACACCGTCGCCGCGCAGGGCGGGATCAGCGCCGCACTCGGCAACCTCGAGCCCGACGATTGGCGCTGGCACATGTACGACACGGTCAAGGGCTCGGACTGGCTCGGCGACCAGGACGCGATCGAATACATGTGCCGCACCGCGATCCCGGCGGTGATCGAGCTCGAACATATGGGCGTGCCGTTTTCCCGCACCGAGGACGGGCGGATCTATCAGCGGCCGTTCGGCGGGCACATGACCGACTACGGCGACGGCGACCCGGCCCGCCGCGCCTGCGCCGCCGCCGACCGCACTGGGCACGCGCTGATCCATACGCTCTACCAGCAATGCCTGAAGCACAACGCGCGCTTCTTTGTCGAATATTTCGTGCTCGACCTGATCACCGACGAGGAGGGCGCCTGCCGCGGGGTCATGGCCTGGAACCTCGAAGACGGCAGCCTGCACCGTTTTCACGCCCATCTGGTGATCCTCGCCACCGGCGGCTACGGGCGCACCTATTTCTCCTGCACCTCGGCCCATACCTGCACCGGCGACGGCAACGCGATGGTGCTGCGCGCCGGGCTGCCGCTGCAGGACATGGAGTTCGTGCAGTTCCATCCGACCGGCATCTACGGCGCCGGGTGCCTGATCACCGAGGGCGCGCGCGGCGAGGGCGGCTATCTGACCAACAGCGAGGGTGTGCGCTTTATGGAGGGCTACGCCCCGCACGCCAAGGACCTCGCCTCGCGCGATGTGGTCAGCCGGGCGATGACCATCGAGATCCGCGAGGGCCGCGGCTGCGGCCCGCAGAAAGACCACATCCTCTTACACCTCGAACATCTGTCGCCCGAGGTGCTGCATCTGCGGCTGCCCGGGATCTCCGAGACGGCGCGGATCTTTTCCGGGGTCGATGTGACCCGCGAGCCGATCCCGGTGTTGCCGACCGTGCACTACAACATGGGCGGCATCCCGACCAATTATCACGGCGAGGTCTTGAGCCCGACCGCCGACGACACGGAACGGGTGGCGCCGGGGTTGATGGCGATCGGCGAGGCGGCTTGCGTCTCGGTGCACGGCGCCAACCGGCTGGGGTGCAACTCGCTCCTCGACATCGTCGTGTTCGGCCGCGCCGCCGCCCGTCGCGCCGCCGAGCTGGTCCGCCCGGAGACGCCGCACCGGCCGCTGGCAAAAGCCGCGGGCGAAGAGGCGGTCGCCCGGCTCGACGCGGTGCGCCACGCTGAGGGCCCGCGCAAGACCGGCGAGATCCGGCTCGACATGCAGCGCGTCATGCAATCGAACTGCGCCGTCTTTCGCACCGCCGAGGTGCTGAAGGAAGGGGTGGAAAAGATCGACGGCGTGGCGCACAGCTTCGCCGATCTCGGCATCGCCGATCGCTCGATGATCTGGAACAGCGATCTGGCCGAGGCGCTCGAGCTCGAAAACCTGCTGGAGCAGGCGGTGGTCACCCTGCACTCGGCGGCCAACCGCACCGAGAGCCGCGGCGCGCACGCGCGCGAGGACTATCCCGAGCGCGACGACCGGAACTGGCTCAAGCACACGCTCGTCTGGCTCGACGCCGACGGCGGGGTCAAGACCGGCTATCGCCCGGTCCATCTCTACACTCTGTCCAACGAGGTGCAGCCCTTCCCGCCCAAGGCGCGGGTTTATTGATGCGGTGCATCGTGGCTAGCTTGTGTTCAAATTGTTTGCTCCCACTGAAGTCGTCATGGCCGGACTTGTTCCGGCCATCCATGAGTTCCAATCGGGTCGCAGAGAGGCGTGGATCACCGGGACGAGCCCGGTGATGACGGTCGAGAGCAGAGGCCGTAGGCTTCCCCGAACAGTTCCGCGCCTTGGCGTGAAAGACGCGCTTGAGGAACAGCGCAATGGGTGAGTTCACCCTGCCGGCAAACTCCAAGCTCGGCCGCGGCAAGAGCGTGGCGGCGCCGCCCGAGGCGACGCGGGTGCGCGAGTTCAGGATCTATCGGTGGAACCCCGATGACGGCAAAAACCCGGTCGTCGACAGCTTTGCGGTCGATCTCGACCGGTGCGGCCCGATGGTCCTCGACGCGCTGATCAAGATCAAGAACGAGATCGACACAACCCTGACCTTTCGCCGCTCGTGCCGGGAGGGGGTGTGCGGCTCTTGCGCGATGAATATCGACGGGGTCAATACGCTGGCCTGCACCACGGCGATCGCCGACATCAAGGGCCCGGTGCGGATCAATCCGCTGCCGCATATGGCCGTGATCAAGGATCTGGTCCCCGATCTGACCCACATCTATGCGCAATACAACGCGATCCAGCCTTGGCTGCAAAGCGAAGATGCGGGGCCGCCCGACCGCGAGCGGCCGCAGTCCGAGGCGGAGCGCGAGAAGCTCGACGGGCTGTGGGAGTGCATCTTGTGCTTCTGCTGCTCGACCGCGTGCCCCTCCTACTGGTGGAACGGCGAGCGCTATCTGGGGCCGGCAGTGCTGCTGCAGGCCTATCGCTGGATCGCCGACAGCCGCGACGAGGCGACCGGCAGCCGGCTCGACGCGCTCGAAGACCCGTTCCGGCTCTACCGCTGCCACACCATCATGAACTGCACCCGCACCTGCCCCAAGGGCCTGAACCCGGCCAAGGCCATCGCCGAGATCAAAAAGCTGATGGTGTTGCGGCGCTGAGCCGCCCTTGCGAACGGCTGTCCGCCCCCCAACGAGGAGTGATCGGCGATGGAACTCGGCAAGCTCGGCGTCTGGGCGTCGATGGACCGGATGAGTGCAGCCGCGGCGGCGGCCTTCGCCCGGCGGGTCGAGGAATGGGGATATGGCGCGCTGTGGACGCCCGAGAGTCGCGGGCGCAACGCGCTGGTGCTGTCGTCGTGGCTGCTCGCCAACACCCGAAAGCTGATCGTCGCAACCGGGATCGCCAACATCTATGCCCGCGACCCGATGGCCATGGCCAACGGCCAGCGCACCTTGGCCGAACAGTCGGGCGGCCGGTTTCTGCTCGGCGTCGGGGTGTCGCACCGCCCGATGGTCGAGGGGCTGCGCGGCCACGCCTACGGCCGGCCGGTGGCGACGATGCGCGCCTATCTGCGGGCGATGCGCGAGGCGCCCTACCAGGCGGTGCCGCCGCCCGAGCCGCCGGCGACCGTGGTCGCGGCCCTGGGCCCGAGGATGATGGCGCTGTCGAGCGAGTTCGCGGATGGGGCGCACCCCTACAACACGACGCCGCAGCACACCGCCGAAGCGCGCGCGGCCCTCGGCCCCGGCAAATTGCTGTGCCCCGAGGTATGGGTCTTGCGCGAGACCGACCCGGCGACGGCGCGGCGGGCGGCGCGCGAGGCGTTGTCGCACTACTTGCAGCTCGAAAACTACGTCAACGCCTGGCGCGGCCAGGGCTTTGGCGACGCTGACCTCGCCGGCGGGGGGTCCGACCGGTTTATCGACGCGATCGTCGCCTGGGGCGATGAAGCCGCAATCCGTGCCCGCATCGAGCAGCATTGGGATGCCGGCGCCGACCATGTCTGCATCCAGCCGATCGGCCCACAGGGCTCGCGCGAGGTCGACGAAATCATTCTCGACCGATTGGCCCCGGTGCGGCAATCTTGACGGACTCGGACACGCGACCGACATTGTTCGCGCCGATCTCGGAACAGGCCAGCCGGCGACCGTGCCGGTCCGGACAGTGAGGGCGAGGGACCATGTACTCGGAAACCACCCGATCGATCGTCGTCACGGTCAAGCCGTTCTACCTCGAGGATCAATCCTCCCCGGCCGAAGACCACTATGTCTGGGCCTATCATGTGCGCATCGAGAACCAGGGCCGGGAGACGGTTCAGCTGCGCCGCCGGCACTGGAAGATCACCGACGGGCGCGGCCAGCTCCAGGAAGTGCGCGGGCCCGGCGTCGTCGGCGAGCAGCCGGTGCTGGGTCCCGGCGAGAGCTTCGAATATACCAGCGGCACGCCGCTGGCGACGCCGTCCGGCATCATGGTCGGCAGTTATGAGATGGAAACCCGCGGCGGCGAGAGCTTCTCGGTGCGCATTCCGGCGTTCTCGCTCGACAGCCCGCATCAGGCGGTCCGGCTCAACTGACCGGTGGCGGCGTTCTGGCCGTCCGCTCCGGCCGACCTGATCCGCAATCGGACCAACCTGATCCACAATTGGAAAAGAGAAAATAATGTCGCGAGTTCTTGCCCCTTCGCCCGCATCAGCGTTCCGCTCCGAGCCGTCTACTGTTGCGGGCCGACCCAGCCGCGCCGAGGCCGAGGCTGCGGTGCGCACCCTGATCCGCTGGGCCGGCGACGACCCGCAGCGCGAGGGGCTGCTCGGCACCCCGGACCGCATCGTGCGCTCGTATCGTGAATTCTTCAGCGGCTATGACGAGGATCCGGTCGCGCTGCTGCAGCGCACCTTCGAGGAGACCGACGGCTATGACGAAATCGTCATGCTGAAGGACATCCGCTTCGAATCGCATTGCGAGCACCACATCGCCCCGATCATCGGCAAGGTGCATGTCGGCTATCTGCCGAGCAACCGGGTGGTCGGCATCTCGAAACTGGCCCGGCTCGTCGACGTCTACGCCAAGCGGCTGCAGATTCAGGAAAAGATGACGGCGCAGATCGCCAACACCCTCGACGAGGTGTTGCAGCCCAAAGGGGTCGCCGTGGTCATCGAGGCCGCGCACCAATGCATGACCACCCGCGGCGTGCACAAGCCCGGCGTCACCATGGTGACGAGCCGGATGCTCGGCGTCTTCCGCAACGATCCGACCAGCCGGCGCGAGGTGCTGTCGATGATCGGCATCCCGGGCGGCGCCCAGCTCTCCAACGTCTGATTTCGACCGGCTAAAAGATGACCCAAGCGGCGGTCGCGATCCTCGAGCGGCTGGTCGCGTTCGACACGGTCTCGGCAACGTCGAACCTCGATCTCGTCGGCTGGGTCGCCGATTATCTCGATGGCCTCGGCATCGAGAGCGTGCTGACCCGAAACGCCGAGGGCACCAAGGCGAACCTCTATGCGACGGTCGGTCCGGGCGGGCGCGGCGGGATCATTCTCTCCGGGCACACCGATGTCGTGCCGGTCGCCGGGCAGGCCTGGACCAGCGACCCGTTCCGGCTCGACGCCCGCGGCGAGCGTCTTTACGGGCGCGGCACCGCCGATATGAAGGGGTTTATCGCGCTTGTCCTGGCCATGGTGCCCAACGCGCTGGCCTCGCCGCTCCAGATCCCGCTGCACATCGCGCTGAGCTACGACGAGGAGGTCGGCTGCCTCGGCGTGCCGGCGCTGATCCGCAGCCTGCCAGAGGGTGCCGCGCGCCCGCGCCTGGCGATCATCGGCGAGCCGACCGGGATGCAGGTCGGCAACGCGCATAAGGGCATCCATTTCCTGCGCACCCGGCTAACCGGCCACGAGGCTCATTCGAGCATGCCCGAGCGCGGCGTCAACGCGATAGCCGCAGCAGCCGAGATCATCGTCGAGATCGGCCGGCTCGCCGCCCAATGCCGCGCCGCCGCACCGGCCGACAGCCGCTTCGATCCGCCCTATACGAGCTTCAACATCGGCCGGATCGCCGGTGGCGCCGCGGTCAACATCATCGCCCGCGATTGCGCCTTCGACTGGGAGTTCCGCCCGGTCCCCGGCGAGGATGCCGCAGCATTGCGCCGGCGGATCGATGATTTCATCATGGCCGACCTGTTGCCGCGGCTGCGCGCCGGGCATCCCGACGCCGCGGTCGAGACCGAGACGATGGCGTTGGTGCCGCCGCTCGTTCCCGACCCGGGCTCGCCGGCCGAGACGCTTGCCCGCGATCTGACCGGCGCCAACGAGGCGACAACGATCGCCTTCGCCACCGAGGCCGGCCTGTTTCAGGCAGCCGGCATCCCGGCGGTGATCTGCGGTCCCGGCTCGATCGAGGTCGCCCACCAGCCCGACGAATTCATCACCCGCGACCAGCTCGCCGCCGGCGGCGCCTTTCTCGACCGCCTGCTCGCCTGGGCGCGGCGCGGCGGGAACGAGCGGCCAAAACCAGACGGATAGTGCTCGTGGACGCCCTCACCCACCCGTCGCCGGCGCGCCGGGTCCCCCTCTCCCGCAATGCGGGAGAGGGTGCCGAGCGCAGCGAGGCGGATGAGGCTCTGCGGGATAAGTGTCGGGTTCGCACTCGGCTGGCCTAGCCAGGCGGTCCCGAACTCGATCCCGATCGATCACCAAAAAGGAAGCGATGCGCATGAGAAGGATGCTGTTGTCCTTGGTCGCTCTGTGGGCTGGCGCCATGGTCACGTCTGGCGCGACGGCAGCGCCCCCTCAAGGGCTGCGGCCCGAAGCGCCGATCGAGGTTTCGGCGGCTCCTGAGCGCTTCGATCTGATGGCGGTGGACAGCGCGCGGCGTCGGCTCCTCGCAGCGCACAGCCGCGCGGGCACCCTGACGGTCGTCGACCTTGCCGCCGACAAACTCGAGCGCGAGGTGCCGGTCGGCCGCTCCTCGGGGGTCGCGATCGATCCGCAGGACGAGAAATATTTCGTCGGCACCACCCAGGGTGTCGCCGTCGTTGATCGCAACACGTTGAAAAATATTAGGTTTATTTCAACTCCCGGTCCGACCGATGCGATGGTCTTCGATCCGCACAATGATCGCCTTTATGTCGGGCATGACGACGACGGCGAACTCTGGGTCATCGATCCACAGCATTACAAGATCATCGGGCGGATCGCGATCCCCGGCGCGCCGGAGCTGATGGCGATCGATCCGCAATCGCACCGGCTCTATCTCAATATCAAGCCGAAGAACGAAGTCGTGGCGATCGATCCCGCTGCCGGCAAGATCATCGCCCGTTGGTCGACCTCGCCGACCGACTCGCCGCACGGGCTCGCCCTCGACCTGGCTGACCGGCGGCTGTTCGTCGCCGGGCAAAGCCCCACGGTCCGGGTGTTCTCGCTGCCGGCGGGAAAGCCGGTCGAGGGCATAGATATCGGACCCGGCCATGTCGACCAGATCGCATTCGATACGCTCGCCCGGCGGCTCTATTGTCCGAGCAGCGGGCGGCTGGTGACTGTCGGCGTCGCCGCCGGCGCCAGCACGGTCCTCGGTTCGGTAGCGATCCCGCCAAGCACGCATTCGGTTGCGGTCGACCCGCGCACCCATCGGGTGTGGATCGCCTATGCCGACAAAGATCACAGCTACGTGCAGGCGTTTGCGCCCGTCGCCGCCGGGAAATGATCGCTTGCCCATCGGACTAAGCCCCGCCGGACCAGGCCGCTGGCTAACCGAACACCGCGACGAAGTCGCAGGTGAACCAGCGCGTTGCCGTCGCCGCCCAGCGCCAGGGTGTGGCGGGCCGGGCGCGAGGCTTCCTCGGGGAACATCCTGACCCATTCGCCGTTGAGCGCGGCGCGCCCGGTGCCCGGCTCCTTCATCCAGAAATTGATCTTCAGGATGTCGTCGACGGTGCCGCCGGCGGCCTCGACGGCGCTCCTGATATGGATGAACAGATTCGCTGCCTGACCGGCGAGATCGGGCGGCAGGTTGCGGGTGCCCGGGTCGACGCCGCTGATCACGCTCGACATCATGATATTGCCGATCCGGCTGGCATTGGGGATCGGATTGCCGTGCGCGAAGCCGGGAAAGTTGACGCTTTGCCGCTTTGCCATACGCCTCGCTCCTCAATCGATCGCCGAGCGGCCCTGATGCGCCGGCTGTTCCATCGTCGGCGCATTTCCGGCAAGCGTGGTGCGGCGCACGTCGCGCACCTCGTTCTGATCGAAGCGGCGGGCGCGGTGCATCGTCGTGCGGTTGTCCCACATAACGAGGTCGTGCGGCTCCCAGGCATGCGAATAGACGAACTCGCGCTGGGTCGCGTGCTCGACCAGGTCGCGCAGGAACATGCGCGCCTCGGGTATGGTCCAGCCGAGGATGGCGCCGGCGTGCGCGGCCAGAAACAGTGACTTTCGCCCGCTCGCAGGATGGGTGCGCACCAGGCGCTGACGCACCGGGCGGAAGGCTTCGACCTCGTCCGCGGTCAGCTCGGTGAAGCCGATCGCCTCGCGCGAGTAGATCAAGGAATGCTCGCAGACGAGATCCTCGACCTCGGCTTTGGTGCGCGGGTCGAGCGCGTCGTAGGCGGCGCGCATATCGGCGAACTCGGTGTTGGCGCCCCAGGACGGGATCACCCGACCCGACAGCAGCGAATACTTCGCCGGGATCGGGCGAAACGAGCTGTCCGAATGCCACAGCCGGTCGGCGAGCTTGAAGAACCACACCCGGTCGTCGGCCGACATGATCGCGCCCGATTTGTCGAGGTTCGAGAAATCGGCGACGCCCGGGCCGAGGCGATGGTCCTCGGGCCGGCGCACATGCCCCGCGCTCGGGTACTGCTCGAGCTCGCCGAAATGGCGGGTAAAGGCGATCTGCTCGGCGTCGGTCAATTCCTGGCCGCGAAAGACCAGAACCGCGTATTCGTCCATGCCGGCCTCGATCGCGGCGACCGCGTCATCGTCGAGCGGGCGGCGGCAATCGACACCGGAGACTTCCCCGGTAAAGACCGGATGCAGCGGGCGGAGCGATAGGGTCATTCGGGCGGCTTCCTTCCTCTCACTCAACGTGCGGATACTCTGTCTCGTCCTCGCGGCGCCTCTACTCTATCGCGGAAGAGGCCGGCGGCCCTATCGGATATGCTCCGCGGGCTTGCGCGGTTCGTTGATCGGGTTGCAATAACTCGAATTTCCTCCCCGGTCTCCCGCCTGTGCGCCAGGGCGCGCGCATATCTCGACAGATCTCCTCTACTGCCGCTTGCGCGCTTCCGGCGTCAGGCATGTCGGCCGCCGCGGACGCGGCATGCGTCTCGAACGGGCTTTGAGGCCGGCAACGCCATTCGAAAGACGCAATCACCGCAAGAACAGCTTGAGCAGCACGCCCAGCACCAGTGCGGTGATCAGGCCGAGCTGCCATTGCAAGAAGGTCAGCCGCGCTTTGAGCTTATCGACGGCGCTATCGAGATCGCGCTTTGCCGTAGCCCTAGCCGTTTCGATGTCGCGCTTCGCCGTGATCGTCGCCGCTTCGATGTCCCGCCTCAGTGCCTCGATGTCGCGCGTCTCGGCGATCTCGCCGGTAAAGGCCTCGGCCACCTGCCCCGGCCGTCGCCTCGGCCTGCTGTCCTAGCATGCCGGCCTCGCGCAGCGACCGCGCCAGCTTCGAGGTATCGAAGACCGTCACGATGGTCAGACCTTCCGTGTCTTGCCGGGCGCCGGGCCGGGATCATTCATTTTAGATGCTTCGGGGGGGACGGGGAGGGGATTATTTAATCCGTCTCGCCGGATGTTCCGCGGCTGCCATGTTCTGGAAAAAACTTTTCGGCTCGCCCGTTATGCCGCCCGAGGTCGGCGGGCGCAACTATTTGCGCCAGAAACTGGCGGAGGCCGGTCGGCAGCTGCCGGGTTCCTGCCTCGACGAAATCGTGAGGCGAGTCCTCCGGGCGATCGCCGAAGTTCCAAGCATTCTACTCGAACCCGCGTTGGATATTGAGGTGGATTCGTCGGCTACGCGATCCTCGGCGATGAAGACCCGCGCGGGCAGCAGGGAACGCGAGAATGAGGCAGATTTTGGCCCGGCACGGCGTGATCGAGGGGAGCGACTACTTTCGGCATCTATTGGCAGCTCGGCAGCTTCCGAAGGCTTGTGTCGATGAGATTCTGAGCGAAACCCTCTCGTTTTTCGACTTCGTGGGTTGGGACACCCGCGACCGCTGGATCAAGGCACTCGATATTCACGCGCGGCTCGGCTGGTACGTGTTGGACGGCGGTTCCGCTGATCCTGAAAAGGAAGCGCTTGCCGAGCCTATGCGCGCGCTTTTGTTTCGGCATGGCGTGTCTTTTGTGGAGCGCTGAACAACATTTTCGGCCCGGCGTCGCTCGGATCAGGCACTCAGCGAACCTGCTCGCCAGGGGCGAGGACACCGCGGCGGATCTGATCGCGCTCGATCGATTCGAACAGCGCGCGGAAATTGCCCTCGCCAAACCCGTCATTGCCCTTGCGCTCGATGATCTCAAAAAAGATCGGGCCGATCACCGTGTCGGTAAAGATCTGCAGCAGCAGGCCCTGACCCTCGCCCGGGGCGCCGTCGATCAGGATGCGGTCGCGCCGCAACCGGGCGAGGTCCTCGCCATGCCCCGGCACCCTGGCATCGACCGCCTCGTAATAGGTGTCGGGGACCGACATGAACGAGACCCCCCGCGCCTGCAGCGCTTCGACCGTCGCATAGATGTCGGCGGTGGCCAGTGCGATGTGCTGGATGCCCTCGCCGTGATAGGCCGCCAGGTACTCCGCGATCTGCGACTTGTCGTCGGCGCTTTCGTTGATCGGGATGCGGATCTTGCCGTCGGGGCTGGTCATCGCCTTCGACCGCAACCCGGTCAATTTGCCTTCGATGTCAAAATAGCGAACCTCGCGAAAATTGAACAGGCGCTCGTAAAACTCGGCCCACAATCCCATGCGGCCGCGGTGCACATTGTGGGTCAGGTGATCGATGCGGACGAGCCCGACCCCGCGCGGCGCCTGGTCCTCTATCAAGGGCACGAAATCGACGTCGTAGATCGAGTGCTCGCCGTAGCGGTCGACGAGGTAAATCAGGCTGCCGCCGATCCCTTCGATCGCCGGGATGTTCAATTCCATCGGGCCGAGCTTGCCGTGCACCGGCCTGGCGCCCAGGGCGAGCGCCCGCTCGTAGGCTTTGGCCGCATCGGCGACGCGAAAGGCGATCGCGCACACCGAAGGCCCGTGCAGGCGGGCAAAGGCCTGCGCGAAGCTCTCCGGCTCGGCGTTGACAATAAAATGAACGTCGCCCTGCTTATAGAGGGTGACGTTCTTCGAGCGGTGGCGCGCCGCGGCGACAAACCCCATGCGCTCGAACAATGCGGTGAGCGCCCGCGGGTCGGGGCCGGTATATTCGACGAACTCGAACCCGTCGGTTCCCATCGGGTTGTCCCAAAGATCGCGTTCCTGGCGAGCCGCCGACATCAGGAGCCTCCGAGCGCAGTCATCGCAGGCTGATGTGGTCGGCCCAACCCGGATCGCCAAGGACGG
>DASYNW010000145.1:0-6410 GCA_036008325.1 Allostellaceae bacterium
GAGCTATCCGCTCTACCTGCTCGGCGGCGTGGCGATGCTCGACGACGCCGCCGCCCCGGGGGCCGCCCAAGCCTGGAGCTGGATGAAGGCCAATGTCGAGAACGGCGCCGGCCCCGCCCTCTTCGCCATGCCCAAATGGGCGATCGTGCCGCGCACCGATACCAACGCGCTGCCGCCGCAGCCCACCGCCACCCCGCCCGGCTGAACCACACCCCCACCCCCCGTGCCCCCGTCCCCAATGCCCCGGCAGATCCTCACCCGCCTAAACGCCGCCCGCAGGCTCGCGCGGGATTTCCGCACGGCGCTGAAGCTGCAGCAGCAGCATCGACTGCCGGAAGCCGAACAGCTTTACGGCAGCGTCCTCGACCGCAACCCCGACCATGCCCAAGCGCTCTACAACCTCGGCCTGCTGCGCATCCGGCAGGGCCGGCTCGACGAGGCGATCGCGCTGTTCGAGCGGGCGCTCGATCGCCAGCCGGACTTTCCCGAGGCGCACAACGCCGCCGGCATCGCGCTACGCCTGGCGAACCGTCATCAGCAGGCGCTCGATCACTACCAGAAGGCGCTCGCCGCCAAGCCTGATTATGCCGAGGTCGAGAACAACATCGGCCTGGCGCTGCGGGCGCTCGACCGCCAGGCGGAGGCGCTCGCGCACTACCAAAGGGCGCTGGCGATCAGGCCCGACTACGCCGATGCGGAAAACAATCTCGGCGCCGCCTGGCGGGCGCTGCACCGCTATGACGAGGCGGCGCGGCATTACCGCCAGGCATTGGCGCTCAACCCCGACTCGGCCGCGGCGCACGGCAATTTGAGCGCGGCGCTTCAATTGCAGGGTCGGCACGAGGAGGCGCTGACCCATGCCGAGCGGGCATTGGCGCTGGCGCCGGGCTTTGCCGAGGCGCATCACGGGCGCGGCACCATATTGCGCACCCTCGGCCGGCTCGACGAGGCGCGCCAGGCGCTGGAGCGGGCGATCGACCTGGCGCCGCGCCGCGCCGAATTCTACCGCTCGCTGGCCGAAGCCAAGCATTTTACCGCGGGCGATCCGCATCGCGCCATGATCGAGAGCTTGGCGCGCGACATGGCCGCGCTGCCCGAGGAGGACCAACTGCATCTCCATTTCGCGCTGGGCAAGGTCTACGACGATCTGGGCTGGCACGAACGCGCGTTTTCCAACCTCCTCGCCGGCAATGCGTTAAAGCGCCGGCAGCTCGCTTACGACGAGGCGGCGGTGCTGGGCCGGCTCGATCGCTTCCGGACTTTGTTCAGCGCCGAAATCATCGGCGAGCGGGCGGGCCAGGGCGCGCCGTCGGCGGCGCCGATTTTCATCATCGGCATGCCGCGCTCGGGGACGACCCTCGTCGAGCAGATGCTGGCGAGCCATCCGAACGTCCACGGCGGCGGCGAGCTCGGCGATTTCGAGGCCGCGGTGGCGGCGCTCGGCGGTCGTGACGAGGTTCCGGGCGACATCGGCGCGGCCGAGCTGCGCGCCATCGGGTCGGACTATCTGGCGCGTGTCGCGGCCTTGGCGCCGCGGGCCCGGCGCATCACCGACAAGATGCCGGCGAATTTCCGCTTTGCCGGGCTGATCCACCTGGCGCTGCCCGAGGCGCGGATCGTCCATATGCAGCGCGACCCGGTCGACACCTGCCTGTCGTGCTTTTCGATCCTGTTCGGTGGCGACCAGCCCTTCGCCTATGACCTAGGCGAGCTCGGACGGTACTATGCGGCCTACCAAAGACTGATGCAGCATTGGCGCGCGGTGCTGCCGCCGGGGGTCATGCTCGACGTGCAGTATGAGGCGCTGGTCGAGGACTTCGAGGCGCAGGCGCGGCGCATCGTCGCCCATTGCGGCCTCGACTGGACTGATGCCTGCCGCGATTTCCACAAGACCCAGCGGCCGGTCCACACCGCCAGCGCGGTCCAGGTGCGCCAGCCGCTCTATCGCAGCTCGATCGGTCGTTGGCGGCCGCCGCAAGAGGCGCTGCGCCCGCTGCTCGATGCGCTCGAAGGAAGCTGACCCAGATGGGTAATTGGTGGCGCGGGGTGCCGGTTACTTAACAGGACCCACTTGCAAAATCGGTCGACCGAGCTTGCGTCGGCGCCAAAACATCGCCAGCCCGACGAACCAGGCACCGAACACCGCCAGCGAACTCGGCTCCGGCACCGCCGAGGGCAATTCCTCAGCCAAGGTGATGGTTACTCCACCCGGTGAAAAGCTTGCTGGAACGGTAGTGTTGGCTGGTCCGTAGGGGGCCTGAAAGCCGAGGTACGAAAAAACCTGATCGTTGATGTCGAAGTTGTTGAGCCCCTGGGGGATCGGCGTGGTGAAGGTTCCGCTGGTGAACTGCGTTCCGAACAGCGGCACGGGAGTGGTGAAACCCAGCGAGTGTCCGTCGACAAATGCTTGATAGACGTCGCCCGCAGCAAACGTGCCGGTCGGCTTCACCGTCATGATCAGGGTGCCGGCAAATGGGGCAGTGAAGTCGATCGGCCCGCCGATGCCGCCCACGGCGCCGCCAGGGCCGAGCCCGGTGCTGCCCGCAGGCGCCGGGTTGCTCGCCGAGGCGAGTTCGTTGAAGGTGCCGATCGGCGTCGGCGCCGCGTTGGCCGCGCCGGAGACAAGGCCCAGCAGCGCCGCTCCCGGCAACAAATGGCTATTCATTCACCCCCCTATTTCCAAGGCTCTTGCGTTCTGGTTGAACATGCCGCGGATTAGGTCAAAAACACGTCCTCAGACCGTCAGGAAAATGTCAAAACTTGCGGGTGCCAGGTCCGGCCCGGCGTGCTTTATGCTTGTCGACCCAATCCCATTGGAGAGGAAGGAAGCGATGGTCAGGAGTTGCCTCGTGGTCCGGGCCGAAGTGCCCGAAATCGGCGACCGGGCCGGGTTCGACCGCTGGTATGCAACCGATCGCCTGCCGCGCGCGATCGAGGTGTTCGGCGCCGAGCGGGGCTGGCGCTGCTGGAGCCGCACCGATCCGGCGATGCATTCCGCCTATTATGAATTCGCCGATGTCGCGACCGCGCAAAAGCTGCTCGGATCAGACGCGATCAAGCCGCTGATCGACGAGTTCGATCGGATCTGGGGCGAGCGGGTGATCCGCAGCTTCGAGGTCCTGGAGATCGTCCAGGATTTTGGCGAGTAATCGAGCGGCGCCGGGCTGGTCCCTTTTCCTCGAGGCCGAGCAGCTTTCGGCCGCAACAGTTTCCGCGCTGCGCCGCAGCGGCAAAGCTGGTTTCGCGCCGGTCGCCGGGCGGAGCGCCCGGCATCATTTCGATTCGAGCACGAGGCGCCGGTTGCTCGGCTGCAACGGCCGCGCGCTGTTCGGGTACAGGGCGCGGTAGCGGTCGAGGTCGGTCTCGGCAACCCGGATCGGTTCGCGCAGCACCATCCAGGTCACGACCTCGCCGCAGGCCGGCGTGGTCAGCGAGCCCGCGTAGTACCAATAGCCGAGCGAGCTGGGCAACAAGGCGGCGGGGGCCACCGCGATCGGCGCCTGTCCATGAGCCTCTAGCGGCATGGCCTTGGCGATCTCGGCAAACGCCGCATTGGCGCCGCCCGGCTCGATCAACACGCCGATCACCCCAAAGCTCGCGGCCGCCGCCTGCGGCTCTGCCTCCCAATCGTTGTCGCCGTGCACCGGGTCGACGCCAAAGTTGCCGCCCGCCGCCTGCTGGTGGACGAAATGCACCTCCATCGCCGCCCGCTTGCCGGCGACCGCGTGCTCGGCGGGCATATGGAAATGGAATTCGACCATCTGGTAGACCGCCGTCCCGACATGCAGCAAGGAGCCGCCCGGCATATTGACTCGGATCGTATAGCCGGGGTTGACGATAGTCGCGGCCGATTTGGGCCATGATATTTTGAGCGGCGACAGATCGGCGGCGATCGCGCCCTGGAGGTCGATCGGCGATTGCTGGCTGCCGGCGGCACAGACGCCGTAACCCGGCAGCGAACCCCAACGGTCCGGCCCGTTGACACCCGACCAACCCCAATCGAGAGCAAAGGCGCGCCGGGTGCAAAGCGGGCACAACGCGAGCCCGCCGAGCCCAGTAAGCAATTTGCGGCGCTCCATTCTCCATCCCCTTGGGATCGTCGGCATTCGCTTTAGGAATAGCCCGCGGCGGCGAATTCGCGGAATCAAAAAATCGTCAGACCGGGTTGCATCCCCGCCGTTTGCGCCCCGCCCAGCATTCCTGCCCGATCGGTCAGGTGCCGATCGGCCGGTTCGTGCTATGATCCTGCCAAACCAGACGAATCTTGGGAGGGCGGGCATGTCGGCGACGGCTTTTATCGAAGCGCGGGATTTTCTGCTCGCCCACCGCAACGATTACGAACGAGCCTATCACGATTTCCGCTGGCCGGCGCTGGACCGGTTCAACTGGGCGCTCGATTATTTCGACCCGATGGCGCGGGGCAACGACCGCCCGGGCCTGTGGATCGTCGACGAAGGCGGCGACGAGACCAAACTCACTTTCGCCGACCTCGCCGAGCGGTCGAGCCGGGTCGCCAATTTCCTGCGCGGGCTCGGGGTGCGCCGCGGCGACCGGCTCTTGATGATGCTCGGCAATGTCGCGCCGTTGTGGGAATGCATGCTGGCGGCGATCAAGCTGGGGGCGGTGGTCATCCCGGCGACGACATTGTTGAACCGCGACGACCTCCTCGACCGCTTTGCCCGCGGCCGGGTCCGCCATGTCGTGGCCGCCGCCGACAGCGCCGCCAAGTTCGCCGACCTGCCCGGCGACTACACCCGGATCGCGGTCGGCGGGACCGCACCTGGCTGGCACAGCTGGGAGGCCGGGTACGACGCGCCGGCGCGGTTCGTCGCCGACGGCGAGACCCGGGCGAGCGACCCCTTGTTGCTCTATTTCACCTCGGGCACGACGGCCAAGCCGAAGCTGGTCCTCCACAGCCAGCAGAGCTACCCGGTCGGGCACCTCTCGACGATGTACTATCTCGGCGTGCGTCCGGGCGACGTCCATCTGAACGTCTCGTCGCCGGGCTGGGCCAAGCACGCCTATAGCTGTGTGTTCGCGCCGTGGAACGCCGGGGCGACGGTGTTCATGCTGAACCAGGCGCGGTTCAACGCCAAGGGCCTGCTCGACGCGATCGCGCGCTGCGGCATCACCACGTTCTGCGCCCCGCCGACAGTTTGGCGGATGCTGATCCAGGAGGATCTGGCGGCGTGGCGGGTGAATTTGCGCGAGGCCCTCGGCGCCGGCGAGCCGCTCAATCCGGAAGTGATCGAGCGGGTCAGGGCGGCCTGGGGGCTGACCGTGCGCGACGGCTACGGCCAGACCGAGACGACCTTGCAGATCGGCAATTTCCCGGGCCAGACGGTCAAGCCCGGATCGATGGGCCGGCCGGCGCCCGGCTATCGGGTCAAGCTGCTCGATCCCGATGGCGCCGAGCAGCCGGAAGGCGAAGTCTGTCTGGCGCTCGACCCGCCGCCCCTGGGCCTGATGCAGGGTTATCAGGGCGACGAGGGCGCGATCCTGCCGCTCGAGGGCGCGGTTTACCGCACCGGCGACGTGGCGATGCGCGACGCCGACGGCTATCTGACCTATGTCGGCCGGGCCGACGATCTGTTCAAAGCCTCCGATTACCGGATCAGCCCGTTCGAGCTCGAAAGCGCGTTGATCGAACACCCGGCGGTGGCCGAAGCCGCGGTCGTCCCCTCACCCGATCCGCTGCGCCTCGCGGTGCCGAAGGCCTTTATCGGACTGGCGGCGAACCATCCGCCCGACCGCGATACGGCACTCGCGATCTTCCGCCATATCCGCGCGCATCTGGCGCCTTATAAGCGTGTGCGCCGGCTCGAATTCGCCGATCTGCCGAAAACCATCTCCGGCAAGATCCGCCGGGTCGAGCTGCGCGCCGCCGAAATCGCCCGCGCCGGTGCCGCTCGCGCTGAGGGCGAATTCCGCGAGGAGGATTTTCCCGAGCTAAGCTGACCCGAGCCGCGGCGTTCAGGCGCTGCGCTGGAATGCTATTCCGCCGCCTGAGGCCGGGTGACCTGCACGGTGTTGGGGCCGTAGCGGTCGCGGTAGGGGGCGGTGTCGATTTCCTCGAGCTCGATCTCGCGGTTCAGCACCCGCTGTTTCCATTCCTGCTGCTCGGGCTCGTGGGCGTGGAATTCGGGCATCACCTCGCGGGCGAACAGCTCGAGGCTCTCGCAGATGTGCTCGTGGGTGTTCTTGCCGGCCTGGTTCAAAAAGATCACCTGGTCGATATGCGAGGTCTCGAACCGGCGGAGCTTCCTTCGGATGGTCTCGGGCGAGCCGATCAGCCCACCCGAGAGCGCGCGGGCGAGACCCTCGGGATTGGCGCGCTTCCACTTCTCGTACTCGTCCCACAGATTGACCTCACCGGGCTTCGGCCGCTCGCGGGTCGGGCTCAAGCCATA
>DASYNW010000146.1:0-10900 GCA_036008325.1 Allostellaceae bacterium
GTACCTGCTGCCGATCGGATCCGAGGACCCGATCATCGTCAAGGCGACCGGCCAGACCACGGCGGTCATGTATATCGGTTTTTCGAGCAGTCAGATCTCGAGCGCGGCGATTTCGGATTATCTGACCCGGGTGGTGCAGCCGTTGCTCGACACCGTTCCAGGCGTGGCCTCGGCCGCTATCCTCGGCGGCCAGACCTTTGCAATGCGGCTGTGGCTCGATCCGGCGCGAATGGCGGCGCGCGGGATCTCGGCCGACGATGTGGCCGCCGCAATCCAGTCCAACAACTACCAATCCGCGCCAGGCCAGGCCAAAGGCTATTATACGATCACAAATGTCAGCGCCAACACCGGCCTGACCGATGTCGGCCAGTTCGAGAACATGGTCGTCAAGTCCAAAAGCGGCGCTCTGGTGCGGATGCGCGACATCGCCACCGTCTCGCTGTCGGCGCAGAGCTGGACCTCGAGCGTGATGATGAACGGGCGGCAGGCGGTGTTCGTCGGCATCCAGGCCACACCCTCGGGCAACCCGCTGACCCTGGTCCAGGGGGTGCGCGCGCTGTTGCCCCAGATCAACCGCAACCTGCCGCCTTCGGTCGAGATGCGGGTCGCTTACGATTCGACCAAATTCATCACCGCTTCGATCAACGAGGTCGAAACCTCGCTCGGCCTGGCTGTCGGCATCGTCGTCGTGGTGATCTTCCTGTTCCTCGGCAGTTTCCGCTCGGTGTTGATCCCGATCGTGACCATCCCGCTGTCCCTGGTCGGCGCCGGGATCATCATGGCGGCGCTCGGGTTCAGCCTCAATCTGTTGACGTTGCTGGCGATGGTGCTCGCCATCGGGCTCGTCGTCGACGATGCGATTGTCGTTGTCGAAAACGTCTACCGACATATCGAGCAAGGGCGAACCCCGGCGCAGGCGGCGCTGATCGGCGCCCGCGAGATCGCCAATCCGGTGATCTCGATGACCCTAACCCTCGCCGCAGTCTACGCGCCGATCGGCTTTCTCGGCGGGGTGACCGGCGCGCTGTTTCGCGAATTCGCCTTTACCCTCGCCGGCGCGGTGATCATTTCGGGTGTGGTCGCGGTAACCTTGTCGCCGATGATGTGCTCCCTGCTGCTGAGCCGCGAGATGTTGCACGGCCGCTTTGTCGGGGTCATCGACCGCGCTTTTTCGCGCCTGGCCGGCTGGTACGGCCGCCGTCTCGAGCGGTCGCTCGACTACCGTCCGGTCACCGCGCTCTTTGGCGCCGCGGTGCTGGTGAGCCTCGTCTTCATGTATATGCATACCACCTCCGAGCTCGCGCCCGCCGAGGACCAGGGCGTGCTGTTCGCCATCACTAAATCGCCGCAATACTCCAATCTGGACTATTCGCAAGCCTACGATCACAAGCTCGACCGGGCGCTCGCCTCGTTTCCGGAGACCTATCTGCGCTTTATCGTCAACGGAAATTTGGGGCCGAACCAGGGGATCGCCGGCGTCATTCTCAAGCCTTGGGGCGAGCGCAAGCGCTCGGCGCAGCAATTGCAGCCGCTGATCCAGAAAAAGATTAACGCCGTCGAGGGGTTGAGCGCCTTTGTCTTTTCGCTGCCGCCGCTGCCCGCGACGATCGGCGGATTGCCGATCCAGATGGTGATCTATTCGCCCGGCGACTACAAATCGATCTATCTGCAGATGGAGAAGATCAAAGCCGCGGCGCGCAAGAGCGGCATGTTTATCGTCGTCGACAGCGACCTCGACTTCAACCAGCCGGTGATCCACGTCAACATCGACCGATCCAAGGCCAACGAGCTCGGCGTGACGATGCAGTCGATCGGCGACACCCTGGCGCTGTTGGTCGGCGAGAACTACGTCAACCGCTTCAACCTCGGCGGCCGCTCCTATGAGGTGATCCCGCAGGTGCCGCGCTCGCAACGCCTGAACGGCGAGACCCTGTCGCACTACTATGTCAAATCCGCTGCCGGGCAGATGGTGCCGCTGTCCAACCTGGTCACCTTGTCGATGGGCATCGAGCCCAATTCGCTGACCCAATACAACCAGCTCAATTCCGCGACTTTCCAGGCGGTGCCGATGCCGGGGGTGACGACCGGGCAGGCGATCGATTTTCTCGAAGCCCAGGCCAAGCAGCTGCCGGTCGGCTTCGGCCATGATTACCTTTCCGATTCGCGGCTTTATGTGCGCGAAGGAAACCAGCTCGCGGTCACCTTTGTTTTTGCTCTGATCATCATCTTCCTGGTGCTGGCGGCGCTGTTCGAAAGCCTGCGCGATCCGCTGGTGATCCTGGTCAGCGTGCCGATGTCGATCTGCGGAGCGATGATGCCGCTGTTTTTCGGCATGGCGACGATGAACATCTACACCCAGGTTGGGCTCGTCACCCTGATCGGCCTCATAAGCAAGCACGGCATCCTGATGGTCTCTTTCGCCAACGAATTGCAGGTCACCGAGAAGCTCGACCGCCGGCGGGCGATCGAGCAGGCCGCACGGGTGCGGCTGCGGCCGATCCTGATGACGACGGCGGCGATGGTGGTTGGGCTGGTGCCATTGCTGGTCGCGAGCGGGGCCGGGGCGGCGAGTCGCTTTTCGATTGGCATCGTGGTCGTCGCCGGCATGTCGATCGGGACGCTCTTCACCCTCTTCGTCTTGCCCGCGGTCTACACCGTGCTCGCCAAGGACCACCTCGCCGCGGCGCAGTCGACCCGGTCGCGCGAGCTCGCCCAGGTGTCGTGACGGCTCGAAGGGTCGTCGTCGTCAACGACCGGATGCAGCAAGGCTACCAATACGAGCTGAGCGAGCCCGCCGGGCGCAATTTCGACCCCGAATTCCGGCCCGAGCTGACGCCCGAGGAAATGCTGCGGCTCGGGGTTTTCGCCGGCAAATACATGACTGACGGGGCGGGCGAGTTCCCCGCCGAATGGTTCACCCGGGCCAAGCTCGCGCGGGACGGGCGCGATCCGGGACTGAATTTTTTCAAGGTCGACGCCAGCCAGCCGCTCTCGGTGTGGCGGCGCAAGGGCTGGATCCACCCCGACGACCCGCGCGGCTGGTTTCAGTGGTATTGCCGCTATTACCGGGGCCGCCGCCTGGGGGATGAGGACAAACGGCAGATCGGGCGATGGAAGGCGATGCGGCGACATATCCGCCAGATCGAGCGCAATTGTGACAAGGGCGACCTCGGCTGCCGCCCGCGCCAGCGCCAGGCGTTGCTGCACTGGGCCTATGACAGCCGAAAAATCTGATCTTCGCGCCCGTTCGAAGAAGCCGGCACAAGCTCGCCAGGCCGCCTCTCAGCCGTCGAGCCGGCGGGGGTTTTCGAGGAAAAAGCGCAGCATCTCACGCGAGGCATCGGGTCCGCGCGGATCGGTGTAGGAGCCGGCCGGGCTGCCGCCCGACCAGGCGTGGCCGGCGCCGAGGACCAGCCAGTGCTCGATCATCGCGCGTCCGCTGGCGTCGGCATAGATGGTGCGCCGGTAGGCGTGGCCGCCCGGCACCTGCCCCTGCTGCGTGGTTTTGCGCAGGTCCGCCGGGGCTGCTGCTGTCGATTGGGCGATGACCTGATCGGCGTTGCAGGGGTTGACCGTGGTGTCTCGATCGCCGTGGAAGACGATGGTCGGGACGAGAGGCCGAGGCGCATCGGACCCGCTGGTTTCGCCTGGCCGACGCCACGCCTCGAAATTCCCCTGACGCATCGCAGCGAGGGCGGATGGAAGATCGTGTGCCGCGCCGCAAGCGAGCCCGGAATGGACGCCGATCGCCGCGTAGATATCGGGATAGGCCATTCCCATGATCGCGGCGGCGGCCGCCCCGGCCGACAGGCCGGCGACATAGACGCGGCGCCGGTCGACGGCATAATCGTCGATGATCTCGCGGGTGATGCCGGCGATCAGCGCGGGCTCGCCCTGCGCGCGCTGCTGGTCGCGCGGGTTGAACCAGTTCCAGCACTTCGAGGAATTGGCCGACGCCGCCTGGGCGGGATAGGCAACGAGGCAGGTGTGCTCTTCGCCGAGTGCATTCATCCGGGTGCCGGCGGCGAAGTCGTCGGGCGACTGGGTGCAGCCATGCAGCATTACGATCAGGGGCAACGATTGCTGGCGATAGAGACTGGGCACGTAGAGCTTGTAGGCGCGGGTGCCGGCCTGGTTGCTGTACGACTTGGCCAGCCACCGGGCGCTTTCTGGAACGATGTCGAGCGTCGGCGCCCGAGGCGGCTTCGCCCGCGCCCACAGGCCTGCCCCAGCGCCGGCCAAGCTGCCGGCGGCGGCGTCGGCACGGGCGCTTGGGTCGGTGGCGCCCGCTGACTTGCCGCGGAGCGCGCCAAGCAGCAAGGCTGTCGCATCGGCGAGCCGGCCTCTGCGGGTGAGACGAAGCGCCTCGCGCATGTCACGGTTCAACAACTCGTTCACGACGTGGACTTTCTGTGCTGGAGGCCGGCCGAGAGTGCTCGCGAGGAGAATTTCGGGCCGTCTTTGGGTTGAATGTTTTGGACGAGCCCGGGGCTAGCGGGCCCGATCGGCCAATGCCGCCTTGACCGGCGAGCTGGCATGAAGCGCGCCCAGCACGACGACCGAGCCGATCGTCGCGCGCGCCAGCTCGGGGGTGACGTCCTGGGCGATGCTGGCAAGGCCCAGCACGTTGATATGAAGGGTTTGCCCGGCCGCGCGCGCCCGTTCGAGCTCTTCGCGGGTATAGTGCCGCAGGCCGAGGTCGAGGCTCTTGCGCGATACCGATTTCGCGACCGCATCGGCGTGTCGTTCGATCTGGTTGCGGATCGCGGTGCGGATGAAGTCGGTCCGGTTTGCGTAGAACCCGTCCTGCACCATCAGATCGATATGACCGAGATCGACATATCCGAGATTGATCGTGATCTTTTCGCTGTCGGCCCCTCTGGCTCTGGGCTCGTCGGCCATTCGTACCATCGAACCATCCGTACACCATCCACACGGATGGTAGATAGGATCGCAGCGGCGTCAGTTTTAGAGGATGGCTTCAAGATTTTTTTAAAGATCCTCCCGAGACCCGCACGGTTAATCGGCCCCCGCGGCCGGCCCCTCGGGGAACGTGACAGGGTGGGGACTGGTAGGCCCGGCAGGATTCGAACCTGCGACTACACCGTTATGAGCGGCGCGTTCTGACCAGCTGAACTACGGGCCCGGCAACGACAGCGATGATACTGGTTAGCCGTCGTGGCCGGGCTTGACCCGGCCATCCACGCCTTAGCAGCCAAGCATAGACGTGGATACGCGGATCAAGTCCGCGCACGACGGTTTCAAATCTTTCGCAGTATTAAACACCTCGGAATACCCTACGCTTCCACAGGAACGAGAGCATCATGGCGCTCACGTATCGAGAAAGCTCCTGAGTTTGCGCGAGCGGCTCGGGTGCTTGAGCTTTCTGAGCGCCTTTGCCTCGATCTGGCGAATCCGCTCGCGGGTGACCGAGAATTGCTGGCCGACCTCTTCGAGGGTATGATCGGTGTTCATGCCGATGCCAAAGCGCATCCGCAGCACGCGCTCCTCGCGCGCGGTCAGCGACGCCAAGACTCGCGTCGTCGTCTCGCGCAGATTGGCCTGGATCGCCGCGTCCAACGGCAGCACCGCGTTCTTGTCCTCGATAAAGTCGCCGAGATGCGAATCCTCCTCGTCGCCGATCGGGGTCTCGAGGCTGATCGGCTCCTTGGCGATCTTCAATACCTTGCGCACCTTCTCCAAGGGCATCGCCAGCTTTTCGGCGAGTTCCTCGGGGGTCGGCTCGCGGCCGATCTCATGCAGCATCTGGCGCGAGGTGCGCACCAGCTTGTTGATCGTCTCGATCATGTGCACCGGAATGCGGATCGTGCGCGCCTGGTCGGCGATCGAGCGGGTGATCGCCTGGCGGATCCACCAGGTCGCATAGGTGGAAAACTTGTAGCCGCGGCGATACTCGAATTTGTCGACCGCCTTCATCAGCCCGATATTGCCTTCCTGGATCAGGTCGAGGAATTGCAGCCCGCGATTGGTGTATTTCTTGGCGATCGAGATAACGAGCCGCAGATTGGCCTCGACCATCTCCTTTTTCGCCCGGCCGGCCTCGCGCTCGCCGCGCTGCACGGTCTGCACCACCCGGCGAAACTCGCCGATCGGCAGCTTTGCTTCGGCCGCTATCTGGGCGACCTGAGCGCGCAGCCGGGTCACCTCGGCATGCTTTTCCATGAGCCGCGGCCAATTGCGGCCGGGCAAGCTCGCGACGCGCTCGAGCCAATCGCCGCCGAGCTCATTGCCGAAATATTCGCGCAGGAAGTCGGGCCGCTTGACCCCGGAATTTTCCGCCAGACGCAGCAAACGGCCTTCATCGGCGACGAGCCTGCGGTTGACCTCATAGAGCTGGTCGACGAGGTGCTCGATGCGGGCGTTGTTGAGCCGGATGCGCTTGACATCCTCGATGACCTTGGCCTTGAGCTTTTCATAGCGGCGCTCGGTCACCTTGGGCAGCGGCTCGCCCTTGAGCAGCGCGTTGATGCGCTGCTCCTGAAGACGGTGCAATTTTTTGTGCGATTCGGCGATCGCGTCGAAGATCGCGAACAAGCCCGGCTTCAGCTGGGCTTCCATCGCCGCCAGCGAGATCGAGCTTTCTTCGCCATCGCCCTCCTCGGTCGCCAGTTCCTCGGTCGCCAGTTCCGGCTCGATCTCGGCAAGTTCGGGCTCGGCCAGTTCGGGCTCTGCCTTGGCCGCCGGCTCGGCCGAGGGCTCGACAACCGCCTCGGGCGCGGTTTCGGCTACCGGCGCCTCGCTCGCCGCCTCGGGCTCGGCCGGTTGGTCTACCGCATCGGCCGCCGGCGCCGCCGGCGCGGTCTGCGCAAACCCGCCGCTGCCATAGGTGGCGTCGAGGTCGATGATGTCGCGCAGCAGCATCTTTCGCTCGTTGAGCGCGTCGCGCCAGCCGATGATGGCGCGGATCGTCATCGGGTTTTCGCAGATGCCGCCGATCATCATCTCGCGCCCGGCCTCGATCCGCTTGGCGATCGCGATCTCGCCCTCGCGCGACAGCAATTCGACCGAGCCCATCTCGCGCAGATACATGCGCACCGGATCGTCGGTGCGGCCGATATCGTCATCGTCGAGATTGCCGCGGACCTCGCCGTCGGCCTCCTCGACCTCGGCGGCCGCCGGCTCTTCGCTTTCCTCGCTCTCGATCACATTGACGCCGAGCTCGGACAGCATCGTCATCGTGTCCTCGATCTGCTCCGAGGATACCTGATCCTGCGGCAGCGCCGCGTTCAGCTCGTCATAGGTGACGTATCCACGTTCCCGGCCGCGCGCCAGCATCTTTTTGATCGCCGCGGCAACGGTATCGAGCAGAGGCGCCTCGGCTGCCTCGTCGCGGTTTTCCGTCGCTTCAGCCGTATTCGCCGCTTTGCTCGCCATGCCACCATCCCTAGATAGTTTTGGTACGGCCCAGCCCGCGCCGGCCGTCAATACTCATCATCGATGCGGGTGCGCCGCCGCTCCCCGCTCGGACGCGCCGCACGCTCACTCCGGTTCGCCATCGAGCCAGACCTCGCGCAACGCCTCGTCCCTGGCCGCCAGGAAACGCTCCCAGCTCGCCGATGAAACCTCGTCGCTCAGGTGATTGCTGGCTTCGGCCAAGGCCGACCGGTGACCTCCCATCAGCATCCCGATCACATGAGCCCATGTATCGCGCGCCGCGCGCGGATCCGAGCTCCGGACCAGAAAGCCCGAATCGACCGAAGGCGAGAGAAGCGCATCCACGGTCGCCGCAAACCCGTTCAGCAGAAGGTGTTGCCGGAGCGCCGGGGCGTCAAGCCCCGGCCGCAGAGCCTCAACCTCTAAAATTTCGCGGCGAAGCTTGTCAAGCTCCGCCTCGGGGATGTCGAGGGCGGCAAACTCCTCGGCGATCTCCTCGATCAAGGACGGGGAGTTGAGAAGGATGCGAAACAGAATTTCCCGCTGGGCGCGCGCCGGCGCACGCCGGGGATCCGGCCCCTCGGCGACAAAGGCGGCGCGAGGCTGCGACGGGTTACGCCGGCGCGTCTGGGCCGAACGGCCGTTCTCATAGAGCTTCTCGCGGACAAATCGGCGGTATTCGCCCTGCACCGTGCGATCGGCGATCACGGCCACATCGTCGTTGAGGCGGCGCTCGAGATCGGCGCGGCGCTCGGGCGTGTCGGCCGGACCGGCGCCGAGCTCTATCTCCCACAGCATGCGCGACAGCGGCCGCGCCATGGTCAGGATCCGGTCGAAGGCGGCCCGCCCGGCGGCGGCGATCAGCGAATCCGGGTCCTCCCCGGCAGGCAGCGCGGCAAAGCGCAGGCTGCGGCCCGGTTGCAGCAGCGGCAGCGCCCGCCGCAGCGCCCGCGCCACAGCGCGCTGTCCGGCGGTGTCGCCGTCGAAGCACAGGATCGGCTCGGGCCCCAGCCGCCACAGCTCCTGCAGCTGGAATTCGCTCAAGGCCGTGCCGAGCGGCGCCACCGCAGAGACAAACCCGGCGCGGTGTAGCGCGATCACGTCCATGTAGCCTTCGGTGACGATGGCGTTCGGCTCTGCTTCACGGGCGGCTCGCGCCGCCGACCAGCCGTAGAGCACGCGCCCTTTGGCAAAGACTGGGCTCTCCGGCGAATTCAGGTATTTCGGATGCGCATCGCCGAGCACCCGGCCGCCAAAGGCGATCACCCGGCCGGCGCGGTCGCCGATCGGAAACATGACGCGGCCGCGGAAATAGTCGAACGGCTCGCCCGCTTCGGGGCGATGCAGCAGCCCCGCCTCGACCAGCAGCGGCTCGGGGAAATCGTCGGCGAGCGCACGTCGCAACGCCTGCCGATCCTCCGCTGCCCAGCCCAGGCGAAAGCGGCGGATCGTCTCGGGGTCGAGCCCACGCCCTGAGAGATAGTCGCGCGCCGCCTTGCCGGCCGGCCCCCACAGCTGGGTCTCGTAAAAAGCGGCGGCGGCTTCGAGGGTTTCGAGCAGCGTCTTTTGCCGCTGCGCCTTCTTGCGCTCCTCGGCGGTCGCCTGCGGCACCGCGAGCCCGGCCTCGCCAGCCAGCTTCTCGACGGCTTCGAGAAAATCGAGATTGTCGGCGCGCATCGCGAAGCCGATCGCATCGCCATGTGCGCCGCAGCCGAAGCAATGGAAAAAGTCCTTGTCCTCGACGACGTAGAAGGATGGGGTCTTCTCGTGGTGGAAAGGGCAGAGCCCGGCCAGCTCGCGGCCGCGCCGGGTGAGCTTGACCCGCCGGCTGACGAGGCCCGCCAGCGACACCCGACCGCGCAATTCATCGAGAAATCCCGGCGGAAAAGCCATTCGGCTAATTTCCCCTCTCCGCCCATTGGGGGGAGAGGGAGGGGCCCATCGCGAAAGCGATGGGAGGGTGAGGTGGGCGGTCGCCACGAGTGGGGCAGGCACCCTCCTCACCCCGACCCTCTCCCCCCGCACGCGCGGAGAGAGGGAGATACAAGCCGCGCCAAGCGGACACTATAGCCGCCTCAGCTCAATAGCCGCTTGACGGCCGCACCGGCGCGGCCGAGATCGATGGCACCGGCGTGGCGCTGGCGCAGCGCCGCCATGACCCGGCCCATGTCCTTGATGCCGAGGGCGCCGGTTTCGGCGATCGCGGCTTGCGCCGCCGCCGCGATCTCGTCGTCGCTCATCTGCCGCGGCAGAAAGCTTTCGATGATGCCGATTTCGTCGCGCTCCCGCTGGGCGAGATCGGCGCGATTGCCTTGCTCATAGAGCGCGATCGATTCGCGGCGCTGCTTGATCATTGCCTGCAGCATCCGGGTAATCTCGGGCTCGGCGAGACCCTCGCTGTTGCCCTCGGTGCGCGCCGCGACGTCGCGCTCTTTGAGGCTCGCCAGGATCAGCCGCACGGTCGACACCGTGCGCGGGTCTCTCGCCCTCATCGCTCCTTTGAGCCGGTCGGCGAAGGCTTGGCGCAGCATCGGCGTGCCCCTTGTGCTGGACGATTGAGCCTACCCTGTTTCGCCGCTCGCGGCAATTCAGCACGTCCGACCCTAAGTATCTGAAACCGCGCAAGATTTGAGGCGAGCAAGGGTTGACCTGAAGGCTCCGGCGGGTTATCTGTGCAGGGGTCCGCTGTTTTGCCCCGTCGCCATCGCGGGCGAGCTGCGGCTGGCCCAATGGACTTGCCCCGCAAAATGCGCGATCCGTCGCCGCAACCGCCCGACTGCAACGCCGCGCTGGTCCTCGCGGATGGCACGGTGTTTTGGGGCAGCGGTTTCGGCGCCAGCGGGACAGCGGTCGGCGAGGTCTGCTTCAACACCGCGATGACCGGCTACCAGGAGATCCTGACCGATCCCTCCTATGCCGCCCAGATCATCAACTTCACCTTTCCGCATATCGGCAATGTCGGGACCAACGCCGAGGACATCGAAACCGCGACGCCGGCGGCGCGCGGGCTCGTGGTGCACAGCCGGGTCACCCAGCCGGCCAACTGGCGGGCGACCAGGCCACTCGCGGCATGGCTCGAATCGCATGGCCTGATCGGGATTTCGGGGGTCGACACCAGACGCCTGACCCGGCTTATCCGCGATCGGGGGCCGCCCAATGGGGTGATCGCCCACGACCCGCAACGGCCGCTCGACATCACGGCACTGCAGGTGCAGGCCGCCGCCTGGCCCGGCATCGAGGGGATGGATCTGGCCATCGAAGTCAGTTGCCGTCAGAGCTACGCCTGGGACGAGAGCACCTGGCATCGCGAGGGCGGCTATGGCCGGCAATGCAGTCCGCGCCATCACGTCGTCGCCGTCGATTACGGCGCCAAGCGCAACATCCTGCGCATGCTGGCCCAGCATCGCTGCCAGGTGACCGTGGTGCCGGCCACCGCCTCGGCCGCGGACATCCTGCGCCACCACCCCGACGGGGTCTTTCTGTCGAACGGGCCGGGCGATCCGGC
>DASYNW010000147.1:0-7943 GCA_036008325.1 Allostellaceae bacterium
GGAGTGAGGAACGGCTCGCCGCCCTCGTCACCCGCGACAGCATGATCGGCACCGGCCTCGCCGACGCGCCGCACGAAACCGTCCCGGCATGACCAATTCGATCCACGACATGGGCGGCATGCACGGCTTCGGGCACGTCGAACCCGAGCCCGGCGAGCCGCCGTTTCACCAGCGCTGGGAAGGCCGCGTGCTGGCGATGCAGCGGGCGATGGGCTTTACCCGGCTGTGGACCATCGATGCCGGCCGCGCCGCGCTCGAAGCCTTGCCGCCGCTCGACTATCTCGGCTCGTCCTATTACCGGCGCTGGTTTCTCGGCCTCGAAAACCGGCTGCTGCAGCGCGGGCTCGTGGCCGCCGACGAGATCGCCGCCGGCCGCTCGCTGCGCCCCGGCGCCGCACTGCCGCGCACCCTGTCTGAGGCCGATGTCGAGAAAACCCTGACCCGCGGCGACTTCGCCCGGCCGACCAACACCCCGGCGTGCTTCGAGCCGGGCGACCGGGTGCGCACCCGAAACCTCAACCCCGCGACCCACATCCGGCTGCCGCGCTATGCCCGCGGCAAGACCGGCACGGTCGAGGCGGTGCGCGGCGTTCACGTCTTCCCCGACACCGCCGCCCTCGGCGCCGGCGACCAACCGCAATGGCTCTATGCGGTGGTCTTTCCGGCGCGCGAATTGTGGGGCGAGGCGGCCGACCCCGCGATCACGATCTCGATCGAGGCGTTCGAGCCCTATCTCGACCCGGCATGAACGCCTTCGACCGCGCCACCAAAGCGCTCCCCGGCATCCCGCGCGGCCCCGACGGCCCGGTGTTTCGCGCACCCTGGGAGGCGCATGCCTTCGCCATGGCCTTGGCGTTGCACGAGCAGGGCCTGTTCACCTGGGCCGAATGGGCCGCCACCCTCGCCGACGAGATCAAACGCGCCCAGACCGCGGGCGACCCCGACAACGGCGACACCTACTATCGCCACTGGCTCGCCGCCCTCGAACGCCTCGCCGCCGAAAAAGCCGTCGCCGACCGCGCCGCCCTCGCCCGCACCCGCGCCGCTTGGCAGCGCGCCGCCCGGCGCACCCCGCACGGCGCCCCGATCGCGCTCCAGCCCGAGGATTTTGCACCGAAGCATCGCGGCGGCTGAGCTAGGAGGGCGATCGGACAATCACCGTGCCCAGCATCCCGTCCCCCTCGTGATGGATGCAGAAGTAGCGATACGTGCCGGGGACCTCGAAGGTGTGCCTATAGATCTGGCCGGCCGGGACGTCGCCGGAGTTGAAGGCCGGGGCGCCCGCCGGGAGCATCAAGTCTCCGGGCTTGTGCGCCAGCTTCGGGTCGTCGGTGACGGTGTGGGTGATCAACGAGGTATTGCGCCATTCCACCAGGCCACCGGGCCGGATCGTAATGGTCGCTGGGCTGAAACTTTCGAATCCCATATCGACAATCGCCGCGGCATTCGGCGGCGGCGGTCCGTGCGCGGGTCCGCCGAGCCCGCATCCGCTCAGCGCGAGCATCGCCAGCAGTGCCGCTGCGCACCATTCTCGACCGGCAGCCGCAGACATCGGGCTCCCTCGGTGCGCTCGGATCTTGCTACCCGCCTTCGAGCTTGCGGAACGCCTCGCCGCGGTGGCGCAACGGCTAGCGACGCCACAGGCGCTCACGGGTGGGCGGCCGGGAACAGCTTCAGCACCGCCAGGATCGTCGCCACCTGGGCAAACCCGACCACGACCAGCCATTTCACCAGCTGGGCTTTGAGCTCGGCCAGCTCGCGCCGCATCTCGGCGACGTCGGTCCTGGTCGCGATGTTGGCGAGGTCGATATCCGTCGCCTCTTTGATCGTCTCGGTCAGCGCCTCGGCCTGAGCCCCGGTGAGGCCGGCGGCCGTCAGTCTGTTGACCGTCTGATGGGTGTCGAGCGCGCTGATCATCTGTCCTCAGGAATATCCAGCCGGCAGCGCACTACCCGCCTTCGAGCTTGGGGATGAAGAAGACTTCGCTGCCCTGCTTCAACGGCTGGAGATAGCCGACCTCGTGGATCTCCCCGTCGATCGCGACCGTGGTTTCCTCCTCCAGATGCTCGCCGAGCCCGGGATAGCGCCGGTCCAGTTCCTTGATCACGCCGCGCAGGCTTTTCGCCTCGACCTGGAATTCGCGCACCCCGCCGGTATAGCGGCGGCTGAACCCGCCGGACAAAACCACCCGCGCGCTCGTCTCAGGCATTGCTCCACTCCTCGCATCAGCTGTCATTGCGAGCCCACGGGTCCGGCCGTCGCCGGCCCGAGGACAGGCTCCGCGAAGCAATCTGGTGCCGTTCTCGCGCGGTCGTTCGTGGCCTCTAGATTGCGTCGTCGCTCCGCTCCTCGCAATGACAGAGCCAGGTAACAGGGGCCGGAAGACTAATCCCCGGCGCCGGCGTCGAGGGCGGCGCGCACCTTGGGCGGCGACATCGGCAACTCGGTCAGCCGCCGGCCGATCGCATCGTCGATTGCGTTGGCGATCGCCGCCATCGGCGGGCAGATGTTGACCTCGCCGACGCCCTTGGCGCCGTAGGGATGGGCCGGGTTCGGCACCTCGACCAATACCGCCTCGATCATCGGCACGTCGGAAGCGACCGGCACCCGGTAATCGAGAAAGCCGGCATTATCGAGCCGGCCATTGCGGTCGTAGATGTATTCCTCGTTCAGCGCCCAGCCGATCCCTTGGGTGACGCCGCCCTGGATCTGGCCCTCGACATAGGAGGGGTGGATCGCCTTGCCGACATCCTGCGCCGCGACAAACCGCAGCACCGTCACTCGGCCGGTCTCGGGATCGACTTCGACATCGCAGAAATGGGTCGCGAACCCGGGCGCCTGGCCGCCGGCGTTGACCGCTGCCGAAGCGCCGATCGGGCCGCCGGTCAAGGCCTTCTTGGCGGCGAGCTCCTTCAGCGACAGCGGCGCGAAATCGCCGACATTGGTGCTGGCGGGCTTGGCCTGGCCGTCTTCCCAAATCACGCCGTCGACATCGACGTCCCAGATCACTGCCGCCCGCTGACGCAATTCGTCGACCACCTTCTTGCTGGCGTCGACCACCGCCATCCCGGTGGCAAAGGTGACGCGCGAGCCGCCCGTCACATGAGTATAGCCGATCGAGGCGGTGTCGGCGACGATCGCCCGCACTTGGGCATAGTCGACGCCGAGGGTCTCGGCCGCCATCAGCGCCATCGAGGCGCGCGAGCCGCCGATGTCGGGGCTGCCGGTGGCGACGACGACGGTGCCGTCCTCGTTGATCTGCACCGTGGCGCTCGACTCGCCGCCGCCGTTGAACCAATAGCCCGACGCGACGCCGCGCCCCTGGTTCGGGCCCAGCTTCGTCTGATAATGCGGATGGTTGATCAAGGCTTCGAGGGTCTCGACACAGCCGCCATGGGCCATCTTCGGCCCAAAGATCATCGTCGTCCCCGGCCGCGCCGCGTTTTTGAGCCGCAATTGCAGCGGGTCCATGCCGATCTTTTTGGCCAACATGTCGAGCACGCTTTCGACGGCAAAGGCCGAGATCGGCGACCCCGGCGCCCGGTAGGCCGCGGCCTTCGGCCGGTTGCTCACCACGTCGTAGCCGACCGAGCGCGCATTGGGGATGTTGTAGGGGGCGAATGCGCACAGGCACGCATTCATCACCGGCGAGCCGGGAAACGCGCCGGCCTGGAATTTGAAGATGCCGTCGGCGGCGGTGAGGGTCCCGTCCTTCTTGATCCCGATCTTGACCCACATCGAGGCGCCCGAGGTCGGACCCGAGGCCTTGAACACCTCGTCGCGGCTCATCACGATCTTGACCGGGCGCCCGGCCTTTTTCGACAATGCCGCCGCCACCGGCTCGAGGTAGACGACGGTCTTGCCGCCGAACCCGCCGCCGATCTCGGCCGGGTTGACCCGCACATCGCCGACCGGCATGCCAAGCAGCTTCGCGGTCAGCGCGCGGACCACGAAATGGCCCTGGCTCGACGCCCAGATCTCGGCCTGGCCGTCGGCCTCGACCTTGGCGATGGTGGCGTGCGGCTCGATATAGGCCTGGTGCACCGCTGCGGTCTTGAATTCCTTTTCGACGATGAAATCGGCCCCGGCAAAGCCGGCATCGAGGTCGCCGAGCGCGAATTCGAGCCGTTTCGAGACATTGGACGGCTTGGTCGGCGTCGGCTCGACCCCGCGGGTGATCATGTCTTCGAACAGCAAGGGCGCGTCGGGCGCCATCGCCTCGTCGACGTCGATGACGTGCGGCAACACCTCGTAATCGATCGCGATCAGCGCCGCGGCCTCTTCGGCGACCGACCGGCTGGCCGCGGCCACGGCGGCGACCGCATGGCCCTCGTAGAGCGCCTTTTCGCGCGCCATGACGTTGCGGGTGATGTGCCAGAAATTCTGCGCGACACGCTCGGGCCCGACATATTCGAATTTGTGGTCGGGGAAATCCGCGGCCGTCACCACCGCCTTGACCCCGGGGAGCGCCAGCGCCTTCGACGCGTCGATCGAGCGGATGCGGGCATGCGCGTGCGGCGAGCGGACGATCTTGCCGTAGAGCGCCCCGGCCATCGCCAGATCGGCGCCGTAGAGCGCGCGCCCGGTGACCTTCGGCACTCCATCCGGACGGATCGGCCGGGTCCCCACCCATTTGTAGCGCGACGGTGCGATATCGTTCACGGCTCTGTCTCCTGATCGCCCGAGAGGATATTCGGCTGGCCAACAGCGTCGCGCGCCACGCCCGCAAATGCAAGATCCGCACACGGCCCTTTGTGCAAGCGCCATTGTTTGAGGGTCATTGCGAGCGCAGCGAAGCAATCTGGCCGCCGGGATTGCCGCGGCGCCCACGGTGCCTTGCAATGACACTGTTGCGCCTTGCGGCCAGCGTTCTCCGGCTCGACCTCATCGGCTCTGACGCCGGGGAGCCCGGATCAGGTCCGGGCAAAGTGGGAACTACGCTGGGTCGGCCGCCCCCGCCGGGATCGGGCCGATATAGGCGGAGGAGGGGCGGATCAGCCGGCCGCTCCGCTGCTGCTCCATCGCGTGGGCGAGCCAGCCCGGCGCCCGGCCGACGGCAAAGACCGGGGTGAAGGCCTCGCGCGGGATGCCGACCGCGTCGAGCAGCAGGGCCGCGTTGATCTCAAGATTGGGCTGCAATGGCGGCCGCCCCGGCTTGAGCCGGGCGAACACCGCGGCGACGCGGGCCTCGATTTCGCCGGCAAAGGCGAGCCTTCCGGCGCCCGGACCCAGTCGCTGCATCGCGCCGCGCAGGGCCACGGCGCGCGGGTCGCCATCGCGAAAGACCCGATGGCCGAAGCCCATCAGCCGCTCGCCCCTGGCGAGCCTCTCTTCGATCCAGCCGTCGATGTCGCTGCTCGCCGCGAGCGCGTCGAGCATGTCCAAGGTCGGCCCCGGCGCGCCGCCATGCAATGGCCCGGCAAAGGCGCAATAGGCGCCGAGCGCCGCGCCGACCAGAGAGGCCCGGGTCGAGGCAATGACCCGCGCGGTGAAGGCCGAGGCGTTGAGCCCGTTGTCGATCACCACCGTCAGATAGGCGTCGAGCGCTTCGGCCATCGGCGCGCTCGCCGGCGCGCCGTGCACCATGCGCAACAGATCGGCGGCGGTGCCGAGTGCGGCGTCGGGCGCCACCGGCGCTTCACCCCGGCTCGTCCGCAGCAGCGCCGCGACCGCCACCGGCAGCGACGCCAGGATCGCCGTGGGCGTGCTGTCCTCGGGCAATAGGGCCAGCGCCAGCCGCACCCCCTCGAGCAACGGCCGCCGCGCGGCGAGGTCGAGCCAGTCGCCGATCCCGGCGAAGGCCGCGACCCGGCCCGCGCCGAGCGCAGCACCAATCCCGGCCCGGCTCAGCCGGTCGCCGGCAAACCCCTCCCACAGCACGCCGACGGCGCCCTCAAAGCCGTAATCGGCGACCAGCTCGCCCAGCGTATGGCCGCGCACCCACATGATCCCGCGCCCGCCATCGCTGTGGCTCAGCACCGTCTGCGCGGCGACTACCCCTTCGAGCCCGCTATCCATCCGTTCTCCTTGTGCCGCCCCCGCTGAGCGCCGTTAGCACGGTGCTAAAACTTCGATTTCCGATCCGGGCGCCCTTCGAGACGGCCCTTCGCGCCTCTTCAGGGTGAGGCAGGCCCTTGAAATAAAGAGCCTCATCCTGAGGAGCGAAGCGTCTCGAAGGATGACAGCCGACAGGCCCCCTTTTTCCGCAGTGTCGCTAAGCGAGGCTCTTCGACACCATCTCGAAGGTGTTCTTGCTGAGGCCGGGGTTGGCGAGGACGCGTTCGAGCTGGCCCCGCATCAGGCCCTGGCGCGCCATATCGTGCCGGCGCCACATCCCGAGCGGCTGCACCAGACGCGCGGCCGTCGTCGGGTTGCCCGGGTCGATGGCGATGACCTCGTCGGCGAGAAAGGCATAGCCGGCGCCGCTCGGGTCGTGAAAGCGCACCTGGTTGCCCTGGGCAAAGGCGCCGACCAAGGCGCGCACCCGGTTCGGGTTGCGGCGGTCGAAGGCCGGGTGAGAGGCCAGCTCGCGCACCCGCTCCACGGTCCCCGGCAATGACGAGCGCGCCTGCAGCGCAAACCATTTGTCGACGACCAGCGGGTCGTGCTCCCAGTCGGCAAAAAACCGCGCCAATGCCGCCGGGCGCTCGGGCCGGTCGAGATCGGCCAGCACCGACAAGGCCGCCAATAAATCGGTCATGTTGGCCGCGGCGTCGAACTGCGCCTTGGCCAGCGCCGCGCCATGTTCGGAATCGGCGGCCGCGAGATAGAAAAGGCAGGCGTTGCGCAATGCCCGCCGCCCGATCGCCGCACCCTCGATCCGGTACGGTCCGGCATCGGCCAGCGCCTGATAGCCGGCGGCGAACTCGGCCTGCAATGCCCGGCCGATCTCGGCCCGCGCGGTCTCCCGCGCCTCATGCACGGCGTCGACATCGGCCACCGCCATCCGGTCGGCGAGAAACGCCTCGCCGGGCAAGGCCAAGGCCTCGGCGGCAAAAGCCGGGTCCGGCCCGGCATCGGCGAGGCTGCGCCGCATCGCCGCGACCAGATCGGGATCGAGCGCTGCCGGCTCGGCCCCGCGTTGCAACACCTCGACCCGGTCGAGGAGCGCGCGGGCCGCCACCTCCTGCCCGGCCTCCCAGCGGGCAAACGGGTCGGGGTCGTGCACCGCCAGAAATTTGAGCCGGTCGAGCGGCACCCCGGTCAGTTTGACCGGCGCCGAGAAGCCGCGCAGCAACGACGGCACCGGTCTCGCCGCGAGATCGACAAAGCGGAAGCTTTGCCGCGCCTCGGTCAGCGCCAGCACCCGCGTCCCAGCCAGCGCCGCGGCGTCGCCTTCCAGCCGGGTCGGCAATTCGCCGCCCCCGGCATCGAGCAGGCCCATCGCCAGCGGCATCAGCATCGGCCGCTTGTCGGGCTGCCCCGGCGTCGCCGGCACCGTCTGCGCCACCTCCAGCTCGTACGCGCCCGCCTTCGCGTCCCACCGCTCCTCGACCGCGAGCTCGGGCGTCCCGGCCTGCTCGTACCACAATTTGAAGCGGCCGAGATCGACCTCGCCCGCCGCTTCCATCGCCGCGACGAAATCCTCGATCGTCGCCGCATGATTGTCGTGCCGCGCGATGTAGAGATCCATGCCGCGGCGGAACCCGTCCCGGCCCACCAGGGTCTGGATCATCCGCACCAGTTCGGCGCCCTTGTTGTAGACCGTCGGCGTATAGAAATTGTCGATCCGCAGATAGCTTTCGGGCCGCACCGGGTGCGCCAGCGGCCCGTCATCCTCGGGGAACTGGATCGCCCTGAGCGTGCGCACCTCGCCGATGCGCTTGACCGCGCGGCTCCCCTGATCGGCCGAGAATTCCTGGTCGCGGAACACGGTCAGCCCTTCCTTCAGCGACAATTGGAACCAGTCGCGGCAGGTCACCCGGTTGCCGGTCCAGTTGTGA
>DASYNW010000148.1:0-24191 GCA_036008325.1 Allostellaceae bacterium
ATCGAGAACGGCGACCTCGTATTGCCGAAAGGAGCGGGCTGGGGCGCCGACGTCAACGAGGAGTTCGTCCGCGCCCACCCGCCGAAATGTTAGCGGGAAGGCGTTGCGGTGCGGCGCGGGAAGGCGCAGGCTGTGTCCCAGGATCTGTGCGCAACGGGAGGAACCCGCGCGATGAGCGACAACGTCCAGGACTTCAATTTTCTGAAAGGTATCAAAGTCGTCGATTTCACTCAGTTCGAGGCGGGCACGACCTCGACCGAGGTGCTGGCTTGGTTTGGCGCGGAGGTGGTCAAGATCGAGAACCCCGGGCGGGGTGATCCCGGACGCCGGCTGCGCCCCGGCAAGCCCGACGACGATCCCTGGTACTTCCACCAGTTCAACGTCAACAAGAAGTCGATAACGTTGAACCTGAAATCGCCAAAAGGGCTCGAGATCGTCAAGGAGATGATCAAGAAGGCCGACATCGTGGCCGAGAACATGGCGCCCGGCACGATCGAGCGCCTCGGCCTCGACTACGAATCGGTCAAGAAGATCAACCCCCGTATCATCTATTGCCAGATCAAGGGCTTTGGGTCGGGCAGCCCGCATGAGAAGGGCTTGGCCTTCGATATGATCGCGCAGGCCGCCGGCGGCCCGATCAGCGTCACCGGCGAGCCCGACCGGCCGCCGGTCAAGCCGGGCCTTTCCTTTGGCGACACCGGCACCGGCATGCTGATGGCGGCGACGATCCTCGGCGCCTTGCACGAGCGCAACCGCACCGGCCAGGGGCGACGGCTGCAATTGGCGATGCAGGACGCGATGATCCACTACATGCGCACCTGCTTTTCGACGATGGCGCGCACCGGCAAGCCGGCGCCCCGCCGCGGCGCCAAATCGGCCGGCGGCAACAATGCGCCCTCGGGGCTCTACCCGGCCAAGGGCGGCGGCGCCAACGACTATGTCTACCTGACCACCAGCCGGGCCAATCCCGAGCACTGGTCGCGGCTGATGAAGCTGATCGGGCGCGAGGAACTGATCGAGGACCCGCGTTTCGCCACCGGCGATGTCCGCGTCAAGAACGAAAAAGAGCTGGACGCGATCATTGGCGAATGGACCCGCCAGCACGACAAACGCGAGGCGATGGAAAAGCTGATCGCGGTGGGCGTGCCGTCGGGTGCTGTGTTCGACACGATGGAACTGCAGAACGAGCCGACATTCGAGGAGCGCGGCATCATGCAGACCGTCCATCACCACAATGGCGACTACAAGATGGCGACCTGGCCGGTGCGGGTCGACGGCAAGACGGTGCGCCTCAAAGGCTCGCCGGCGCTCGGAGCGGACAGCGCCGAGGTCTTGCACCATTGGCTGGGCCTCGGCGACGGCGAGGTCGAGTCATTGCGCAAAGACGGCGTGCTCTGATCGTCGTCGCGCGCAGACCCTCACCCACCCGCCGCTAGCGCGACGGGTTCCCCCTCTCCCGCAATGCGGGAGAGGGGGTCGAGCGCAGCGAGGCGGGTGACGGTTCGGCGGCAGGCTTCGCCCATTGGGGGGACTAATGCAGCTGCGGCTTTTGGAGAATTACCGGTTTGTGCTGTATGCGCCGTTCTACGCGGCGCAGGCCACCGGCGCCTACGAGGCCGAGGGGCTCGAGGTCGAGATGACGGCGTCGCCCGGTGCCGGACATGCCGAGGCGGCGCTGATCGCGGGCAAAGTCGACGTGCTGTGGGCCGGGCCGATGCGGATCATCAAGCACCACGACGACAACCCCGGCTCGTCGCTCACCTGCTTTGCCGAGATCGTCTGCCGCGATCCGTTCTCGATCGTCGGCCGCGAGCCCAATCCGGGCTTTCGCCTCGCCGATCTCGCCGGCATGCGCTTGGCGACCGTCGGCGAGGTGCCGACCCCGTGGCTGTGCCTGCAGGAAGATTTGCGCCAGGCCGGGCTGGACCCCGATCGGCTCGACCGCATTGCCAATCGCAGCATGGCCGAAAACCTCGACGCATTGCGCGCCGGCCGGATTGACGCCGTCCAATTGTTCGAGCCGGTGGTCGAGGAAGCGCTGGCGAGCGGCGCCGGGCATCTGTGGTATGCCGCCAGCAGCCGCGGGCGGACGACCTACACGGCCTTTGTCGCGACCCGCGAGCGAGTGGCGCGCGATCCCGAGAAGCTGCTGCGCATGGTCCGCGCGATCGACCGCACCTTGCAATGGGTCGAGGACAGTGTGCCAGCCGAGATTGCCGCCGCAATCGCATCCTACTTTCCGGCGCTCGACAGCGCGGTTCTGGCGCGTGCCGTCGCCCGCTATAAGGCCCAAGGTGTGTGGGGGCGAGACCCGGTCCTGCCCGAGGACGGCTTTGATCGATTGCGCCGCGGGCTGGTCTCCAGCGGCTTTATTCGCCGGCCGATCGCCTATCGAGATTGCGTCGACAATCGACTCGCATTGCAAATTATCGCCGAACGAACCGCGCCGGATAAGGTTTGACCCGATTTCGCGGCGCGCGCCGACGCCCGAGCCACTGGTGAGCGGATCGGGCTACTGGGGCCGGCGCAGAGACCCGCCCTATACTGACGAGCCATGATGACGACCGCCAAATCGATGCACGCCAAGATCGACGCAGACCAAAATCTACGCAGAATTGCAATAATTAGCTCCGGCCGGCCTTTTTTCGGTCCCTGCATATTCCATTTATGCGAAGACGCCGCCGCAGTGCGGCGCGGCGAACGGTGGAGGGAGATAGAGGATATGGCGAGCGTGGACGAGCTGACGCAGGAAAAGCAGCGAATTGCCGAACGGCTGGCGCGGCTCGACGCAGAGCGGGCAAAGCTCGCCGACCAGCTGAACGAATTGGAGATCGCCGAGCGGGTGCTGTCCCGGTTCGGCAGGGGCGGGGCCACGGTGGTGCACGCCCGCAGGGGGCGCCCGGCGAGGAGTGCCGCTGCGCCCCCCAGCGCCGGAATGCGCAAGACCCGTTCGGCGCAGCAGGAAACCGGGCTGTCGCTCAGCGATGCGGCCTTGAAAGCGATCGAGGCGCATGGCGAAGGCGCCACCGCCGCCGATGTTTTGAGCTATCTGTCGCGCGAGTTCGGAATGGCGGTCAGGCCAAACCATTTGGGCATTGCATTGCAACGCCACCGCCGCGCCGGCCGCCTCGAAAACCGCGACGGGCACTGGTACCTGCCGCATTCCGCGCATGGCGGGCTGCCGCAGCCGGCAATGACCGGCTGACCCCGCCCCAGCACGCCGGCCCGGTAGCGGCCCCTGGGGCGCGACTTCGGGCCAGGGTCGGGGACGGCCGGCTACAGCTTCAGCAGTCGCTTGGCGTTGCCGCTCAAGAGCTTGACCTGGTCCTCGGCGCATAGGGGCAGGGTTTCGATCCATTTGGCGCCGGGCGGGTTGTCGACGAACGGATAGTCGACCGAAAACATGATCCGGTCGATGCCCATCTCCATTACGCAGCACAGCAAGGCCGGGTCGGAGAAAAAGCCGCTGGTCGTGATGTAGAAATGCTCGCAGAACGTGTCGCGAAAGCTTTTGCCGCTCTTGCCGTCGCGTCCGAGCCCCATGCTGATGCGCCACAGATAAAACGGCAGGCCCTCGCCCAGATGGCCGATGATGATCTTGAGATTGGGATAGGCGTCGCACACCCCGCTCAGTACCAGGCGCACGCCCTGGGTCGCGGTCTCGACGGTAAAGCCCCAGGCGGCGCGCAATAGCGACGGGTATTGCTGCACATAATCCTTATAATAGGCCTCGATGACCGCGGGATGCGGCAGCGAGGGGTGCATGTAGAGCGGCACGTCGAGGGCGGCGGCCCGCTCGAAGATCGGCCAGAACCGCTTGTCGTCGAAAAAGACGCCGTTGGTCAGCCCATTGACCATCGCCCCCTTGAAGCCGAGGCGGGTTACCGTGCGTTCGAGCTCGTCGGCCGCTGCCTTGGGGTCGGGGGTCGGGATCGCGGCAAAGGCGGCAAAGCGGTCGGGATGGGCGCGCACCGTTTCATGGAGCCGGTCGTTGGCGCCGCGCGCCAGCCGCACCGCGGTCTCGGCGTCCATTTTTTGCAGGCCGGGGTTGGCGTGCGACAAGACCTGCAGGTCGATCCCGGCCTCGTCCATCTCCTTCAAGCGCAAGGCGCCGACATCGTCGAGCCGCTCGACGAGCCGCGGCGCTGTCTGCACGTCCATTCCGGTAAAGTGCTTTTTGACCTCGGCATCGAAGTAATGCTCTTCGAGCGCAATGATAAAGGGTTTGGTCGCCATCTGATTCCTACCTGAGAGGCATTGTGATCGCGGGAATCTCTAGCAGCTGCCGGCGCAGCTGTCACCCGCCGCCCAGGTCCGGCGACAGCAGGCACCGCGTCGACGGAAGGGATTAGCCGATCTTCAGGTAGATCAGCGCCAGCGCGCCGGCGAGCCAGCAATAATAGGCGAACGGGTCGAGTGCGGCATTTTCCTCGCGATGGCGGAAATAGCGCATCAGGAAGGCGGTGCTGGCATAGGCCACCACACCGGCGACCATGCCGGCGACCCACAGCACCCCGCCGCCGATCGCCGCGGCGCCGGTCGCGGGTGCCGCATGCAGCAGCTTTGGGATTTCGAGGAATGCGGCGCCGGCGATGACCGGCGTCGCCAGCAGGAACGAGAACCGCGCCGCATCCTCATGGCGCAGGCCAATGAGGAGGCCGCCGACGATCGTGGCGCCGGAGCGCGAAATGCCGGGCAGAAACGCCGTCGTCTGACAGAGGCCGACGACGATCGCATCGCCCCAGCTGGCCTGCGCCAGCCGCTTGCGGTCGCGCGCGGCGTCGGCGCGGCGCCGCAAGCGCTCGCCGGCGAACAGCACGACGCCGTTCGCGATCAGGAAAAATGCTGCGGCGACGGGCGACCCGAACAGGTGGCGCAGCCATTTCTCAAAGACAAAACCCAGCACCACCGCCGGCAAGGTGCCGAGCACCAGAAGCACGATCAGATGGCGGTTCTCACCGATGCTCCGGCCGGTGGCGCCGCCGCGCCCGAGTGCGGCCAGCAGCAGCCCGAGCCAATCGCGCCAGAAATAGACCAATAGCGCCGTCGCAGTGCCGACGTGCAGAACCACCAGAAACGGCAGAAACCCCGGCGAGTCCTGGTCGATATGCCAGCCGAGCACGGCCGGCAGGATCACCGCATGGCCGAGGCTGCTGACCGGAAACAGCTCGGTGGCGCCCTGAACGATCGCCAGGAAAATGGCCTGCAAAAAAGTCATGTCGACCGGCGCTCTCCCCACCTGCGCGCGGGCGCGGCGATTTCGCCCGAGCGCACCGTGCTGGGTACAATCTGCTTGCGAGCGCCGAGATCGTCAAATCGCGCCGAGCCGGGCGATGTTCACGGCCGCAGCGGCTTGGCGCCGACCGCGCAATGGAGCGGGTGGGCCATGAACAGCAATCCCTCGGCCGCCGCGCGGTCGCGTTCGGCCTGCCACACCTCGCGCTCCTCGGGCGACAGCAGAGAGAGCACATGATCCTCGCGATTGCGCCAGATCGGCCCGCCCGGCCGGTCGAGCGTCACCAGCGCCGGAAACGCAGAGAGATCGGCAAACCCGGCCGCGCGCATCCGCCGGTAGAGGCTGCGATCGGCGACCCCGGCGGGGCCGACCGAATAGGGCGGGGTCTCGACCTTGCGGCGAATCGGCTCCGGCAGATCGAGGTTCCACCATTGCTGCATGTCGAGCGCGCGCACCGCGATCCCGGCCCGCCCGCCTGGCCGCAGCACCCGCATGATCTCGCCGAGCGCGCGGTCGGCGTCGCATTCCTCGAGGACGGTGACCGAATAGACGCAATCATAGGAGTTGTCGGCAAACGGCAGGGCCTCGGCATTGCCGCGGGTGAATTGGATCGCCTCGGTCATCCCCTCAGCCGCCGCCAGTGCCGCCGCTTCGCGCAGCAGGAACGGGTTGACATCGGCCGCGGTGATCGGGTTGGCGCCGGCGAGCCGCTTTGCCAGCAGCCGGACCAAGGACCCGGCGCCGCAGCCGACTTCAAGGATCGCCTCGCCGAGGCGCGGCGCCATCCGGTCGATCAGGGCGTGAAACATCGCCTGGTAGCTGCGCATGCCCGCCCGGTCTTCGAGCGAGGCGACGCCGCCCAGATAGGGGCCGCCCAGGGTGACCACGGTGAAATGCCGGGCGAGCAGCGGGATCGCCGGCCCCCATTGCGACGGCGCCAGGAAGAACGGCAGCAGGACCAGCGCCGGCCCGCTGCCCTCGATGCGGTAGGTGATGCCGGCGTGAGAGCCCTCGGCGGCGACGGGGCGCGGAGCGTCGGCGGCGTGCCCCTGCGCCGCGATCCGGCCGAGAAACGCGATCATCCCGGCGGCGATCTCGTCGCCGCGATCCGCGCAGGCGTCGGCCCAGCTGCCGGGCGCCTCGTAGCCGGCGAGGACCATGCGCCGGGCCTCCGGCAGCCGCAGTGCTGCTCGCGCGGTCGCTTCGGCGGACGGCCCACCCTCGGCTGCGATCATCAGCACCCGGCCGCCGAGCGTGGCGAACGGGGCAGGGTCGAGCCGGCTCGGCACGCACAGGACGGCGCCGGCGATATGCCCCGGATGCCGGGCGGCGAGCAGTGCTATATCGCCGGGGATCGGGGTTGCGACGTAAGCCGCGGCGAGCCCCAGATGGACCCATAACGCGGTCAGCCGCTCGGTCGGCGGCAAGTCGGGCGGCGAAAAGTCGGCTTCGATCGGCATGGCGGCGTCCCCCAGGTCGAGCTCGGCCTCGATCCTGACACTGGAACGCCCGCTGTTCCCAGCGCGAAATGCAGAGCTGCGAAACGCGGAGATGCGAAATGCGCCGGCACAAACGAAACGGAGCGGCCGAAGCCGCTCCGCTGCCGTGGCTCGGGGCGGGCCGACTGGCCTACCAGTACGGATCGACCCCGTAGTAATTGTAGATGTTGCGCTCCCAATCCCGGCTGACATTGCCCGTTTCCCACCCCTGGGCGGGAGCCGGCGCGCCGCGCAGCTGGTCCTCGGTGATGTTGACCTCGTAGGCGTCGAGGCGCTCGTTGTAATGCAGCACATGCCAGGGCAGGGTCACATAGTCCTGCCCCATCCCGAGAAACCCGCCAAAGCTCATGACCGCATAGGCGACCTTGCCGGTCCGCTTGTCGATCATCAGCCGCTCGATCGTGCCGATCTTGTCGCCGCCGCTGTTGCGTACCGCGGTGCCCTCGACCTTGTCGCTGGCGATCAGGCGGGCGGTCTCGCGCACCGAGGCGTCGGCTCCAACAACCGTAGCCATTCTCGACCTCCTTTTCAGTAGTCAGTCAAGTGTCGAAACAGTGCCGGCAAAGGATCGGTTCCGCCGGCAAGGGATCATCCCGCAATCCTGGCGCTTTCCGCTCGGCCTCCGGTGTCGACTAGAAAAGTTTGTTGCGCCGCGCCATCGTTGACCGCCTCGGCTCGGACCGAGCAAAGAACAACCGGCCGAGCACGTCGAGACGGCTCGGCAATTCAATCAGCGGCAGACCGGAACCCGATCGCACTCGCGTCGTTCCCCCTATGGGGCGACTGATGGTTTTGGAGGTTGAGATGAGGCAGCGTAAACGTTACGGAGCGGTCGGGTTGTTTTTGGGCGCTTTGATGCTGTTGGGAATGGGCTCGCTGCTTTCGGCGTGCGGCACCGTCGCCGGCGCCGGGCAGGACGTGTCGGCCATCGGCAACACGGTGACCGGCGGAGCCAACCAGACGCAACGGGCCACCGGCGCTCCTTGACGTAATTGCCGGCATCCTCGCCCGCAACGGGCGAGGACTCGGCGGCGACGCCTGGCGAGCGGCCGACGAGTTTCGGGCAAATTCCGGCGCCGCTGTTCGCTCGCGGCCGAAGCAGTTGGGGTCGACGAAGGCGGCCCGATCGTTCATATCAGGCGGATCAGGCCGCCACCGGCGAATTGTGCGCCTCGCCGCACGAAATCGCGGCCGAAGGAGGTCACGATGTTCGCCGTAATCTTCGAGGTGCAGCCGAAACAGGCGCGGTGGAACGACTACCTCGTTCTTGCCGGGTTGCTCAGACCCGAGCTGGAGAAGATCGACGGCTTTATCGACAACGAGCGATTTTCGAGCCGCCGCCGCGCCGGGCTGATATTGTCGCTGTCGATCTGGCGTGACGAGAAAGCGCTGGTGCGCTGGCGCACGCTTGGGGCGCATCACGACGCCCAGCAGCGGGGCCGATCGGAGATTCTCGACGATTACCACCTGCGGGTCGGCGAGATCGTGGCCGATACCGCGGCTCCTGCTGGCGGGAGCTTGCCGCAGCAGCGCTTCGATGAGACCGAAATCGGCGCTGCCAAACTGGTGACGATCAGCGAGATCCGGGCGGATGACGGCGCGCGAGATGCGAACGCAGCGGAGCGGCTCGGCCTGCCGAGCGGCGGATCCAATGGCGTCATCGAGCACGAGGTCTTCGAGGGCATCAACGACCGCAGCAAATTGCTGCTGCTGGCCGCCTGGCGGGATTCCGCGGCTGCACCGGGGTGGCGCCCGGCCCCGTCCGCCGGCGCCGAGCTGCGGCACCGGGCGGTGCGCATCATCCGCGACTATGGCCTGCGCGACCGCCGCGAAGCGCCGCAATACTACCCGTGACAGCGGCCGCCGGCCGCCGGCTCCAGGGCGAGCCGAGCGGGCTATTTCTGCTCGGATCTTTCGAAATCGGTGCGCTCGGTCACCGGTAGGCCGTGCAGATAACGGCGCAGGCAATCGAGGCCGAGCTCGACGGCGCCGAGCCGTACCCAGTCGCGGCCGCCGTAAATCCGCGAGCGGCGGGATTCGACGCCGTCCGCGGCGGCGATCGCCAGATGGATGCTGCCGCCGAAATCGATGCGGTCGGGGCCGTCATCAACCTCGATCAAGACCGCCAGCGCATGGCTGGCCCCAGATGCCTCGCGCGCGGCGCGGGCCGCCGCCTCGGCCGCTTCGCGGCCGAATTCGCCGCCGATCAAACCGCCATCCGCCCCATCTACGAGGCCGAGCGCGGTCGCGATCGCGGCCGGGTCGCGGGCCACCCAGCCGCGGCGGAAAACTTTCTCGGCGCCGGGCAGGTGGGCGATGCGGGCCGCGATCTGGCCGCCGGTGAAGGTCTCGACCACCGCGAGCGAACCGCCGCGCCCGCCCAGCGCCGCCAAGACGACGCCTTCGAGAGTATCGTCGTCCTCGCCGAGGATGAAGTTACCGAGCCGCTTGCGCACCTCCGCCTGCACGGGCGCCAGCTTGCGCGCGATGTCGTCCTGATCGACGCCGCGCACCGTCAGCTTGGTTTCGATCTGCGGATAATGGCTGCGAAAGCCGAGCTTGACCGTGCCGTCGGGCACCAGATCCTCGACCCCGGCGAGCAGCTGGTCGACATGCGATTCGCCGAGCCCATAGGAATGAAAGCGCTTCAGGCGAATGACGCCGGGCGTCCCGCCGCGCGCCAACAGGCGCGGAATGATCTGCTCCTCCAACATGCGGAAGAGCTCGCGCGGCACCCCGGGGGTGAAGAAAAATCTTGCCTTGCCGATATCGAGGGCAAAGCCGCAGGCGGTCCCGACCGGGTTGTCGAGGATCTCGGCACCCTGCGGCAGCATCGCCTGCTTGCGGTTGTTCGCCGACATGACCCGGCTGCGCCGGCGGAAAAACGCCTCCATGCGACCGAGCCAGTCCTCGTTCAGCACCAGGTCGACCTCAGCGGCGCGAGCGGCGATCTCCTGCGACAGATCGTCGACCGTGGGGCCGAGTCCGCCATTGACGATGACCGCATCGGCGCGCTCGCCGGCCATCCGAAACGCCGCCAGCAATTCGTCGCGGTCGTCGCCGACGATCGTTCCCCAGGCGACCGACAGCCCGAAATCCTCGAGCTTCTGGCTCATATAGCTGAAGTTGGTGTTGACAATCTTGCCGGTCAGGACTTCGTCGCCGGTGCAGATGATCTCGATGCGCATCTACCGCCCTCATGACGGGGCCGACGACGCGGGCTGGCCGCGTCATCTTTGGCCGCTGGTTGCGCGACGGGTGTAGTCCCATTCGCGATCCGCTGCCAGCCGGCCTTGTGCCACGGCGATACGGTGCCCGCAGTCTCGGCGCACTGCGGGTCGAGCGCGCTCAGCGGCCGGCTGAGCCCTGCGCCCGCCGGATCGCCTCGACCACCGCCGGACGATGGCTGTCCTGCGCCCAGCCGAGCACGTCCCGCCCGGTGTAGTCGGTCTTGGTCGGGCTGGCGCCCTTGGCGAGCAGCGCCTCTACCAGCTCGAAATCGCCCCGGTTCGCGGCGATCATCAGCGGGGTGATCCCGTCCCTGTTCTGCGGATCGACCGCGGCCCCGGCATCGAGCAAGAGCTTTGCTGCTTCGGTCTGGCTCTGGTCGGCGGCGAGGTGCAGCGGGGTATCGCCGAGCGGATCGGGGACATTCAGCTTGGCATTCGCCTTGATCAGGATCTCGATGATCTCGATATTGCCGTTCATCGCCGCATAGTGGAGCCCGGTGCGCGAATGCTCATCGAACTGGTTCGGGTCGCCCTCGCCGCCGCCGACCAGCTGCTCGACCTGCGCGGCATCGTTCTGCGCCGCGGCGCGGGCCACATTCGAGTAATAGTCGCCGAACAGGTTGATCGCGGCCTCGGCGGTGGAACCGCCAAGAACCAACGCGAACAGCGTTGCCCAGAGAATGACCGCCCACCGCGTGCTCATCGCTCCCTCCCCGCCCATCCTAGGCGGCGCGGCGAAGTTTCCTCCCTCGATCTTAGCAAATCGTCGGCGGATGACTACGTTGAGGCCTCTTGACCTTTGCCGCTCGGGGACAATTGTTGATCGACAGCGCGCGCCTTGGTCTGCCTGATTTCGAGCCCGGCCAGGTGTGGCTCGTCGGCGCCGGCCCGGGCGATCCCGGGCTGCTGTCGGTGTTGGCCTTGCACGCGCTGGCGCAAGCCGATGCCGTCGTCTACGACGCACTCGTCGATCCGCGCATTCTGCGCCTGGCGCGGGCCGGTGCTGCGCACGACTATGCCGGCAAGCGCGGCGGCCGTCCGTCGCCGAGCCAGCCCGACATCTCGGCCCGGCTCATTCGCCTGGCCGAGGCCGGCAACCGCGTGCTCCGCCTCAAAGGCGGCGACCCCTGCGTCTTTGGCCGCGGCGCCGAGGAGGCGCTGGCCTTGGTCGCCGCCGGGATTCCGTTCCGCATCGTTCCCGGCATCACCGCCGGCATCGGCGGGCTGGCCTATGCCGGGATCCCGGTCACCCATCGCGAGACCAACTCGGCGGTCACCTTCCTCACCGGCCACAACAGCGACGGCACCGTTCCCGACGGGCTCGATTGGGGTGCGATCGCCCGCGGCGCTCCGGTGCTCGTCATGTACATGGCGCTGAAGCATCTGCCGAATATCGTCGCACGCCTGATCGCCGGCGGCCGCAGACCCGACGAAGCGGTGGCGGTAGTCAGCCGCGCCACGACACCCGAGCAGCAGGTGCTGGTCTCGACCTTGGGCGATGCCGCCGCGGCTTCGCTCGGCTGCGAAACCCCGGCGGTGGTCGTCGTCGGCGAGGTCGTGCGATTGCGCGCGGGGCTCGACTGGCTCGGCGCCCTTTCCGGAAAAAAGCTCGACCCCGCCCCGCTCGGCCATGCCCCGCTCGACCGCGACGAGCGGCGCTAAATGTCGTTTGCGCGTCGATCGAGACGGCCATGCGCCTCGACCTTTCGCCAATGGTTATCGGTCGGGCCGCGCGGCAAACCGCGCATCGACCGCCCTCCGGCGGTATCGTATAACCCGCGCCGGCGCAACGCGGGTCGCGATGGCGGCGCCCTTTGCTGGCAACGTATTGCGGCCTGCTGCCGATCGCCGGCGGCGGCCCTGGGGGAGAGCGAACCTTGCGGTTTGCGGCTACGGCATGGTTCGGGCATAGCGTGGGCGAAGCGATCGCCCGCACCCGCCGGCGCCATGGTTGACGCGTTGACCTGGCTGCGGCGGCCGCCGAGCGCCGAAGCTTTGATTGCCCGCGCGAAGCGGCGCACCGGATTGACCGATTTCGGCGACATTCCGTTCGCGCGGCCCTTGCAAAAGCTGCTCGCCGCCTGCCGCGATGAGGCCGATCTGAGCCTTTTTGGGGGGGCGGCGATTCGCTGGGACACGGTGCGCTTCCTGTCGAATCTGCTGCGGCTGCGCGACGAGGAAAAGCGCACCCCGGCGATCCTCGACCGGGCGATCGAGCGGCCGCTGATCATCGCCGGCCTACCGCGCTCGGGCACCACCTTCCTGCACGGGCTCTTAATCGAAGACCGGGCCAATTTGGTGCCTCGCGTTTGGCAGCTGATCCATCCTTATCCCGCGAGCCCCTCCGGCGGCCGGGATCGCCGGCCGCGGCAGGTCGCGCGCCAGCTGCGCCTGTTTCAGCTGTTGGCGCCGCAGTTTCGCCACCTGCACCCGATCGAGGCGGGTTCGCCACAGGAATGTTCGGAGATCACCGCGCACCTGTTCGCCAGCCTGCGCTTCGATACGACCTATCGCATCCCGAGCTACCGGCGCTGGCTCGACGACACCGGGCATCTCGACGCCTACCGCTTTCACAAGCGCTTCCTGCAGCACCTGCAGCACCAAGCCGGCGGAAAGGGGCGCTGGGTGCTCAAATGCCCCGACCATATTTTTGCATTGGGCGCGATCCGCGCGGTCTATCCCGATGCGCAGCTGGTCTTCGTCCATCGCGACCCGGTCGCGGTCCTGGCCTCGGTCGCGCGGTTGACCGAGGTGCTCCGGCGACCCTTCAGCCGCCGGATCGATCGGATCGACATCGGCCGGCAGGACAGCGAGCGCTGGCTGGCCGCGGCGGAGCTGATGATCGCCGCCGCCGATCGAGAGGCATTCGCGGCGCCGATATTTCACGTCCATTACGCCCGGCTGGTGGGCGACCCGGTCGGCACCGTGGCGGGGCTCTATCGGCATTTCGGGCAGAGTCTCGATGCCGCGGCGGCGGACCGCATCGGCCGCCGGGTGGCGGCGAACCCGAACGGCGGCTACCGCGGCCGCCGCGCCCGCCTCGACGATTACGGGCTCGATCCGGCGCGCGAGCACGAGCGCTATGCCGGCTACATGGCTCGCTTCGGGATTCGGCCGGAACAGGGACGAAGATCCTCGCGCTCCGCCCGAGGCTGACTTTTGCGACGAGCTACGATCGATCGCTTACCGAGCGGGGTGCAGTCATGATTCCCGCTGCCCCGGCATGTCGGCCGAGGGTGCGGCGGCAACCGGGCCCGGCACCGAGGCCAGCAGCGCCGGAATGAACACCAGGCTGGCGACCAAGGTGCAGCCGAGGCTGATCAGCAGCAATTGCCCCATGCTCGCGGTGCCGGGATGGCGCGACAGCGCCAGCGCGCCGAACGCGGTGCTGGTGGTCAGCGCCGAGAACAGGATCGCGCGAGCCGTGGCGGACCCCAGCACCACGGTTCGCCCGGCCCGCCAGTTCATCACAAAGTAAATGTTGAACGAGACGCCGACCCCGAGCAGCAGCGGCAGCGCGATGATATTTGCGTAATTGAGCGGCAGCGGCGCCAGCACCATGACCAGCACGGTCATCAGCGACGACAGCAGCAGCGGCGCCAGCACCAGCGACACGTCGAGCACCCGGCGCAATGCCACGAACAGGATGATCGTGATCGCCACCAGCGCGGCGATCGCCGCCGAGCGGAACGAGCCCACGATCGTGGCGCTGGTCGCCTCGATGGTCACCGCCGGGCCGCCGGCATCGGGGGCGACCGCGGTCACTTCGGCGACGAATTCCTCGAGGCCGCTGCTGGTGTTGGCCACGGCCTTGGGCAATACCTGCACGCGCGCGCGCCCGTCGGGCAGAACCCAGTCGCGCGCCAGCGTCGGCGGGATGCTGTGCAACGAGACCGGCTGCGCCGACAGCGCGCTGCGCAACTGGTCGAGCTGCGCCGGCAGAAACCGGGTCAACGCGGCATTGGCGGCGAGAACCACGTCATCGGGCGCTGCCGCCAGCCGGCGTAGATCGCCCGCGATCGCCACGAGCTGCGGATCGGGCGAGGGCTTCGCCAGCGCCGGCGCCAGCGCCGCGTCGGCGTCCCTGGCGGCGGTGCGGATCTCGTCCACGGTCGGCGGCGCCGGCGGCTTCAGCGGGGCGAGGGTCGGCCCCAGCAGCATCGCCGCATCTTGGATTTGCGCGAGCTTTGCGTTCTGGTTCTTTGGCACGAAGCTGTCGATCGACAAGACGCCCGCGACCAGCGGCAGCTTTCCCAGTCGCTGCGACAGGGTTGCGGCGGTGGCCGGGTTCCCCGCCAGGATGTCGATCGTAAACGGATTGGTGACCGGCGAACCCATCAGGTCGTGGAGCGTGCGCATCGCCTCGGTATTGGGGTTCTTGGTATGCAGCGGGTTGGAGTCGAAGCGCAACTGCGGCAGCAACCCGACGCCGAGCGCGGCCACAGCGGCAAACACCACCAAGAGCGGCCGGCGTCGACGGCGCGCGATGTCGTCGAGCGGCGCCGCCCAGCGAAAGCCGACCTCGCCAGTTTCGCCGCGCGGGTGGAACAGGGTGATCGCCGCCGGGAGAAAAGTCACGGTGCACAAGAACGCGATCAGCATGCCGACGCCGGCGATCAGCCCGAGCTCGGCGACACCGCGGAATTCAGTCGGGACAAAGGCGAGAAACCCGGCCGACGTGGCCGCCGCGGCGACCAGGATCTGGCCGCCCGCCCGCCGACCGGTTTCGGCCAATGCCTGGCCATGGTCGGGGTTTTCCCAGCGCCGTTCGCGATAGCGCACGCAGAACTGGATCGCGAAATCGACGGCGATGCCGACGAACAGGATGCCGAATCCGACCGAGACCAGGTTCAAGGTGCCGACCGCCGCGGCCGCGAACAGCAGGGTCAGCATCAGCCCGAGCCCGAGCGTCAACAGGATCGGCCCGATCAGGCGCCACGACCGGACCGCCAGGAACAGCCACAATGAGATCAGCAGGACACTGCCGATCATGCCGGCGACGGCGCCCTTGGCGACACTGGCGAATTCCTCGTCGGAGAGCGCCACACTGCCGGTGATGCGCACCCGCGCGTCGCCCGCCTTCACGAATTCGAGCTTGCTGGCTGCGGCGCGGATCGCCGCGGTAGCAGCGCCGCCGGGCTCCAGCACGCCGTGATCGAGCACGGGCTGCGCCAGCACGAATTTGTACGGGCCGCCCAGGCTCGCGACCTTGCCGCCGAGGAGGCGCGCCCACGACAATGGGTGCGGGCGGCCGGCGAGTGCGTCGGCCATCGCCTGGTGGAACCCGGTAAGCGCGGTTCGATACGGCGACAGGTCGACCTGACCGTCCTTCACCCCTTTGCCCAGCAGCGCGAGTGCGGCGAACAAACCGCGCGCGCTCGGGTCGCGGGCCAGCTGCCCGAGAAAGGGCTGGGCGTCGATGGTTCGCTCGAGCACCTCCTCGAGCTCTTTGGTATCGAGCAGCAGCAGGCCTTCCCGGGTCAGAAAGGGCGACGCGTCGGGACGGGTGACGGTTCGGAAATGCGCATGATCCGCCGCCAGCGCCGCCGCCAGGCCGGCGGCGGTTGCGTCTGCCTCTTCCGGTTCTTTGGCGTCGATGACCGCGACCAGCAGATCGGAAAACTGAGGGAACTCGGCATCGAAGGCCAAGGCCCGCTGCCGCCACGGCAGGCTCCGGGCGAACATTTTGTCGGTATCGGTGCTGATGCCCAGGTGGTGGGCCGCATAGAACCCGGCGAACCCCGCCAGAGCCAGCCCGGCCACGACAACGAGCATCCCGTGGCGCCGGCAGAAATCGACCAGGCCGGCCAGCAAGCGCTGAAATACCATCGGAAAGCGGGCTCGTATTCTGTTGCGGCGGCCGGTGCCTGCTTATCGCCGCCTGTGCGGCCGGGATGTTGCGGCTTCCGGGCACTTGGTCTCGGAGTTCGGCCGCGCCGAGGTGATAGTCGCTTCCGGTGAGAGCCGCCAGCGCAAAACACCTTGCCGAAAGCTCGGCGTTCTTACCGGGCCGCCCGGCTTCCGCTTCGGGTCTCGAAACGCATAGCCGCGGAGCGTGATGAGGAGCTGTCGGCGTGCACCCAGCCCGATCAGCGCGGCCTGCGGCCACATGACGGTCTGGGCAAGGGTTATGGCGTTCCCGCGATCCGACCGCCGGGAATGGCCAGGGAAAGGGCGGGCCGTTTGCGCCACCCCAGGACACCGAGCAGGCCGGCGCCGAGCAGCCAGAGGGAGCCAGGCTCTGGAACTCCCATCGAGACCCCGGTGGGTTGATAATCGATGACCATACTACTTTCGTTCACCACCCCAGCGCCGTAACTGAGCGGCACCATGCCGGGGATCTCGCCGTTGCTCCACAAATCCACGACGTCGTTGTTGCTGAGCGTGAACAGCGCCCCTTAGACGTCGAGGAACCCTCCGGCCAATGGATAGCCAGGGCACGTGATCGGCGAACCGTCCGGATAAAAAAGGTTGTCGTACGAAATCGCGCTGTCCATGGGCGGAGGATTTACCACGGAAAGGTAGCTCAGGCTCACGGGAATGGGCGCACCCAGGGGAGGGCTGACGGGGTTGATCGGCACCAATCCGGTGATCGCCACGTTGGCGATGGACAGGTTCGAGTTCGAGTCTGAAAAGGTCCCGCTGATGTTGGTGATCGTGTAGGCGCCACCGGGATCGCCGATCACCGTGTCCGGCACGAAAGTCAGCAAGCCGGAGCCGCTGACGCCCGCCCCGCCGAACCCGAAAGCGATCACGTCGGCTCGGGCCTGCGGCCCGCAGACGAGCCCCGCAATTACGGCACCCGCGCTTAGACGTTTGTATTTCACCTCCATCACTCGCGGCGTTTCCTCCGGCCAACGGCTGACCTGGCGGACATTGCCCATATAACTTTGGATTTAACAAGCCAGAAGCCGTCGCCCGGTTTGTCGTCATTTAGGGGCTTCTGGGCGTTTCATGGCGGTCAGCCAATCTGGGGCTGGTCAGTGCGACGTTATGGGCTCGTGATGACCAGCTCCAAAGCCATCGTCGATGCCTGCGCCGCCATCCGCATGCCCCTTTCGGGGGGTACCTATCTGAAAAAAATTTCGGGATCAGCTCGAGGATGGAATAAACCGATGTCCGGCGCGTCAAATAAGTGCCGGGCTCGCTGCATCGGGCGTCCTTCACTGACGCCGTTCGCGACGAAGGCCGCCGCCGCGCCAAGTGACCGCCAGCGAGAAAGCAAGACCATGCCGCAATCGCGTCCACCTGCAACTTCTGTCTTGCCGGCGCCGGACACGAAGCGCTGGTCCCCGGGCCGCAAAGCGGCCGTGGTCGCCGCCACCCGCACAGGCCTGATCAGCCGCGAGGAAGCGTGCGCCCGCTATCTGCTCTCCGACGAGGAATTGGCGGAGTGGGAGAAGGCCTATGATCGCAACGGCGTTCCCGGCCTGAGAACCACCCGTCAGCAGAGCTATCGCGCCGCTCAACTGCACCCGAGCGAGGACGTACGCTATAGATAGGGCTGGGTGATCGGCCGCCGGGCGCATTGTGATGAACCTGTTCAGCTTCCCCGAAGACGTGCGATGGAACGAGGCGGCCGACGCCGTCGAATTCGGGATCGAAATCGGCGAGTACCGCGGCATTGCTCGGATTCGCCGGCGAGTGTTTCAGCGGCTGCTCGATCAATCGCCCACTCCGCAGCGCTGTATCGAGGCCTATCATCTTTGCCGTAGCGAATTCGAGCGTGCGGCTGAGGCCAAGCTGCGCGCCCGCGCGCTCGGCGACGACGGAAACCTCGAGCTGACCCTGCGCGATTTCAGGGCCGGCTGAGCCGCTGCAGCAAGGCAGCGCAGCCGCTCAGGCGGAGACGCCGGCCATCCGGCAGATCACCTCCCATTCGTGGTCGCTAACCGGGCAGACCGACAGCCGCGATTGGCGCAGCAGCGACATGCCAGCGAGTTCGGGAGCGGCCTTCATCGCGGCGAGCCCGACCGGCTGCGGCACCGGCGCCACCGGGGCGAGGTCGACCATGCCGAGCTTGCCGGATTTGTCGGCGGGGTCGGGGTAGAAGCTCCTGACCACCTCGGCGATGCCGACAATCTCCTTGCCCTCGTTCGAATGATAGAAGAACGCGCGGTCGCCGGGCTGCATCGCCCGCAGATTGTTCAGCGCCTGGGCGTTGCGCACCCCGTCCCAATTGGTGCGGCCGTCGGCGACCAGCTGCGCCCACGGATAGCTCGACGGTTCCGATTTGACCAGCCAATGAGCCATGCTTTCCTCCGGTCCGATCAATACGCAGCAGCCGATCAATATCCTAGCGGATAGTCGGCCTGGTCCTCGTAGACCGAGCCGGCCTTGGTTTGAAAGCTCGCGATCAGGCTGAACGCCGCGACCGCGAGCGGTTCGGCGCGGAACCCGGCATGCGCGGCGAGAAACCGGCCGAGCTGGTCGAGCGGCGGGTTGTGCAGTCGCGCCAGGGTGACATGCGGGGCGAATTTGCGCGGCTCGGGCGGCAATCCGGCGCGGATCAGCGCATGCTCGATCTTGTCGCGCAAGGCAACAAGCTCCGCGCTGCGCTCGACCCCGACCCATAGATTGCGCGGCTTGTCGCCGCCGCCGAAAACCCCGGTGCCGGCGAGCTGCAAGGCGAACCGGCGCGCCCGCAGCCGCACCAGCGCCTCGTCGACATCGGCCGCCTGGTCCTCGCCGATCTCGCCGATGAAGCGCAAAGTCAGGTGGAAATTGCCGGGATCGACCCATTTCGCGCCGTTGACGCCGGAGCACAACAAGGACAGATGCAGCTTCAGCTCGGGCGGAAACCCGATCCCGACAAACAGCCGCAGCATCGGGTCACGTGAACAGGGTCAGCACGCCGGTGTGGCCATAGAGCCGGTCGCGCGAGATCTCGCCATTGGCGAAAAACCCGATCAGCGGGAAATCGCCCAAGGTCTCGCGGATCAGCTGCACCTCCACTCCGGGCTCGCCGAACAGCGCCGCGCCGCGGGCGACGCAGCTGACGTAGATCCCGGCCTTGGGTGGCCCGGCAAGGCGGCCGGCGAGCTGGCGCACCATCCGCGCCATGTCGCGCCGCGCGCTGTCCGGGTCGCGGCGGCAGAACAGGATCGGGTCGCCGGCGGCGATTTCGGCGCCGAGCACGACCCAGCCGCGGCCGGGATCGATCGCCATGATGTTGCGCACCAGATAGTCGCCGGTATCCGATCCCGGCACCGGCAGTCCGGCAAAGATCACCCCGCCGAGGCGGCGCAAATCCTTTGCCAGTTCCGGGCCGATATCTTCGAGAAACACGCTCAGCGCCGGGCGGCCGTCGATCACCATCGCGACATTGTCGCGCGCCTCGTCGATCCGGTGCACCGGGCCGATCGGCATGCAGCCCTGGGTCAGCGCGGTCGCCACCCCGATTTCCGGCGCCAGCATCAGCCCGGCGATGCCCTCGGCGCCGAAACCGTCACCGCCGCCGGCCTGGGCGCCGGTCTGCGCGACGAGCGGCTGGCCGCAGCGGTGCGACACCAGCCCGCCGACGAGAAAGGCGCCGCTCGCCGTGGCCGTATCGACCGCCGCCTTGGTCAGATCGGGGCAGCGCGGGTCGGCGTGGACCAGCGCCAGCATGGGCCCCGATTTCTCGATCCATGGGGCGTGCCGACGCGGCAGGTCCGAGCCCGGGTCGGGGGTCGCGGCAAAGATGCGGAAGCCGTCCGCCGGCAATGCCGCGGTCATCACCACGGCGGCGGGCTCTTCGAATATTTCGCCGGCGGCCGAGCACACGCCCAGACCGACCCCGCCGACCCAGGAGTGAATGCCGGTGTGCTTCGTCAGATCGCGCAGGAACTCCGGCAGAACCGCCGCGGCGGGCTCGGTCACATAGACGATCCCGAGGTTGGCGCTGTCCACGGGATCCAGCCCGGCGGCGCAGCGCGCCGCCAGGCTCGCCGGGTCCCCACTCGCGGCGGCGGCAGCAAAGGGCGCGCTCATCACGCACCCCCGCCCGGCCGGGCAACCAGCCGGGCGACCACCGGCCCGATATGGTCGACCAGCACGCCGACACCTTTGGCGTTGGGGTGCAGTCCGTCCGGCTGATTGAGGCTGGGCTTCATCGCAACTCCTTCCAGAAAGAACGGATAGAGCGGCACGTGGCGCTGGCGCGCGAGATCGGGATAGATCCGGTCGAAGTCGCGCTGATAGGCGGCTCCCCAGTTCGGCGGCGCAAGCATGCCGAGAAGCAGCACTTTGGCGCCACGAGCCTCGATCTTCTGGATCATCTTATCGAGGTTGTCGCGCACCGTCGCCGGATCGATGCCGCGCAGCGCATCGTTTGCGCCCAGCGCCAGGATTACCAGATCGGGCTTGTCGGCAAGCGCCCAGTCGAGCCGCGCCAGCCCGCCAGTGGTGGTGTCGCCGGAGACCCCGGCATTGACGACGCGGGCCGCCACGCCATGCCGATGCAGCCACGCTTCGAGCTGCGCCGGAAACGCCTCTTCCGGCATCAGCCCGTAGCCCGCGGTCAGGCTGTCGCCAAAATCGACGATCGCCGGAGAGGGCGCTGCCGCCGATGCGCTGCCGGCGGCGAGGCCGAGGCCGAGCAGCGCCGCGGCCAGCGGGGGCCATGCGTTGAAAACCCGGGGCCGCGCGCCATATGCTCGGCCAATCCGCCGCTCGCCGAGCGTTGCATGACGCGAGCCGGCTTGCCGCGCCGCCCTTCCTGGCCCGGACGGTACATGACCAGCTCGCTGCATTCTGGCGACCCGCTCGTGGTGGTGGACGAGGTTCAGCTCACTCTGGGCAGCCCCGCCGGACCCGTCAACATTCTGCGCGGGATCTCGCTGGAGATCGCCGCCGGCGAGACCGTGAGCCTGGTCGGCCCGTCGGGCTCGGGCAAATCGAGCCTGATGATGGTGCTGGGCGGTCTCGAACGGCCCACCGCCGGCCGGGTGCGGGTCGACGGGCATGATCTCGGCCACCTCGGCGAGGATGGGCTGGCCCGGCTGCGGCGCCGTGCCGTCGGTATCGTGTTTCAGGCGTTTCATCTGATCCCGACGATGACGGCGCTCGAAAATGTGGCATTGCCGCTCGAGCTCGGCGGGCATCGCGACGCCTTTGCCGCGGCGGCTCAGGGGCTCGACGCGGTCGGCCTCGGCCATCGTCTCGATCACTACCCGGCGCAGCTCTCGGGCGGTGAGCAGCAGCGGGTGGCGATCGCCCGCGCCTTTATCGGCCGCCCGATGCTGCTGCTCGCCGACGAGCCGACCGGAAATCTCGATGGCGCCACCGGCAGCCTCGTTATCGACTGCCTGTTCGAACAGCGCGCCCGGCACGGCACCGCGCTGTTGCTGATTACCCACGATCAGAGCCTGGCCGAGCGCTGCGAGCGCCAGATCCGGCTGGCGGACGGCCGCATTATCGACGACCGGCGTACCGCGCCCTTGCGGCTCGGCGCCGCGCGCCGCGCCCGGTGACGCCATCCGCCGCATGGCTCTACCCGTTTCGGCTGGCGCACCGCGAGCTGCGCGGCGGCCTCGGCGGGCTGCGCGTCTTTGTCGCCTGCGTCGTCCTCGGCGTCGCCGCGATTGCCGGGATCGGCTCGCTCGCCGCTTCGCTCGCCGCCGGCATCGCCGGGGATGCGCGGGCACTGCTCGGCGGCGATGTCGAGGCGCGCCTCGCCTACCGGCCGGCCGACCCCGCCGAGCACGCCCTTCTGGCGCGCAGCGGCGCGCTCTCAGAGATCACCCAGTTGCGGGCGATGGCGCGCACCCCGGACGGCAAACGGCAGAGCCTGATCGAGCTGAAGGCGGTCGATGCCGCCTACCCGCTTTACGGCCGGGTCGTGCTGTCGCAGCTGCAGGATCTGGGTGCTGCGCTCGGGCCACGCAACGGGGTTTTCGGCGCGCTCGTCGCCCCCGCCATCCTCGATCGGCTCGGGGTAAAGCTCGGCGAGACCATCAAAGTTGGCGAGGCGGCGCTGCAAGTGCGCGGCACGATCGTGCGCGAGCCCGACGCCGCCCTCAGCGGGCTGATCCTCGGCCCGCGAGTGATCATCGCCGCCGCGGCCCTGCCCGAAACCCGGCTGATCCAGCCCGGTGCGCTGGTCAGCTACGACTACCGGCTGCGGCTTGCCGCCGGCCCCGATGCCGCTTCCTGGATCGCGGCGGCGCGGGCGGCGTTTCCTCGCGCGGGCTGGCAGCTGCGCAGCTTTGCCGATGCGGCGCGCCCGTTGCAGGGATTGATCGGCCGCTTGGCGCAGTTCCTCTCATTGGTCGGGCTGACCGCGCTATTGGTCGGCGGGGTCGGGATCGGCAACGCGGTGCGCGGCCATATCGCGGCAAAAACCACGACGATCGCCACCTTGAAATGCCTCGGCGGCTCGACCAGGCTGGTGTTCGCGGTCTATCTGATCGAGCTGCTGGCGCTGGCGCTGCTCGGCATCGGCGCCGGCGCGGCGCTCGGCGCGCTGTTGCCGCTCGCGGTCCGGCCGTTTCTCGCCGGCATGCTGCCGGCCTCGGCCCGGCTCGGCCTCTATCAGGCGCCGCTCGCCGTGGCCGCGCTCTACGGCCTGTTGACCGTGCTGGTCTTCTCGCTGTGGCCGCTCGCCGCGATCGGCCGGATTCCGGCCGGCGCGCTGTTTCGCGACCTGGTCGACCGCCGGCGCTGGCCGGTTCCGCTGGCCGCCGCGACGATGACCGCGGCGCTGACGGCGGCGCTCGCGGCGCTGGTGATCGCCACCGCGCAGGACCGGGCTCTGGCCTGGTGGTTTGTCGCCGGTGCGATCGGCGCCTTCGTCATCTTCCGCGCGGCTGGAGCAGCCGTGGTGGCCGGCGCCGGCAAGCTCGGCCGCCCGCGCCGCCCGCTGCTGCGCCTGGCGCTCGCCAATCTCTACCGGCCGGGCGCGCCCACCGCCCAGATCATGCTGTCGCTCGGCATCGGCCTGACCGTGATGGTCGCGGTGGCGCTGGTCGAGGGCAACCTCGCTCGCGAGATCGGCGGCCGGCTGCCGGCCGAGGCGCCGGCCTTTTTTTTCATCGACATCCAGCCGGACCAGCTCGCCGGGTTCGAGGAGATCGTGCGCGGCACCCTCGGCGCGCGTTTCGACGAGGTGCCGATGATGCGCGGGCGCATCACCCGGCTGAACGGGGTCCCGGTCGAGCAGGCGGCGGTGATGCCCGACGCGCGATGGGCGTTGCGCAGCGACCGCGGGCTGACCTATGCCGCGGGCTTGCCGGCGGGCTCGCGCCTTGTCGCCGGAACCTGGTGGTCGCCCGACTATCATGGCCTGCCGCTGGTTTCGTTCGACGCCGGGCTGGCGCATGGCATGGGCCTCAAAGTCGGCGACAGCCTGACCGTCAACCTGCTCGGGCGCGAGATCACCGCGCGCATCGCCAATCTGCGGGCGATCGATTGGCGGCGGCTCGGCATCAATTTCGCCTTGGTCTTTGCCCCGGGGACGCTCGAAGGCGCGCCGCAGACCCATCTCGCCGCGGTCTATCTGCCGCACGCGCAGCAGGAAGCGCTGGTGCGCCGGGTGACCGGGCGGTTCCCCAACGTTTCGGCGATCCCGGTGCGCGAGGCGCTGCAAGCAGTCGGCCGCGTCGTCGGCCTGATCGGCGCTGCCGTCCGCCTGACGGCGCTGGTCGCGCTGGCCGCCGGCGCGTTGGTGCTCGGGGGCGCGATTGCGGCCAGCCATCGGCGCCGCGTCTACGACGCGGTGGTGCTGAAGGTGCTGGGCGCCACCCGCCGCGCCATCCTGGCCGGATTTCTGATCGAATACGGGCTTCTCGGCCTGCTCGCGGCGCTGATCGCCGGGACGCTCGGCAGCGTGGCCGCCGTGTTTGTCGTGGTTCGGCTGCTGCGGATCGACTGGGTGTTTCTGCCGGGTCCACTGCTCGCGACCCTGGGGCTGGCGATGCTGCTGACCCTGGGCTTGGGGCTGGCCGGCACGTGGCGCGCGCTCGGGGCCAAGGCGGCACCCTATCTGCGCAACGACTAATGCCCGCGCCGCCGCCGATGATGTCCGGCCGTGCCGCCGCCGGCCGGCCGCTCGGCCACGCCTCGCTCTTGCCAAACGAGGTCCCCAGCGAAGGTGATTGAAAAGGTCGCGTTTTGTGCCAATATCGTGGGCGAGGAATCTTCCTCGCGCTGCTTCTCTCTTTGGAGGGGGTCTATGGCTTTGGGTTCGCAGCCCCGCTGGACGGTGCGGTCGGCGGACGCGCAGGTCGGCATCGATGTCGGCTTGCG
>DASYNW010000149.1:0-18289 GCA_036008325.1 Allostellaceae bacterium
GCTCGCCCAATGAGGCAAACGTTCCGGCGCCGCCGCCAAGCATCGCGACAAAGATCCGCGGCGCCGCCTGATGGAAGCGTTCGACATGGCGGATCAGCTCGTCGATCCACACCGCCGGCTTGTAGCCGAAGGTCGCCGGCAGCGCGTGCTGGCCGTGGGTGCGCCCGGCGATCGGCATCTCGGCGCCACGCTCGGCGAGGTCGGCCATCGCCAAGAGCGCCTCGCCGATCAGGCCAAGGAACACCCGGTGCGCTTGGCGCAGCACCAGGAGATCGCCGGTCTGGGTGATGTTCTGGGTGGTCGCCCCCCAATGCACCCAGCCGCCATAAGCCTCGCCGGCGACCCGCCCCAATTCCCAGACCAAGGGCACGATGGTGTGGCCGGTGCGCGCGAAGCCCTCATCGATGCGCGCGCGGTCGAGGAGCTCGAGATGCGCCGCCCGGCCGATCGCCTCGGCTGCACCCTTGGGGATGATGCCGAGCTCTTCCTCGGCGCGGGCCAACGCCGCCTCAACCTCGAGCCAGGCCTGCCAGCGGTTCTCCTGGGCATAAAGCGCGCGGATGCCCGGATCGGCGACGCGCGCGGCGGTCGGCAGCTCGTCACTCATCAAGGTCTCCCGTCTGGATCAAGGCATGGATTGCGTCGGCGAGATGGCGGCCTTCGTTTCCGCGACAGCGCGGACCGCGCAGTATTGCCGATCGCGGCGCGGTATCAATCCGTTATCAGCGGCTCGGTCGCGTCAACGCGGATCTTGGCTTGCGCCATCAGCTGCATTATCACAGGCCGACATGGCAGGCATTCGGCTGGCCGCGGCGCTGCTGGGCGCGCTCCTCGCTGCCGGCTCGGCGGTTTGCGCCCAGGCGACAGACCGGGTGACCGCGGCTGCGGTATGGCGTCCGGCAAATGGGTTCATGCGGCGCTTTCACCAGCAATGCGACGGCCGCGCGGGCAGCGAATTCGATGCGTGCTTTGCCACGGCCATGGCCAAAGCAGGCGCGGCGCCCGCCGCTCTCGCTTTCACCCGGCGGCTCGACAACGAGGCCTATCTCGAAGCCCTCGACGAAACCCTGGGGCCGGTCGCGGTCGCTCACGTGTTCTATCCGTTCCGGGCGAACGAGAACGAGGCCTGGCTGCTGGTCAACGGCGCGCCGCCGCTGATCGACGTCGACGACCGGCGGCATCTCGATCTCGCGGCGCTGCGCTCGTCGCCCGCCTATGCCGTGATTCGCCGCCGCTATCCCAACGTGTCCTTCTGGCCCGGCGATCGCGGCGCTGCGGCGCCGCAAATCGGCCGGAACGGGCGCCAGTTCGTCGTCGCCTATCTACTGCGCGATCTATGTCACGCCTGCGCGACAGTCGGCCATGTCCGCTTTGCCTTTGAATTCGACACCGCCGGGAAATTTCTCGGCACGCAGCTGGTTTCGATTGTCGCAGCGCCGCGCTAGGTTAGTGCATCGCCTCGGCAGCCGGTTCGGGCTGGGCCGGCTCGACCGCCGGCGGATCGAACGGCGAAACGCCAATCCTTTCCCGCCAGCGGTGCTTTTTGACCCCGGCCCGTTCGATGAGATCGCCCAATTTCCAGGCGAGCAGGCTGCGCCGGCCGAGTGCCGCGGTGGTCCACGGCATCAGGGATGCCCACGGCAAAAACGGGCTGCGCCGGCCATACGCCCAGATCTCGACGCGCAACGAGGGCTGCCGGCTCGGCCCGCGGGCGTGAAAGCCGAAGGTATCGGCAACGACGAGCGTGTTGGCCGGAACCGCAAACGCCCGCGGCGGCCCGAGCCCCAGCGCCGCCAGTTCGCCCGTATCGATGCGAAACGAGCCCTGCCTTGTGTCGGGATTGGCCGAGCGGCGAGCAGCGAGGCTCATCTGCCGTTCCCAGGCGAGCCGCTTCCGGGTCAGCCGGTGCGAGCCCGGGACATAGGTGAAGGGCCCGGCCTCCGCGCCGACGTCAGTCAGAAACAGCCAGGCCTTGACCGTCGGGTGAAAGGTGTCGGCGTGCAGCCGGGTCTGCGGATCGGGCGGCCCGGCGCAGGCGTGGCGCAGAATGCTCTGCACCCACACCACGGGCTCGGCGTTGCGGCCACCGGCATAGCGCACCAATCCGCGCCAGTCGGGCGAGCGCAGCAGCGCGCCAAGCGCCGGCAGCCGCGCCAGAGTGCGGGGCCCGAGCGCGATCTTGCGCACGAGCGTGTCGCCTTCGGCGATTTCGCGCGACGGGCCGCGATAGGCCTCGAGCTCGGCGAGGAGCGCGGCGAACTCGCGGTCTGGCAGAAAGTTTCGGCGCAGGACAAAGCCGTCCCGGTCGAAGCTCGCCCGGTCGGCGGCTGAAATCATCGGGGCGAGCCGGCGCCGGCGGGCGCCCGCCAGTCGGTGCGCCAGCGCCACCCGCGCGGCGTGCAGGCCCCAGCGGTTCAGCAGCGGGCTGCCGATCAGTGGGTTGCGTTCGAACGATTTGGCGGCGGTGAACGCTTGTGCGGCCCACCACGGCAGCAGGATCGCCCGGCGCAGCCGCGACAGCATCGCGGTTTTCGCGCTGCCAACAGCCGCGGACCCGGCGGACGACACGGTCATCGCCGCGGCAGCCGGGCGGCCAGCGCTGGTTTCCGCCGGCTATGCCGATCCACGCCCGCCCCGCTCTCAGCTGCGGCCGGCGACGGCGATCGGGCGCGTGGCGCCCGCCACGGCGGCGGCGCGCTCGGCGGCGGGGCCGCGGGCCGGTCGGGCGTAGGCGGCTTCGAGCCGCCCGATCGCGGCATCGACCGCCAGTCGCAGCCCGGTCTCGTTGAAGAACGAGCCGGGGATCAGGCAGCGGTCGATCAGCACCCGGCAAAAGGCGTCGAACAGCGCCGCATCGGGCGGTGTGGCGCCGCACCAGAAATCGTCGAGCTCGCCCTGGAAGGTCAGCCCGGGCATGTCATAAACTGCCTTGCCGAGAGTGATCACCGGCAAGCCTCTGGCCAGCGCCTCGGTGCCGACGGTGCTGTTGACCGTGATTACGGCCCGGCTGCACTCGAGCACACGCGCCAACTGCCCGCCGTCGAGCACGGTTACCCGTTCGGCCACCCTCTCCTCGGCCGCGATGTGGCCGATCATCCCGGTCCAATCGATCAGCCCGCTGTCCAGCGGGTGTAGCTTGACGACGAGCCGCGACGTCTCCGGCGCGTGTCGGGCAAAGGAAATCAGCACGCGCTCGATCGCCAGGTGCATCGCCCGAAACGGCGAATGGACCCGCATCTGGTAATCGCAATCGAGCTGCAGCGGGAAAAAGAAGATCGGGTCGCCGGCGAGGGTCTCGATCGCCGCTGAGGCCCGCCGCTTGGCCCGCCGCATCAGCGCCAGGCGGCGCAGCCAGCCGGCATATTCGATGATCTGATGATAGGGGCGGTGGGTGGCGTAATGCGGGAACCGCCACACGCCGGCCATCGAAGACATATTGTAGAGCACATCCTCGAATGCCCGGCGGCGAAAGCTGCCCGGCACCGCCGGTGGCGTCGATGGCTGCGGCAAGCCCAGCGCTTTCTCGCGATACCAGTCCGGGTTGCGCGGCAGCGAGGAGTAGCCGTTGACCCCGCCTTCCTCAAAGGTGACCCAGTCCGGGCGCATATAGCCTTCTTCGACGACGTGGACCCGCACCGCGCGCGTCTCGGCGACGCGGATGGCGGCGCGATGCAACGGCCGGCAGTCACCGAACAGGATCAGATCGCTGATCGCCTTGTCGACCACCAGGCGATCGAGAAATTCCGGCCATTCATGCTCGCGGCCGCCAAAGTCGATCGCGCCGGGCCGGCGCCAGAACGCCCGGTCGCCGCCGTTGAAATTGACCCGGTGCACGGCGTGGCCGCGCGCCGCGAGCGCGGCACCCAGATTTTCGAAAAACCGGGTCGCCATCCCTTGCAAAAAGAGAAAGGCGCGATCGGTGGAGGCCATTTCTACCATGGCCCGCCGGCGCGCCTCGCCATTACTGCCCGACCGGTCAGCTCGCGATGCAATGCCATCCCCCGAACCCAGTCCCGTCGCGCGCCAGGCGAGCGTCGAGACAATTGTCACACCCGACCGGACTACTGTCGGTCACCTCGCCCGCCGCTGTCTACGACTTTCTGCGGTTCATTGGATGCCATGAATTGATCTTCGGAAGCTCGCCCTAAAAGGGCACTCCGCCGATCACCGTGGTGCGATGCATCAGGCGTCGTTCCGGCAACGCATAATCGCAGACCGCGAGATGCATCGCGCTGGCGTTGTCCCACATCAGCAGGTCTCCGACGCGCCACTGGTGGCGATAGAGGAATTCGGGCCGCACGCAGTGGGTGTCGAGCTCGCCGATCAGGTCGACAGCCTCGTCCTCGGGCATGCCCTCGATGCCGATGCACTCGCCGGCGGTGACGTAGAGCGCTTTGCGGCCGGTATGGGGGTGGGTGCGCACGATCGGGTGGGCGATGTCCGGGGTCTCGTCGAGCTGGGCTCGGGTCAGCTTGGGGCGGGGGCTGTCGGCCACTCGTCGGCGCGCCGAGTAGCGGTGGATCGCCTTCAGCCCGTCGAGGCGCCGCTTCATGCTTTGCGGCAGCGCCTGATAGGCCGCCACCATGTCGGCAAAGACGGTGTCGCCGAGCGCGCGGCCGTCGCGCTGCGGCACCTCTTTTGCATAGAGCAGCGAGCAGCGGCTCGGCTGTTGTCGATATGAGGTGTCGGTATGCCAGGTGAACCCGGCATCGGCGAGGCCGATATGCAGGCCCGCCTGGTTGCGGACGTTGGAGATCAGCAGAATCTCGGGAAAACCGGGCAGCAGAAATCTTTTGACGATATGAATCTCGAGCTCGCCGAAGCGGCGGCTGAATTCGATGTGCCGCTCGTTCGACAAAAGCTGGTCGCGAAAGACGACGACGATGTTGTCGTGAAACGCGCTCTCGATCGCGCCGAAGGTTGCGTCATCGAGGTCGCCGGCGAGATCGAAGGCGATTTCCGCGCCGCACGCGGCGCCGCTTTTCGTGACCGAGGGCTGCATCGTTCCTCCTCGCCGGGAAAGCTCGCCCTCCCGGCTCCTATTGGCCCGGCGCCCGGGTGGGGCTCGGGCGATATTCCAGCGCCACGTACAGATGAAACTTCCCGGCGGCCTTCACGTTTTCTTAGCAAAGATCGGGCTTCACTCGCCGAGCGATCGGGGCGTCCATTAGAGGTAGGCGCGATGGCACGAATCCTCCTGGCCGAATCGGATCGGCGCATTCGCGAGTTTATCGCCGGCATTCTCGCCGATTGCGGACATGCCGTCGAGCTTTGCTCGGACGGTATCGAAGCAACCGCATCGTTGGCTGCAATGGCGGTCGACGTGGTGGTGAGCGACCTGGTGCTGGGCTTTGGTCCCGATGCCGGTCTTGGGCAGAATTGCGCGGCGCTCGGTATTCCGGCGATCACGCTGAGCGGCCGTGAGTTCCGCCAAGGTCAGGCCGCAGAGGAGCAGCCGCCGGTGCTGATCGAAAAGCCGTTCCGCTTTGCCGATATGCATTGTGTCCTCGATGCGGTGGCGGCGCGTTGCGGGTCGGTCGCGGCAATCGGCACCGCAGGTCACGGGCGCGGCTGAGCCAGCCCAGCTATCGTGCATCGAGAGGCTGAACCCGCATCCTAACCGCGCCGCGCGTGGAGGAAGAATTCGCGGTTGCCCTCGGGCCCGAGGATCGGGCTTTCGACCACGCCGATGACGGTCCAGCCGGGCTGGGCGCCGACCCACTCGGCGGCACGCTCGCACACCGCGATGTGGATCGCCGGATCGCGGACCACGCCGCTTTTGCCGACATGCTCGCGGCCGGCCTCGAATTGCGGCTTGACCAGCGCCACCAATGCCGCTCCCGCCGCAGCCAGCGTCAGCGGCGCCTGCAGCACCTTCGCGAGCCCGATAAAGCTCGCGTCGCAGGCGATGATGTCGACCGGCTCGGGAATTTGTTCGCGGGTCAGCGAGCGCGCGTTCAGACGCTCATGGACGATGACCCGCGGGTCATGGCGCAATTTCCAGGCGAGCTGGCCATGGCCGACATCGACCGCGTAGACAAGCTGCGCGCCGCGCGCCAGCAACACATCGGTAAACCCGCCGGTCGACGCACCGATATCGAGGGCGATCCGGGCGGATACGTCGATCCCGAAATGATCGAGCGCATGGGCGATCTTGACGCCGCCGCGCGAGACCCAGGGATGGTCGCGGCCCTTGACCCTGAGCGCGGCGTCGGCGGCGAGTTGGTCCCCGGCCTTGGCGATCCGCCGCTCGCCCTCAAAGACGCTGCCGGCGAGGATCAGCGCCTGCGCCCTCGCGCGGCTTTCCGCCAGCCCGCACTCGACCAGCAGCTGATCGGCCCGCCGCTTGGCCGACTTCATCCAACTGCACTGCCCTTACCCACCCAGCCCCCTCCCATTCCCTCCCCCGCAAGCGGGGGAGGGGTTAGGGTGGGCCTGTCCCCCTCTCCTGCACTCGGACAAAGGGGGCCGGCTTCCGGATCGCAGTCCGGGGGGAAGCGGGTGAGGGCGCGCGCCGATCGCGACCGTTGCAGCAAATATGCTAAGCCCGCGCCGGCTGCTCAGCAATTTCGCGGCCGAGCGCCGCCAGCGCCATCGCCACGATATGACGGGCGTTGAGCCCGGCCTGGTCGTATTGCGCCTGCGGGCTGTCATGCTCGAGAAACGCGTCGGGCAGCACCATGGTGCGGATCTTGAGGCCATGATCGAGCATGCCGCTCATCGCCAGATAGTGCAGCACGTGGCTGCCGAAGCCGCCGATCGCCCCTTCCTCGATGGTGACGAGCACTTCGTGCTCGCGCGCGAGGCGCTTGATCAGGCCGGTGTCGAGCGGCTTGGCAAAGCGCGCATCGGCGACCGTCGTCGACAACCCGTAGGCGGCCAGCTCCTGCGCCGCCTTCATGCATTCGCCGAGCCGCGCGCCGAGGCTCAATAGCGCGATCGCGTTGCCCTCGCGCATGATCCGGCCGCGGCCGATCTCGAGCGGCACCCCTTTGTCCGGCAGGGCCACGCCCATTCCGTCGCCGCGCGGGAAGCGCACCGCCGAAGGCCCATCCTCGATCGCGGCGCAGGTCGAGACCATGTGCACGAGGTCGGCCTCGTCGCCGGCCGCCATGATCACAAACCCGGGCAGGCAGCCGAGATAGGCGAGGTCAAACGAGCCGGCATGGGTCTGGCCGTCCTGGCCGACGAGCCCGGCGCGATCGATCGCGAACCGCACCGGCAGCTTCTGGATCGCCACGTCGTGCACGACCTGATCGTAGGCGCGCTGCAGAAAGGTCGAATAGATCGCGGCAAACGGCTTCATCCCCTCCGCGGCCAGGCCCGCGGCAAAGGTCACCGCGTGCTGTTCGGCAATCCCCACATCGAAGCAGCGCTTGGGAAATCGGTCGCCGAACAGATTGAGCCCGGTGCCCGACGGCATCGCCGCGGTGATCGCGACGATGCGATCGTCGGCCTCGGCTTCCTTGATCAAGGCTTTGGCAAAGACCGAGGTATAGGACGGCGCCTTGGACGACGATTTGGCCTGGGCGCCGGTGATCACGTCGAATTTGGCGACGCTGTGCCATTTGTCGTCGGCCTGCTCGGCCGAGAGATAGCCCCGCCCCTTTTGGGTCACGGTGTGGACCAGGATCGGCCCCGGCTCCTTGGTGTCGCGCACGTTCTTCAGCACCGGCAGCAGGTGCTCGAGATTGTGGCCGTCGATCGGGCCGACATAATAGAAGCCCATCTCCTCGAACAGCGTCCCGCCGGTGACCAGGCCACGGGCGAGCTCGTCGGCGCGGCGCGCCGCATCCTCGATCGGTTTGGGAAAGTGCCGCGCCACCTCCTTGGCGATGTGCCGCAAGGACATGAACGATTTCGACGATAAGAGCCGCGACAGATAGGCGCTCATCGCGCCCACCGGCGGGGCGATCGACATGTCGTTGTCGTTCAAGATCACGATCAGCCGCGAATCCATCGCCCCGGCATTGTTCATCGCCTCATAGGCCATGCCGGCGCTCATCGCGCCGTCGCCGATGACGGCGATGACGTTGCGCCGTTCGCCGCGGAAATCGCGCGCCACGGCCATGCCCAGCCCCGAGGAGATCGAGGTCGAGCTGTGCGCCGCGCCGAACGGGTCGTATTCGCTCTCCGAACGCTTGGTAAAGCCCGACAGCCCGCCGCCCTGGCGAATGGTGCGGATGCGGTCGCGGCGGCCGGTCAGAATCTTGTGCGGATAAGCCTGGTGCCCGACGTCCCAGATCAGCCGGTCATCGGGCGTATCGAACACGTAGTGGAGAGCCACGGTCAATTCGACGACGCCGAGCCCGGCGCCGAAATGGCCGCCGGTGATCGACACCGCATCGATCAGCTCAGCGCGCAACTCGTCGGCGAGCTGCCGCAGATCCGCCTCCGGCAGGCGGCGCAGATCGGCCGGCACATCGATCCGGTCGAGCAGCGGCGTCCGATTGGAGATCGGGCGATTCGGGTTGGAATCCAATGCTGCGCTCCTCACGTGCGGCGGCTGATTACATATCGCGCCGCCTCTCTTAAAAGTTCCGCTCTTCGCCCGAACAAATCAAGATGCGCAGCCGCTTGGCGGACCAAGAGCTCGGCTTGCGCGCGGGCGCGCTCGACCCCCAGGATCGAGACAAAGGTGGCCTTGCCGGCGGCGGCGTCGGCGCCGACGGGCTTGCCGGTCTCGGCCGACGAGCCCTCGACGTCGAGCAGATCGTCGGCGATCTGAAACGCCAGCCCCAGATCGTGGGCATAGCCGCGCAGCGCGGTGCGCGGCTCGGCCGGCGCCCGGGCGAGAATCGCCCCCGCCTCGCAGGCAAACGCGATCAGGGCGCCGGTCTTCATCCGCTGCAGGCGGGTGATGGCGCCAATGTCGAGCCTCCGCCGCTCGGCGATCAAATCGATCATCTGGCCGCCGACCATGCCGCCGGCGCCGGCTGCCGCGGCAAGTGCCGCCACCAGCTCGCAGCGCACCGCCGGGTCGGGGTGCGCCTCGGGTTGGGCCAGCACCTCGAATGCCATGGTCAAGAGCCCGTCGCCGGCGAGCACCGCGGTCGCCTCGTCGAACTCCTTGTGACAGGTCGGGCGGCCACGCCGCAGATCGCTGTCGTCCATCGCCGGCAGGTCGTCGTGCACCAGGGAATAGGCGTGGACCATTTCGACCGCCGCCGCCACCCGCAACGCGCAGCTCCGGGCGACGCCAAACAGCCGCGCACTAGCGAGCACCAGGAACGGGCGCAGCCGCTTGCCCGGGCCCAATGCCGAATAGCGCATCGCCTCCAGCACCCGCGCTTCGAGGTCGGGCGGCACGGCGAGCAGCCGATCGAGCGCCGAATCGGTCAGGCTCGCCGCCTGCGCCAGCGCCTCGGGGAACCCGACCGCGTCCGGCCACAAGGTGTCAGTCAAGTTTTGCCGGCTCCGCCGCAATGGCGCCGTCGGGGCCGACGACGATCCGCTCGACACGCTGCTGGGCCTCGTTGAGCTTTCTCTCGCAATGCCGCTTCAGCTGGGCTCCCCGCTCGTAACTGAGAATGGCTTCATCGAGCTTGACCTGCCCGGCCTCGAGCCGCCGCACGATCTGCTCGAGCTCGGCGAGCGCGTCCTCGAAGCTCATCGCCGCGATATCCGGGAGCAGGAGCGTCTCGCTCATTGCCTCAATCTACCAAAAAACGCGAGGTTGGTGGGCAACTCTCGCCAGAGGCGGGAGCATAAAATCATAGCTGTTGTAGCAAAACAACAGATAGGCGGCAAACCGGCGCCGCTCAGATCGCCATCAGCACGCGCAGGTGAGCTGCGGCGCTGGCGCCGAGTGCCGCCAGATCGTAGCCGCCTTCGAGCGTCGAGACGAGCCGCCCCTCGGCATGGCGATTGGCGATTTCGAGGAGCTTTTCTGTGGCCCACGCGTAGTCGGCTTCCTCCAGCATCAGTTGCGCCAGCGGGTCGCTGCGGTGCGCGTCGAACCCGGCCGAAATCACCACGAGATCGGGGCCGAACGCATCGAGCGCCGGCAGGATGCGGCCGCTCATCGCCAGCCGGAACGGCCCCGAGCCCGACATCGGCCGCAGCGGCACGTTGACGATGTTGCCAACCCCGGTCTCGCTCGCGGCACCGGTGCCGGGGTAGAGCGGGGACTGATGGGTCGAGGCATAGAACAGATTGTCGTCGGCTTCGAACGCGGCCTGCGTGCCGTTGCCGTGGTGGACGTCGAAATCGACGACCGCCACCCGGTCGAGGCCGTGCGCCTCGCGCGCCCGCAGCGCCCCGATGGCGGCGTTGTTGAACAGGCAAAAGCCCATCGCCCGGTCGGGTTCGGCGTGATGCCCGGGCGGGCGCACCGCGCAGAAGGCGTTGTCGGCTTCTCTGCTCACCACCGCGTCGACCGCCGCGATGACCGCCCCCGCGGCGTGCAGAGCGGCGGTTCCGGAGGCTGGCGAGAGCACGGTGTCGGCATCGATCGCCACGTGACCGGATCTGGGCACGGCGCCGAGCACGCGCTCGACATGGCGCCGCGAATGGACCCGCAGCACGTCGTCGAGGGCGGCTTGCGGCGCCTCGCGCCGTTCGAGCCGGGCGAATTCGGGGCCGCTGAGCGCCGCCAGAACGGCACGCAGCCGGTCTGCTGATTCGGGATGGTGGCTGCCCGGATCGTGCTCGAGACACGCCGGATGGGTAAAGAGGAGGGTCGTCATCGCCAAACCTCGCAACCAGGCTTGGGCGAGTGTCGCACAACCTCGCCGCCGCCATAATCGGAATCGATCGTGATTGGCTTCGCCGTCATCGGATTGGGGTTGGCGAGAAAACGCCGCCTCAGCGCCGGTAGAAGGCGCGCAGCCCGAGCGCTGCCCAGCCGATCATCAAGCAGCTGCCGCCCAGCGGGGTGACCAGGCCGAACCGCTCGATCCCGGTCAGCGCCAGGGCGAAAAGGCTGATGCTGAACAGCACGATGCCGACGGCAAAGCCCCATCCGGCGATGGCGAGGGCAACGCCCCGCCGCTCGCGGCGCTCGGCCGCCGCGATCACGGCGAGGAGGGCCGCGGCGTGGACGAGGCCATAGAGCGCGCCAGTGCGCAACAGCTCGGCCATATGCGCGTCGCCGGCGCCATGCGCGGCAAGCGCCCCGGCGGCGACCGAAAGCAGCCCGCCAAAGCCAGCGACCGCGAGCCAGATCCGGATCATCGCCCGCCAGCCTTTTGCGCCCCGGCCCTTTGCGCCCCGGCCCTCTCGGCCGCAGCCCTTTCCGCCAGCGCAGCGCGATAGAGAGAGAGCGTCTCGCGCACGATGACCGCTTCGGCGAACTGGCGCTCGATCATGGCGCGGGCCGCCTCGCCCATTGCCGCGCGCAGTGCCGGGTCCTGGGCAAGCTCGGCGATCGCCGCCGCCAGCGCCTCGACATCGTGCGGCGGCACCAGGAGCCCGGTGTCGCCGGGACGGACCACCTCGCGGCAGCCGGGGATGTCGGTGGCGACCATCGGGCGCGCGCAGCTCGCCGCTTCGAGCAGGGTCCGCGGCAGCCCTTCGCCATAAGTCGAGGGCAGCAGGCAGATCGCGGCGCGGCGCCACACCGCGCGCACGTCTTCGACCGGGCCGAGCCACTCGATCCCGGGCTCGCCGGCAAAAGCGTCGAGGGTGCCGCGGGCGAGCGAGTCCGGATTGTCGGGGTCGGGGCCGCCGGCCAGCAACAGCTCGACGGCGAGGCCCCGCGCGCGCAGCAATCGCACCGCGGCGACCGCGTCGAGCACGCCTTTTTGGCGCAGCATACGCGCGACCAGCGCCACCCTGACCGGCGGCGCCGGCGGGGCGGGCAGTGCTGCGAAGCGAGCGGTGTCGACCCCCGAGCCGCGGATCAGCGCGATCCGCCGCGGGTCGAGCCCGAGCCGGGCCAGAACGACGCGGTCATCCGGGTTCTGGACCACGACCCGGCTGCCGGCGGCGGCCAAGCGCAACGCGAGGCCGAGCGGCCGTCGGCCGAGCCTGCCGGCGAGGGTCGTCGCACTAAAGCCGGAGCCCAGGCCCATGACCGAATCGACCGTCGCCGCGGCCGCCCCGCGGGCGAACGACCCGTGAGCGAACGCCAGGCGCCGGGCGAGCCCGCCGAACAGCATCGGCTTCAGCGCCACATGATGGATGATGTCGGGCCGTTCGGCGCGATAGAGCCGGGCGATCGCCAGGACCGCGCGGGCAGCGCCAAAAAGCCCGTCGCCGCGACGGCGCCAGGCGAGCGGGCGCAGCGCAAATCCCTCGGCGCGAATCCGCTCGGCATGCGCGCGCACCCGCGCCGCGACGATAACGGCAAAGCCGGCGTCGCGCGCCGCCCGCGCCACCGGCAGGCGGTCGGTCCAGAAATACCAATCCTCGGTCGCAAGAAACAACAACTTCGGGCGGCGGCCGCCATCGCCCGCGACAAACGCCGGCGACGACGCGATGGGAAGGATCGGATCGGAAAGGCTCACTCGGGAAACCGCGACCATGGCGATCGAGGCGATCTCGGCGGTCTTGCCTCGGGGTCGGCCCCTCTCTAATGCATTTGCGCGAAAATCGCTTGCACAATCGGTTTGCCGGCCTGGCCGGCGGCGGGCGGATTGCGGCATGGTGGCGGAGGGCGCGGTCTGGCACGCATCCTGGTGACCGGTGCAGCGGGATTTATCGGCCGGGCCTTGTGCCTGGAGCTGGCGCGGCGCGACCATGCCGTGCTCGCCGCCAGCCGCGGGGCAGCGGCGCCGGTCGCTGGCGCCGAGCTGCGCGCGGTCGGCGACATCGGGCCGCGGACTGACTGGTCGGGTCATCTCGCCGGCGTCGAGATCGTGGTCCATCTCGCCGCGCGGGCGCACCGCCCACCGAGCGCCGCTATCAGCGAGGCCGAGATCGACGGTGCCGCGGCATTGGCGCGGGAAGCGGCCGCGGCCGGGGTGCGGCGGCTCGTTCATATGAGCTCGATCCGGGCGATGGGTGCTTCGACCTCGCCGGGAACCCCGTTTGGCGCTGCCGATCCGGCGCGGCCGGCCGACCCCTATGGCCGCACCAAGCTCGCGACCGAGGCAGCACTCGCCGCAGTGGCGCGGGAGGTCGGTCTCGACCTCGTCATCCTGCGCCCGCCGCTCGTCCACGGGCCGCAGGTCAAGGGCAATTTGCGCGCGTTGCTCGGGCTCGTCGCGAGCCGAGCGCCGCTGCCGTTCGCCGGCATCGACAATCGGCGCAGCCTGATCTTTCTCGACAATCTCGTCGATCTGACCGCGGCCGCCTGCCTGCATCCGGCTGCCGCGGGGCGGGTGCTGCTGGCGCGCGATCCGGCCGATCTGTCGACCCCGGCGCTGATCCGGGCATTGGCCGCCGGGCTCGGGCGGCGGGCGCGGCTCTTTGCCGTTCCGCGGGCCGCCTTTGCCGCGTTGTCCCGGTTTCCGGGGCTGGGGCCGCCGCTGTCCCGCCTGACCTTGTCGCTGCAGGTCGATGATGGCGAGACCCGCCGGGCGCTTGGCTGGTCGCCGGCGATTGGCGTCGAAGCCGGGCTCGCGGCAACGGCGCGTGCCTGGGATCGGCGCCGGTAGCGGGACGCAACCGCGGCCGCGGTGTTTATCTTGCAGGCATTGCCGACAGGAAGAAGGCCGATGACCCAAGTCACCGAAGACACGGCGCTGATCCGCCATGCGCTCGCCTACGCGATCGAGCTCTACCGCGAGCTGACCGATGAAAACGGCGCGCCGAGCCTCGGCACGCAGAACCAGGCCGTGGATTTCATCCTCGACGACCCGCAGCTGCGCGCGGCGATCGAAGCTTGGGCGCGGACCACTCAGACCGACGAGGCGACGACCACGCCGCCCCGCCGCCTGTCGCGCGACGATGCCTATCGGCGGGTCGCCGCCTTTTTGCGGTCGGTGATGGAGCCGCCGGTTTTCACCCGCGAGGGGCAAGCCCCGCACTGATCGAGCTGGCATTCGCTTTTGTGCGGGCATTCGCACTATGCCGACATTCGCACTATATGGGGGATCAAGCGGTCCGCGCGTCGCCGAAGGAGGGTGCGTTGCCGAGCTTTGACATCGTCTCGCGGGTCGACCTCGCCGAAGTCGACAATGCCCTTGCCGGCATCACCCGCGAGATCGCGACGCGGTTCGATTTCAAAGGCAGCAAATGCTCGATCGAGCGCAAGGAGGGGGCTCTGTCGATCCTCGCCGACGACGAATTGAAGCTGAAGCAGATGCACGAGCTCTTGAAGGTGCACATGACCCGCCGCAAGGTCGAGCCCGGCGCGCTCGACTTCAAACCGCCGGAAAAGGCTTCGGGCAACGCGTTGCGGCAGACTATCGCGCTGCGCCAAGGGGTGGGCGCCGATCTCGCCCGCCAGCTCGTCCGCGAGGTCAAGGACAAGAAGCTCAAGGTGCAGGTGTCGATCCAGGGTGACGAGTTGCGCATCGCCGGCAAAAAGCGCGACGATCTGCAGGAGGCGATCGCCTTGATCCGCGGCCTCAAGCTCGAGCAGCCGCTGCAATACCTCAATTTTCGCGAATAGGCAGAGCGTTCCGGACCGCCGGCGCTTGCTCCGGCCGGCGCCAACCGCTATTTAACGCCGCACGCCTCGTCCCCTTCGTCTAGAGGCCCAGGACACCGCCCTCTCACGGCGGCAACACCGGTTCGAATCCGGTAGGGGACGCCAGCCTTTCGGGCGCCGCGATCAGCTCTCAAGACCGTTCCGGCTGCAACGTTGAACATGGCTCCTCTGCATCGACCGGCGACAGCCGCGCTTTAGCGCCTTCGCCGACCAGGAGAATGACCCGATGCCTCTCCCGAGCGACTGGAGCAAGGTGACCCGGCCGATCCCGGTTCCGAACGAGTGGACCAAGCCGTTCTGGGACGCGGCCCGGCGCGGCGTTGTGGAATTGCAGCGCTGCCAGAGCTGCGGACATTTCCAGCACCCGCCTTACGCGACCTGCACCCGGTGCGTCTCGACCAATCTGAAGTTCGAACCGGTGCAGGGCGCCGGAACTATCTACGCCTACACGATCATGTACCACACTGGCGACAAGCGCTTCGCCGCCGCGGTGCCCTACGCCAGCATCATCGTCGAGCTCGATGACGCGCCGGGCGCGCTGATGGCCGGCAATTTGCTCGAAGCGCCCTATACCGAAGCGAAGGTCGGGCGCCGGGTGGAGGTCGTCTTCGAGAAGCTGAACGACGACATCACCCTGCCGCAGTTCCGCCTGGCCGCCCGTGGTTAACCGAACGACATCGTGCCCGATCAGCATGAAAGACCAACGTTAGGAAGGGCAGATGCGGCACATTTGGCTCGCTATACTTCTTCTCGGGATTTGCCACGACGCATTGGCAACCGACATCTGGACGTTCAATGGTCGTTGCACAGTTGGAGTCGTGAAGCAGGCACCGCCAACGGTAGATATGCGGAATATGCGAGGATCGCCGATTGCTTGCGACGCCGCATCTATAATGGAACTCGATAACGGACGAAAGCTTGTCCAATTTGTCCAAAAACGTGGCGAGCTCAATCCACCAGGATTTGCAGGTAGCGAATTCAAATACACGGAAGGTAACTACTCGTTGGCCGTCGATCGGGTCTACCCTCAACGCGCGTTGGCTGGAAAGACTCAAGAACAGATTTTCATTGGCTGACGGGAAGCATCCCCTTTGGATTTATTGTCAGACGGATGACAAGATCGTCCGAGTTGATATGCCATCGCTCGATATGTGTGTGGTGACCCCACGTTCAGATGCGGATTGGGGCGTCATCAGGTCGGGGAATTATGATGTCATCGCGCAGGCGTCTCAGGGGTGGGAGTTTGCACTCGAAATCTGGAAGGCTGCTTTTCAGCGCTACTTGGTCGTTGGTCAGCCGAAGGCGTGCTAGGCGACGTGTCCTTTCAGCAGTGGGATCAACGAACGCAAATTCCGGCTCAGGCTAAGACGTTCAGACCTTTCGAAATTGCACCGAGTCGTTTCAACATCATCGGTGAGTAAAAGTTCTGCGCGCCTGAAGATTCCGATTTTGGGGGTTCGTAGCAAGGCCGGCCCGAGCGCTCAGAGAGAATCGTAGGAGAGTCCGCATGTGGGAAAACCGGTGCAAGGTGGCGGTCAGAGGCGTCGGGTTTTCGAAGGTCACGCGCTCGGCCGATATTCCTCTCGCCGCTCGGCGCCAGTCGGCGCTTTGTTAGGACGGAAGTTCTGGCGTATTATGCGGCTATGACAGCGCATTCAATGCTCGTCTCACACGGGCGCATCTCCGTCGATGCCGGCGTCATGCTGGGAAAGCCGTGCATCAAAGGTACGCGCCTCACGGTGGAGCTGATCCTGCGCAAGCTGGGCGCGGGCCGCTCGTTTGCCGACCTGCTCGACGCCTACCCGAGATTGACCGAGGAAGACCTGAAAGCGGCTTTGGTGTTTGCGGCTGACTACCTGCAGCATGAGACCGTTCTCGCCGCGGAGTGATGCGCTTTCTGGCGGACGAGAACGTCTCGCACCGAGTAATCGCGCGGCTGCGCGCCGGCGGCTTCGAGGTGATATCGATCGACGAGACGAGATCGGGAGCGTTGGACAAGGTGGTGCTCGAGACGGCGAATGTCGAAGGGTGCATTTTGATCACCGAGGATCAGGATTTCGGCGAACTGGTCATTCGGCAGCGCCTGAGCGTTCGTGGGCTGATCCTTCTGGAGCTGGATCGTCTCTCCAACGCAGCGGAGGCCGATGCTGTCGCCGCATTCGTTTCCGCCCACGCCGACAAGATCTCGGGCAATCTCATTGTGATCGAGCCGGGGCGAATCCGCCTGAGGCCCCTGCCACGGTGAGACACCATCCGCGATGAGAGTGGCCGTCGGCGTTCTGCCCGTCACGGCCTACCGCGATGCAATCGTCAAGGAATAGACGGCCATGTGGGAGAACCGGTGCAAGGTGGCGGTCAGCGGCGTGGGCTTTTCCAAAGTCACGCGCTCGGCCGAGATCCCGCTCGCCGCCCATGCGTTGGCCGCGGTCAAGGAGGCGGTCGCCGATTCGGGGCTCCAGATGTCCGACATCGACGGTCTGGCGACCTATCCGGAGCTGCCGGCCACTGGCCACGCCGAAATCGACGGCATCTCGATCGTCTCCGTCAACTGCATGATGGCGATGCTGAAATTGCCCGATCTCGGCTGGCACATCCAGGTCGGCACGACCAACATCGGCGGTGCGGTGCAGCAGGCGGTCAACGCGCTCCTCGCCGGGGTGTGCAAATACGCGGTGGTGTGGCGGGCGATGCACAACCCGCGCGGCACCTATCAGAACCTGCCCGGCGCCTATGCCCAGGGTGCGGCACAGTTTACGGCACCCTACGGCTTTGGCGGCCCGGGCCAGGGCATGGCGGTCGCCTATACCCGCTGGCTCGAACGGCATAACCAGAACCGCGAGAAGATGGCGACCTTGGCCGTGACCCAGCGCCGTCACGCCCAGCACAATCCGCATGCGTATTTCTACGGCATGGAGCTGACGCGCGAGGACTACCTGAATTCGCGGATGGTCGCCTACCCGTTCTGCCTGTTCGATTGCGACATCCCGGTGCAGGGTGCCGTTGCGATCGTGTTGACCACGGCCGAGCGGGCGCACGACCTGAAGCCGAAACCGGCCTACCTCGCCGGCTATGGCCAGCGGCTCCACTTCGAGGTGGCGGGCCGCATCGGCAGCCTGTCGAGCTACATGGAGGGTGGCAGCAGCTCGGCGAAGCTGACCTGGGAGCGGTCGGGCTTCGGCCCCAAGGACGTCGACGTCGCCCAGATCTACGACGGCTTCTCGGCCTCGGTGATCTATGGGCTCGAATCCTACGGCTTCTGCCGGGAGGGCGAGGCGCTCGATTTCATCCAGGACGGCCGCATCGAACTGGACGGCGACCTCCCGCTCAACACCTTTGGCGGCAGCCTCGGCACCGGGCGCATCCACGGCCTGTGGCACATCATCGAAGGCGCGCTCCAAGCCTCCGGCCGCGCCGGCTCGCGCCAGGTCAAGGACGCCAAGATCTCCTTTGTCGGCGCCAGCGCCCCAATCGTCACCGGCACGACGTTCATATTCGTGGGCGAGCCTTATTGAGGCTGGCGCGCAGCCCTAAACCTGGGACCCCCTTGCAAGACCTACGGGTATCCCGTAAATTATGCAGGATGAAGACTTCGAGTGGGACGATGGCAAGGCCGCCCAAAACTGGCGCGATCATGCCGTCTCCTTCGAAATGGCGCGCGAGGCATTCGCCGATGCGTTCGCCGTTGAATGGGTCGATGCCGCACAAGACCCGACCGAAGAGCGTTATGCGATGATCGCCATGGTGGAAAAC
>DASYNW010000150.1:0-1990 GCA_036008325.1 Allostellaceae bacterium
CGATTGCGGCGACGGTCTGCCCGGCATATTGCGGCAGATGCGGCGAAATCGAGATCTGCACGCTCTCCCAGGACGGGATGCGGCCCCAATTGTTGAGCCCGTCGCGCGCGATCTCGGCGCCGATGCGCGCCCGCGTCTCGGCCAGCGCCAGGCGCGCCAGCATCGCCGCCAGCCCGCCCGACTGGACCCATGGCGGCAACAGGTTTTTCAGGGGATTGCTGCCGGCGGCATAGGGATAGGCGTCACAATCGATCGCCAAGCCCTCGGCCCGCGCCGCCTCGATCATCGCGAGGATGCGCTTGGCCTTGCCCCAATTATCCAGCCCCGAGCATTTGAGGTGGACGATCTCGACATGAACGCCGCAACTGCGGGCGATGTCGATCGCTTCCTCGACCGCCTCTACGACATGGTTAGATTCGTCGCGGATATGAGTGAAATAGGCGGCGTTGTGCCGCTTCACGACTTGGCACAGGGCGATGATTTCGGCGCGGTCGGCATAGCTGCTGGGCGGCGTGAAGAGGCCGGTCGAGAGACCCAGCGCCCCGGCCGCGAGAGCCTCTTCGAGCAGCGCCGCCATCTGCGCCAGCTCGGCCGGGCTCGGCGCGCGCGCATCCATGCCCATCACGTTGAGGCGCAGAGTGTGATGGCCGACCAGCATGCCGGCATTGACCGCGACCGCCGGGAAGCTGTCGAGGTATTCGGGAAAGCGCAGCTCGCGGAACGGCAGCCACGGCGCGCTGGCGCTCAAGTAATCGCGGATCAGCTCGATCCGGCCGGGCAGCACCGGCGCCACCGAAAACCCGCAATGGCCGATGATCTCGGTGGTGACGCCCTGGCGCACCTTGCTTTCGGCCTTGGGGTTGATCGGCAGGGTAAAATCGGAATGGGTCTTGATGTCGATGAAGCCGGGGGCGACCGCGAGCCCCTCGGCGTCGATGACCTTGGCCCCGGTCTGCGGCAACGATCGCCCGAGAGCGGCGATCCGCCCGGCGCGCACGACGACGTCGCCGATCTCGCCCGGCCGGCCGCTGCCGTCGATGACGAGCCCACCGCGGATCAGGATGTTTTCGGTCATGCTTTGCGCGCCGCGTGCGCTCTGAGATCGAAGCTCTCGTCGGCGGCCTGTTCGGGCGCCAGGCGCGGCTCGCCCGCCAGCAGGCGACGGGCAACGATGTGGTCGGCCGGGCGATTGACCGATTCGACCCCGATCAGCCGGTCTTGGCGAAAGCAGAATACCGAAAAGCTGCCGGCTTCCGGGTCGCCGCGCACGACCGAGCCGTCATGGCCGGCGGTGATGCCGGCGATCTGCAGCTTGAGCTCGGCCTGGTCGCTCCAGAACCACGGCACCTTGTCATAGGGAGCGGGCTTGCCGGCGATGCGGGCGGCGACCGAGCGCGCCTGGTCGACGCCGTTCTGCACCGATTCGAGCCGGACCCTTCCTTCGGCGAAGCGGGTCGGGAAATTGGCGCAATCGCCGATCGCCGAGATCGCCGCGGCGGCGGTCGCCAGATACTCGTCGACCACGATGCCGTTGCCGATTGCGAGCCCGGCATCGCCCGCAAGCTCGGCGTTCGGCAGGACGCCGATGCAGACCAGCACCAGATCGGCCGGCACTACCCGGCCGTCGTCGAGCTCGACCGCCTCGACCCGGCCGCCGCCGCCGTCGATGCGCACGACCGCGGCGCCGAGCGAAATCGTCGACCCCCAGCCGACATGCGCCCCGGTAAAAAATCGCGATGTCGGCGCCGATACCACCCGCCCCATCGGGTGCTGGGTCACCTCGACGATGTGCACGCCGACCCCGGCGGCGCGCGCCACCGCGGCGAATTCGAGGCCGATGAAACCGGCGCCGACCACCACCACTTCGCGCACTTCGCCGAGCCGCCGGCGCAGGATGTCGGCATCGGCCAGGGTGCGCAGCGGCAGCACGCCGTCGAGCTCGGCGCCCGGCACCGCGAGCGGGCGAAACCGCGCCCCGGTGGCCAGCACG
>DASYNW010000151.1:0-6654 GCA_036008325.1 Allostellaceae bacterium
CTGAGATCCGCCAGGCGATTCAGCTCGGGCCAACGGTTCTCTAGATCTATGAGAAATACCGCCACGTCGTAATCCGAATCTTCGCGTGCGTCGCCGCGGGCGCGGGAGCCGAACAGCACGACGCGCTCGATGCGCTCGCCGTAGAGCTCGTCGAGCGCGGCGCGGAAGCGCTTCAGGACCGGGTCGTGGACAGCCGCAACCGACATGAGAAATTCCCGACGGACAGATGGGCGCGGGTTTCGATCAGATGGAGCGGCCGCCTCGGATTATCATCGCAAGCTGGACGAAACAATCTAGCGCGCCAATTTGACGTTTGATACCGTCACGCCCGCGAAGGCGGGCATCCAGGTCGCCGGCACCATACTCTTGGCGCCTTGCCCCCCGCTTTCGAGCTTGTGAAGTAATCGATTTTGCAGGGTTCCGTCATTCCGGGGCGGTCCGAAGGGCCGAGCCCGGAACCTAAGAACACCAGCATGTCCCATATGTTTGCCGCGCGGTGTTCATGGATTTCGGGTTCGCGGGCTGCGCCCCGCGCCCCGGAATGACGGGGTTTCGTATTTCTTCACACGCTCTTTCGCGGGGGCGACGACGAAGGGAATAGCGCCCTTTAACCCGGTTCGTACCACCGTCGATCGAACATTCGCCCGGTCGGGATAGCGTCGTCGCGCCGGCGCTCCTGGCGATGACATCGCGGCGATCGTCATTCGGCGGCTTGGGCGACGGCGCCCGCTGGGTTTCGCCAGGTGGCTAGGTCGACCCAGCTGTCAGCTTCCATGAACTGGGCCCAGCGGCGGTAGAGATTGCGCATCGGCTCCTCGCTCGATTGCGCCTCGGTGATGTCGATGACCCGGCCCGGGATGCGCAGGCCGTCCCATTCGAAATTCTCGACCGCGGCGCCGAGCCCCATCTCGTAGCAATAGGGGTGGCGCCGCGCGATCGTGCCGCGGCTCGCCGAATGAGCGTAATTCCAGTTTTCCATGTCGTCCTGCTCGGTCATCCCGGCCGGGCCGGAGTAGCGGATGTAATAATCGCGCAGGAAATCCTTGACCTCGGAGGGCGCCTCGCGGTCGACCAGGAACCAGCGCCACACCTCGGTCTGATGGGCCCCGCGCGGATGCCACACCGCGATCGTGCGCGGCTGGCGCGGCAATAGAGCAATGTTCGGGAATATTTCGCCGGGTGCGCCGAGCAGCCGGGCCTCCTCGCCGCGGGTGCGGCGGCGTTCCTCGTCGCAATGGCGGAAATATTCGGAGACGATCGGCGAATGCTGGTAGGTCGCGGGCGCCGGGCGGTCCTTCGGCAAGGCCCGGTCCTTCGGCAGCGCATAGACGATCGTCTGATGGCCGCGGTCGGGGATGCAGACGTGCAATTTGCGGCCGGCCAGCAGCTCGGCCATGTCGCGGCGGCCGCTGCCCGAGGGGCCGATGCCGGCGAGGTCGACCGAGCGGTGGCTGATGTTGTGATAGCTGTCGCCGCTGAAATTTTCGGCCGGGAATTTCCAGTTGCACGGGATCAGCCATTTCTGCACGCCGCCCAGGACCTCGGCCTGGCCCTCGCGGCCGTCGCGGCCGTCGAGGATCAAATCGAGATAGCGCGCGAAGCCGCCGAGATACTCGGCGAAAGGCGGTGCGGCCGGATCCCAATTGGCCCAGATCGAGCCCTTGTAGTTGCACAATTGCGCGACCTCGACGAGGCCCCATTGCCCGCGGTCTAGCTTGGAGTGGTAGGCCTCGCGGAAATAGGGGACGCCGACCAATTTGCCGTCGGTGGCGTAGCTCCAGCCGTGATAGGGGCAGGTGAAGACGGGCGTGTTGCCCTCGTCGTAGCGGCACACCTTCATGCCGCGGTGCCGGCACGAATTGAGGAAGACGTGGATCTGGCCGGCGCGGTCGCGGCACAGAATGACGGCTTCCTCGCCCATGCCGGAGACAAAGAAATCGCCAGGCTTCGCAATCTGGCTCTCGTGGCCGACAAAGAGCCACGACCGGGCGAAGACCCGCTCCCGCTCTTGGGCGTAGATCTCGTCATCGACAAAGATCTCGCGGCTGATCTCGCCGGTCGCCGCATCGACGAGACCCGGCCGATACCCCGCTCCCGCTGCACCCGCCATGGCGCCACTCCTATCCTGCTCCTCCCATGTTATTGCCCCCGCCGCCCCCACGCCAGCCGCACGCTCGCTTCCCATTCGCATATCGCGCCGTTGTTGAAGTGAAGAATTTTGCATCGCCGCGGTGACGTTGATCGAATTGGGCTTTTTTCGATGCAAATTTCTGATGCACAATTTGGCATGATTTACGGCAACGCCGGCGTCTCGACCGCCGCCCAAGACGAAACCGGACAGGTGCGCCAACTCAAGACGGCGGGATGCGAAAAAGTGTTCCGCGAGAAGATCACCGGCACCACGGCAGACCCGGCGGCAGCTTGCCGCGCTGATGAAGAACGGAGGGGGGGGGCAGCCGAGGGCGCCCCCTCCGCTTCAATTTAAGTGCGGCGTCAGCTTGGCGAGTGCGTCAGCGTTCCCTACTCTCTCTCCCCTCCCTCGTGAAAACAAGGTAGGGGGAGTTGATGTTGGCTTGGATCGCTTTCGACAATGTAAAGCCCTCGGTCAGCAAATCCGCATCACACTGAGTACAATTGGCCGAAGCCCCTTTACACGAGAACGGTAGAGTGACCCCTGCGCTGGCCTCAATGAAGGTCAAGAGCTGCTTCGCGCTGCTGTTGACTTGGCACACTTCAGTCACAACGTCGGCCGCCATTGCGAGGGACGGCGATCCTACCACCCCCAGCGCCAGCAAAATCGCAAGTTTCCTCATTGTCACTCCTCCCTCAGGTTTAGACCGACCTTCCCCGGTTGCCTGTCGGTCGGCGGCCGTGATGAACCTTTCGAGCTTCTTCGTCAAGGTTACATTTAGCTTAGAGTAGTATGGCAGACGGTAGAAAGGGCAGGGTGATCAGCCCGTAACCGCAGGACACAGCGCGAATTATCCAGAACGGCGCTTATGCGACTTCGGGATCCCTGTTCTGCGCGTTTTCACAAAGGCTGGGATCGGCATTGCGGGGCATCTAATTACCATGTTCAAATGGTAGATTTGCGGTGATAGTGGTGTTGACGTGGGTGCGAATTGTCGTTGCAGGAATTGATGCTGCCTGATTTCGGCCTGATAAAAACAGGTGGAACAGGCGGCGCGGAACCGGCCCGGGCAGGGTCGCGGGGACCCGGCGAGCGCTCATTGCCGTTGAGGATTGCCGTTGTCGCGGGGATTGCCGCCGGCCGAGCGGCGCGGATCTCGCGCCTGATATGGGGCTGCGTCCCGGCCCCGTTGCGAACGCAGCTCGCAGCCGGCCATCGCCTCCAAGATCCGGGCGGCGACCGGGAACCCGTCCTGGCCCCAACCTTGGGCCTGGGCGCGGTGCAATACGTCGTGGGCGAGGAGGCCGAGATTGGCCGGGGCGGCGACCTCGCGGGCCAGGGCGCAGGCGAGGTGCAGATCCTTGGCGACGATGTCGAGAGTGCCGCCGGCGGTAAAGGCTCCGGTCAACACCGAGCGCGGGATGTTGTCGAAGGTGCGGCTGGCCCCGGCGCTGAACGGCACGATCTGGGCGAGCACGCCGGGATCGACCCCGGCCTTGGCGCCGATCAGCAGGCCTTCGAGCGCGGCCACGAAATTGGTGTAACCGAGATATTGGGTCACGAGCTTGGCGATGCAGCCGGCCCCGGCGACGCCGACGTAGAAGATATTATGGGCGATCGCCTCGAAGAGCGGCCGGCAGCGGGCGAAGACCAGCTCGGCGCCGCCGACCATTACCGTCATCCCCGGCGGCCGGCCGCTGACCGGGGCGTCGAGCATGTCGATGCCTTTCTTGCGGCAGGCCTCGGCCACTTGCCGCGCCACCGCCGGGGCGTTGGTGGTCAGGTCGATATAGCAGCCGCCGGCGCGCAGCCCGGCGAGGATGCCGGTCGCCGGATCGAGCACGGCCGGCATCATCTGGTCCGGGCCGGGCAGCGAGGTGAAGACGATTTCACTGTTCTCGGCCACCGCGCGCGGGTTTCCGGCGACGTCGGCGCCGCGCCCGGCGAGCGCCTGCGTTGCCTCGGGCCGGATGTCGCAGACCGTCACAGAATGGCCGGCCTCGATCAGGCAGAGGGCGATCGGCGTCCCCATCGTGCCGGTGCCGACAAATCCAAGCCGCATCAAAGGGTCTCCGTTCTTCTCGCGCCGCGCTGCCGAGCATGGCGCCAAGGCATGCGTCGCGGCTATTGTGCGCCGGCAAGCCACCCGGAGGAAGAGCATGCAGTTTGGCTTCAACCTGCCGATCAGCGGGCCGATGGCGGACCCGCAGATCGTAACCCGGGTCGCGCAGGCGGGCGAGGCGCTGGGCTACGACTACCTGACCCTGACCGATCACATCGTGCTGCCGAACCTCAAGGCGCCGGGCTACCCCTATTCGGAGAGTGGCGAGTTCTTTGGCGATGGCCCGCAGCGGCGGCACGATCAATTGACCGCGGCGGCCTTTATCGCGGCCAAGACCTCGCATATCCGCCTCGTGCTGGCGGTAATGGTGGTGCCGTACCGGCCGGCCGTGTTGGCGGCGAAGATGCTGGCGACGATCGATGTGCTGTCGGGCGGCAGGCTCACGGTCGGCATCGGCGCCGGCTGGCTCGAAGCCGAATTCGACGCGGTGGCGGTGACCCCGTTCGCCGCGCGCGGGGCGGTCACCGACGAGTACATCCGGGCTTTCCGGGCATTGTGGACCGAAGAGGCGCCGCATTTCGACGGCGACTGGGTCAAGCTCGACGAGGTGCTGTTCGAACCCAAGCCTGTGCAGCAGCCGCACCCGCCGATCTGGGTCGGCGGCGAAAGCGGGCCGGCCTTGCGCCGCGCCGCGCGGCTCGGCGACGCGTGGTACCCGATCGGCAGCAACAACCGGCACCTGCTCGACACCTTGGCGCGCTACCGCGCCGGCGTCGCCCGGCTGCGCCGGTTCACCGAGGAGGCCGGCCGCGACCCGGCCAAGGTCGCGCTGACCTATCGCATCAAGCGCTACGGCGCGGCGGTGCCGGACCAGGCCTCGGATGGCGAGCGGCGGCTGTTCTCCGGCAGCGCCGCTGAGATTATCGCCGATTTGCGGGGGTTGCGCGATCTCGGAGTCGCCGCCGTCGACATCGATTTCGAGCGCCCCGACGCCGCTGCGTCGATCGCCGAGATGCGCCGCTTCAAAGAAACCGTGCTCGACCGGCTTTGAAGAGCGACGGCGGTGCGGATCCCGGCACCCGGATGCGACAGCGCTAACCGGCCAGCACCTCAAAGACGACCGCCTCGCGGGTGTCGGCGTCCTCGAGCTCGCGGCTGGTCGGCACCCGATAATGGGCGAGCTCGCGCAGACCCGATTGCGGCAGATAGGCGCGGCCGGGGTCGCCGAGCAGGACCATGGTCCCCGCGCCGGCGAGAACCCGCAGCCAGGGGATCACGCGCTGCGCCATTTCGCGCTCATAGCAGACATCGCCGGCGGTGACGATCTGGCAGCTGGGAGCGGCGGCGGCGAGCATTTCGGCGACGGTCACCTCGACCTCGACACCGTTGAGCGCGGCGTTGGCGGCGATCGCCGCGGCGGCAAAATGATCGATCTCGGCGGCGACCACCGAGCGGGCGCCGGCCATCGCGGCGGCGATCGCGACCAGGCCCGAGCCGGAGCCGAAATCGAGCACCTTGCGGCCGGCGACGGTCTGCGGGCGATCGAGCAGATAGCGGGCCAGCGCCTGGCCGCCGGCCCAGGCGAAAGCCCAGAACGGCGGCGGCACCGCGCCCTGCGCGAGCGTCTCCTCGCTCGCCTGCCAGATCGGGGTGATCTCGGTCGCCAGATGGAGCCGGATCTCGGGCACCAGCGGCGGGAACGCGATCGCGGTGTTGCGGCGGACGAAGCAGCCGGGGTCCACGGCCGGGTTTAGAGCACGTGGCCGGCGACGATCCCGGCCAGCAGCAGCCAGCCGACCGCGCGGTTCGAGCGGAACTTGGCGAGGCAGTCGGCCGGGCGGTCGATGTCGACGCGCGCCGCCTGCCAGGCGAGCTGAACTGCCGCCGCGGCGAGCCCGACCCAGAACCCGCCGCCGAGCCCTGCCGCCCTCCCCGCCATGCCCCACAGCAATATCGCGGCGGCGTAGAACACGAAGAGCCACGGCCGGGTGCGCGAACCCAGCGCCAGGGCCGAGGATTTGACCCCGATCAGCGCGTCGTCCTCCTTGTCCTGGTGCGCGTAGATCGTGTCGTAGCCGATCGTCCAGAAGACCCCGCCGAGATAGAGCAGCGCTGCCGGCCGGCTGAGCGCGCCCATGACCGCGGTCCAGCCGACCAGCGCACCCCAATTGAAATTGAGGCCGAGAAAGATCTGCGGCCAATAGGTCACCCGTTTCATGAACGGATAGCTGCCGATCAGCGCGAGAACGGCGAGGCCCAGAACAATGCTGATCCGGTTGAGGCTGAACAGCACGGCGGCGCCGACCGCCAACTGCGCCAGCAGAAAGACGACCGCCCCGCGCACGCTGACCGCACCGCTCGGCAACGGCCGCAGCCGGGTGCGGGCGACCTCTGCGTCATAATGGCGGTCGGCGATGTCGTTGAGGGTGCAGCCGGCCCCGCGCATGACCAGCGCGCCGAG